>JAZKII010000001.1:0-3026 GCA_040384945.1 Pseudomonadota bacterium
GAGATGCTAGCTCGGCGTTGCAACATCCAGCCAGCATCTCGACGACGGCCTTACGGCCTTTGCTCGATGACCTGAAGTATTCTTTTTAAGAATTAGCCGCTGCCAAATCTTGCGCGATCATAAAGGCTAGTTCAACACTTTGCGAAGAATTTAATCTCGGATCGCAATGTGTGTGGTAACGATCTTGCAAATTCAATTCAGTAATTTGCTGATTTCCGCCTAAACATTCAGTCACATCTTGGCCAGTCATTTCAAAATGCACGCCGCCGGCGTAAGTTCCTGCCATTTTATGAATTTTGAAGAATGATTTAATTTCGCTTAAAATATCATCGAACTTGCGTGTTTTATAACCGTTTGAAGATTTAATTGTATTGCCATGCATCGGGTCACAAGACCAGACTACAGAACGTCCGGCATCGCGCACAGCTTCAACTAAAGGTGGTAAAATTTGTTCAACTTTTCCGGCGCCCATTCTTGAAATTAAGGTGATTCTTCCGGCTTCATTTTCAGGATTTAAAACATCTAAAAGTTTCAACAAATCATCTTTCGAAATTGATGGCCCAACTTTGAAAGCAATCGGGTTGGAAATTCCGCGCATAAATTCAACATGCGCTTCATTGGGATCGCGAGTTCTATCGCCAATCCACAGCATATGCGCGCTTAAATCGTAGAATTTTTTATTATCCTTATTTTGAATCGTGAAAGCTTCTTCATAATTCAAAAGCAAAGCTTCATGAGAGGTGAAAAAGCTTGCAGTTGTGAGTTGCGGCAGGCTTTTAGCATCAAGGCCGCAAGCGCGCATGAAGTTTAAAATTTTATTAACTTCGCCAATTACTTCTTCAGTATTTTTTTTGCTATTTAAACTATGGGCAAATTCTTCATTCCATTTATTTACTTTTTCCAAATTGCCATAACCGCCCAGAGCAAGGGAGCGTAGATAATTTAGCGATGCAGCAGAATAAAAATAAGAATCAACCAAACGTTGCGGATCAGAAACGCGGGCATTTTTTTCAAAATCAATGCCGTTGATAATATCGCCGCGATAGCTGGGAAGAGTAACGCCATCAATAGTTTCATTGCCGTCAGATCTTGGTTTGGCATATTGTCCGGCAATTCTGCCAACTTTTACAACTGGTTTGTTTAAGCCATACATCAAAGCAATTGTCATTTGCATGATGGTTCTAAAAAAGTTTTTTAAATTATCGTGAGAAAATTCGGTGAAACTTTCTGCACAATCGCCGCCTTGTAATAAAAAGGCTTCGCCATTAGCAACAGCAGCTAATTCTGCTTTTAATTTTTCGATTTCATCAAATGAAACAAGTGGTGGAAAATTTTTAAGCTGGGCTTCAGTTGTTTTAAGCAAGCCTTGATTTTCATAAGTCGGCTGTTGTTTGATGGGAAAATTTCTCCATGAATTTGCCGTCCAGTTTTTTGACATAGTTACTTCTAAAATGTTGATTTTGTTGGATTGAGGAATGATTATTAAAAACAGCAAAACAATGTCAATTAATTATAAATCCATCGATGAAAAAAATAATCGCCTTTCAAGGTGCTATTGGCGCCAATTCTAACCTGGCTTGCAATAGCTATTATCCTGACTTTGAGGCCAAAGCTTTTCCGACTTTCTTTGATGTTTTTCGCGCCGTTGAAAAAGGCGAAGTGCAATATGGCATGATTCCTTTGGAAAATTCTTACGCTGGACGCGTTTCGGAAATTCATAATTTATTACAGGAAGAAAAAGTTTCGATCGTTGCCGAACATTTTTTATCAATTAATCACAATCTTGCCGCGCTTGATGGTACAAGGCTTGAGGATATTAAAGAAGTTCTTTCTCATCCGCAGGCTTTGATGCAATGTCAAAATAATTTGCGTGATTTAAATATGACACTTCGTGAATTTTCTAACACAGCGGAAGCAGCAAAATTTGTGGCGAATGCTAATGATAAAAGCAAAGCGGCGCTTTGTTCCAAAATGGCGGCGGAAACTTATGGGTTAAAAATCATCAAAGAAAATATGCAAGATGCGCAAGGAAATACGACAACTTTTATCGTGATTGCCAAAGATGCGATCGATCCAAATCCGGAAATTGCACCAGTTGTAACTACAATGTTATTCACAATCAGAAACATTCCCGGCTCGCTTTACAAAGTGCTTGGTGGCTTTGCTACAAATGGCGTAAATATGGTAAAATTGGAAAGTTATATTCCGGGCGGCGCTTCCAAACAGGCGAAATTTTTTATCACGATTGATGGCCATCCAAGTCAAAAAAATGTTGGATTAGCCTTGGAAGAAATGGGATTTTTTTCTAAAAATGTAAAACTGCTTGGTGTTTATTACGCAGATAAATCAAGGTTTGAGAATTAATTAATGAGAATTGTAGCCGGAAAATTTCGCGGAAAAAATTTAACAAATTCCGATCATTTAAAATCACTTCGCCCCACAACTGATAAAAATCGGGAAGCACTTTTTAATATTTTATCTTCGGGAAAAATTATCAAAGAAATCGGTTTTGAAATTGTTGATGCTGATATTTTAGATTTGTGTTGCGGCAGTGGTGCAGTTGGTTTTGAAGCTTTATCTCGCGGTGCAAAATCAGTTTTATTTTTAGATAATAATTCAACACATTTGAATCTAGTCAAAAAAAATTCCGAGATTTTGAAAGTTGAAAACAGCATTAAAATTTTAAATGCCGATGCAAAAAAATTGCCAAAAAATGATAAGTTTTTTAATTTAATTTTTATCGATCCACCTTACGCCGAAGATTATTTGGCGATTATGAAAAGTCTGGAAGAAGGCGGTTGGATTCAAAAAAATTCTTTAATTGTGGTCGAGTTTCAAACAGCTACAAAGCCGGAAGATTTTGCTTTGGAAAATTTTCAATTTCTTGATTTGCGTAAATATGGGAAGACTTCGTTTGCGTTTTTTGGTTTAGTAAACGTATGGACCCCGTTGTGAAGAGGGAAGTATATACTTAAGTTGATGCAAAAAAAATAATTAGGTCATCGAGCAAAGCACGAAGTGCGTCG
>JAZKII010000002.1:0-31584 GCA_040384945.1 Pseudomonadota bacterium
GATTGGATAAGGCGTCAGGGGGGAAATTAGCACCCCATTTTTTTCATTATGCCGGTATCGGGACTTGACCCCTTTTCCCAGTGTTGTTTTTTAGTTGAAGGAACCTTAATTAAAAGGTTCCTAGGTTTGAGTTAAGATCTTCCTTTAGCTTCCTTTAGTTTTTTCAGTTTCTGCTTTGACCTTGGCTACAGTAGGGTTTATGGCTGAACCTTGAGGATCTTGAGAATAATTATAACTCTGTTTTGTTTCCATCTCGTGTGCTTTACGGACTAAGTCATTCATGCCGAAAACACTACCACCAGCTTCTTTTATTCTTGCTTTTTCTCGTTCTTGACTTTCTTTTTCGAATTTTTCCCTTGCTTCTATTTCTGCAAGAACCTTCCCACTATTTTTTTGATCGTAATCTATTACAGCTGCGTTTAAGCCTCCCCAGCCCATACCGGATTTTACTTTTACTTCTCCTTTTTCTTCTTCTCTTTTTTCTTTTTGTCTTTTTTCTTCTTCTCTTATTCCTCTATCCCGCTCCAGATTTGACGCTAATTGCTTTGACGCCTCTTGTTCTGCTTTTAATTGATTTGACGCCGCTTCTTTTGTCTGAGAAGTACGAAACAGATTTTTAAAAAATTTAGACATACAATTGTAGTTTTATTGATTGTTATTTACCTGTCCTGGTGATGCCAGTTTTTTGGTTTGATAAAGACACTCTCAGCTGTAAAAGAGTAATTACAGCGAATCTTTAAAATGTTAACGTGAATACAAATTGCAAGATTTTTATTTGATCTCATTACGAGATTGGCAATCCCCCTTTTTTAAGGGGAACTATATACTTAAGTTGCCAAAAATCTTTTATCTCGTCATTGCGAGCGAAGCGCGGCAATCCAGACTTTATCATTTGTAACTAAATGGATTGCCGCGCTTCGCTCGCAATGACGAAATGAGAAGTTGGCAACTTAAGTATATAGTTCCCTTTTTTAAGATACTTTCTCCCTCCCAAAATTGATGAAATCCCAGCTTAAGTTTTTACTTTTGCTGGCTAATCTGATGTCGACTTGACCTCTTTTTTTTGCGAACTTGTCGTCGCTTTAGAATCTCAATCTTATTCCTGCGGCAACAATAAAATTATCAACTCTTTGGCCAAGTTGTTTTGCTAAATCTGCGGTGCCGAAAGTTTTAGTGTGATAGCGCAGTGCAAAATATGGGGCGAATTTACGGGTGATTTCGTAGCGGGTCATGATGCCAAGTTCCAAATCTGAAATTCCTGATCTTACCTCTAATTCTTCAACATCTTGCGCAAAAATTTCGGTCTCGAAGTAAGGCTGCGTAATCAGTTTTTGTGTAATAAAAATATCAACTTCCTGCTTAAATCTGGCGCTGTAATTGCCTTTTTCACTTAAAAAGAGTTGTGCTTCAGTTTCAAACATTTGTGGCGCAAGACCTTCAAGTCCGATAGTAAAATAATTCAGATTCTGCGAAGTAAAATCTGTGCTAAAGTCATGCGAAACACCGATTTGCGCATCCCAGAATTGTGCAAAGTTACGGCTGTAAAGTGCCTGGGCTTCAAATTTTTGTTCATAATTCCCGTAATTTTTCTTTTCACTTTTCAACCATAATCTGTTGTAATCGCCGCCAACCCAACCCGAAAAATCGAAGCCTTTTGATCTGCCATCTTGAGCTTCTCCGACATCAGCTTCAACTGTAAAGGCGTGAAATATCTGCTGATGATCTTCGCCATGATTCATGCCTTGTTTTACATCCTCAGCTAAAACGATTTTGGCAAATAAAAAAAATACCAAACAGGATTTTAAGAAAAGTTTAACTTTCATTATTTACCCTCCTTATCCACGGTAACAGATGTCATCATGCCACTTGCCATGTGAAGAAGAAGGTGACAATGGAATGCCCATTCGCCCGCTTCATCGGCGCTTAAAAGCAATGTGACAGTTTGTGCGGGTGGAACAATTACGGTGTGTTTATTTGGCATCCATTTCATGCTCTGGCCATTTTCCAATTGCATAAACATCCCGTGCAAATGAATCGGATGCGCCATCATGGTTTCATTAACAAACTTTAGACGCACTTTTTCGCCATATTTTAAGTGCATTGGTTTTGGGAATTTTTCGCCGTTAATTGTCCAGATATAGCGATTCATGCTGCCGCCGAATTTGAATTCGATTTCACGAGTTGGTTGGCGTAAATCTTTTTGCGGATAAAGAGAGATCAGATCGGAATATTCCAAAGATTTGTTGTCTTGTGAAGTACCGCGTTCAGCCCAACCGCTTTTTACATTATCCATATTCATATTGCTATGATCCATACCTTCCATTGCCATATCAGCCATGGTTAGAACCGCCCTTGGACGCATTGGCGTAATTTTACCTTCCATTCCCTCTTTCAGCGCGAGAGTTCCTCTGGCATATCCGGTGCGATCAATTGATTCAGCAAAAATTGTGTAGGCTTTATCTGCTTTTGGCTCAACGATAACATCATAAGTTTCAGCAACGCCAAAACGGAATTCATCAATCGTGGTTGGTTTTACTGGCTGGCCATCGGCTTCCACCAATTTCATTTTCAAACCTGGAATTGAAACATCATAAATCGTCATCGCTGAAGCATTGATAAAGCGCAGTTTTACACGCTCACCTTTCTTGAAAATTCCTGTCCAATTTTGCTCTGCGGTTTTGCCATTTGTTAAAAAATGATATCTGGTAACATCCGATAAATCTGTCGGGTCCATGCGCATTGAGCCCCAATCCATGTAATCACGCAGCGTAGCAGAAAATCCATTCTTTTTTATGTCTTTGAAAAAAGTAAGAATTGTGCGCTTATTAAAATTGTAGTAGCCGGAATCAATTTTGAGATTGTTTAAAACTGTGTTAGGATTTTCTTCCGTGAAGTCAGATAATAAGACAACATAATCGCGATCCGCTTTAACCTCATTTGGCTCAATTACGATTGAACCATAAACACCTTGCTGCTCCTGCAAATTTGAATGGGAGTGATACCAGTAAGTTCCTTTCTGTCTAACTTTGAATTTATAGGTAAAAGTTGTGTGTGGTGCGATGCCGTGAAAACCATTTAACCCAGGAACTCCATCCATTAATCCATTAAGCAAAATTCCGTGCCAGTGAATTGAAGTGGTTTCATCCATCGTATTTTTGACATTAACTACAACATCTTCGCCTTCCTGCCAGCGCAAGGTTGGACCAGGAATTCCATCGTTGATGGTAATTGCTTCCACAGCTTTTCCGGTTATAAAAACATTCTGTTTTTTGATTTCTAAATCATATGTTTTGGCGAAAACTGGTAAAGTTTGGAATAGGATTAAAAAGCTGAGCAAAAATTCTTTTTTCATGTCATTGATATAAATTTAGATCAGTAATTTTAAACCTCATGATCTATACCCAACCTAATCCAAAACACCGAACTTATGACGAGAATTTTTGAGGAAAAATTGCGACAGAAAATGTAAGCTGTGCCAAGTGGCACAGCGTCATTTTCCGAGCAAATTTTTACCAAAAAGGCGAAGTCATAAGTTCGGTGTTTTGGATTAGGTTGGGTATATATGATAAATTATCAAAATCAAAAAATTTGCTTTCTTCTTGATCGAACTGAAGTTAGTTGTTCAGAAAAATAGAACACTATTTTCTTATAGAAAAAAATTTTCTTTTTCTGTTATCTGCTACTCACTTATAACAAATTGCTTCAACATGAAACAAATCTTACGAAAACTTTCCACCACCAAACCAAATCAAGGGGGACAAGGTGGGCATGAATTTTTGCAATTAATGCAGCGTGTCACCGGGAAGAAAGACCTTCTTCATCCAATCATGTCCGGCGTGGCTTCAACCCTAGATGATAAAAGCAAAACTCCGGTAATTCTTGTAGATAAATCTACAGTTCCATCTACGAATTTTTCCAAACTCAGACCCGAAATTTTAAAGACATTTCAGCTGCCGCCAAAATCAACAATAGTCTCAGTTTTTGGAGATTCTAAACCTTATGATGCAAGAGGAAGTAATCAAATATCCCAAACTATTTGGAACTATTTTACTCCGCAAACTAATGGAAAAACTGTAGCTTTATTTGGTGCCACAGGTCGTCCTTGGGCTAAAGATCAAAGAGGCAATGAAACTTTTGATATTAATGGCGCAATCACGCGCAGCAATGTTCCGACAATTGCGCAAATAGTTGACCAAACTTCTCAGGCGATAGAAAAATGGGGCTGCGACACGCCAAATCCGCTTGCTGAAAATAAATCGTTGACAGGTATTATTTACATCACCGGTCGCCCTGAAAGTGAAGCAATTTTCGGCGATGATATTGGTTTGGAAGGTCAGTTTGATAATGAGAAACTAGATTTGGCGCTGATCGATAAAATTAGTGAACAAGAAAACCTGCCGCAAAATATCGCGACAATTATATCTGCGGAACGTCCGGAAAAAAAATTAAATGAGATTGAGCGGCAACAATTAATGCATTTTTCTGTTGAGAGAAAATTGGATTTTACCGATCGTTTAAAACTTGATGAAGTTTTGATTGGTGGCATTGGAGATGAAGCCTTTATTGCTTCCGGCGGCGGCCAATCTCTTTGGCAAGCAACTCTTAACGCGGTGCTTGGCAAAAATATCGTTGCGACTGGCAGTTTGCGCGGAGCGGATAATGTCCACACTACAATTAAAGTGACCGGTGCTGATGAAGTGGAACGCGATGAATATCGTGATTTTGCTGATGCGGCAGAGTTAATGGGATATTTGGCGCGAGAAAAAACCACCAATCCTGAAATCGATTTTTTCACATTGTGGGAAAAATATTTTAACGGCAATGAAACGCGGGGCTATCCGCTTTCCGGCATCAGACTGGCTTACAATCCCGGCAATGATGATGTGGCCAGAGCAGATGAAGCAAAAGGCGGATTAAATTCTAAAATGCGCCTTGTGACCAACAGCGCTTTTGCTCTGGGTTGTTTGGGCGGATATCAAAATAATTTCGATCCCGCCAAAATTAATTGTAAAATTTTAACTTTGTCCGGCGATCTTTTGCCTTATGATGAAGCTGCCAGCGCAGGATTGGCGCCGAGTTTTGAAAATCCTCATGGCGGAAAATATCACGATCACGATCGCACCCATTATCATCATTGGATGAGAACTTATGGTGAACGTACTAATGAAAAAGAAGTTTTGACGCACTTAGTTGAAAACCTGATTGATGAACTCGGAAGTCACAATCAACCGATTACAACAGTTTTAGATGTTGGATGTGGGGATGGAATTTTATCAAAACAAATTGCTGCTGCCGCGGCGAAAGCCAATCCAGTTGAATATCTGGCGATAGATTCTAGCAATGTTGCCGTAAAAAGAGCGACCAAAGTTTTGGAAACAATTCCCGGCGTTACGGCAAAAGTTGAAGAAGGCGATTGTTTTGCAAAATTACCGGGAACAAAAAAAGCCAATCTGGCGATAATTTCCCATTCGGCATATTTCGCCGGCGAAAAAATGCCGCAATTCGTGGAGTCAGTAATTGACAGGCTTGATCACAATGGCTTGGCAATTTTTATTCATGATGGCAAAACTTCCGATGTCAAAACTATGTATCGCAAATATTCCGCCGGAATTTGCGATGACAAAACCAGTGAAAAAATTTCTGAAGAATTGACTAGTTTAGGTGTCAAATATCAAACTGTGCATTTTGTCAGTAGTTTTAGATTTCCCGAAGTTACTGAAGAAATATGGCAAAGCATTGTCGAATCTCCTTCCGGTCCTAAATTAGATGAAAGCCAAGATTGCAAAACTGTCAGAAATTTATTGGCCTTTAACGCGCAACGCTCGCTGGCAGATTTTTCACCTCAAGAATTGCAGGAATTTATTGTCGATTCTAAAAAAATGTTAGCGCAACAAAATAATATTTTATATGTCGATAATATTTGTCATATCGCGATTTCACGAGAACATGATTTAGAATTTCCCAATCTGGTAAAAGAAATTGCGGCTAAAATTCAGCAAGAAAGTTTTATCAAAGGATTGCCAGTCGCCGAACTTCACATGCATCTTGATGGTTCGTTAGAAGCAGAAATGATGTTTGAAATCGCCAAAAGAAATGAAGTTCCTTTTCCTTATGACAGCGTTGAAGCCACTAGAGCCGCTTATAATTTTAGCAATCTGTCCGATTTCCTGAACCTGTATTTTCTTGGCGCTAGTGTGATGAAAACCGAGCAGGATTTTGAAGATTTAACTTACGCTTATTTAAAAAAAGCTCATCTTGAAGGCGTATCTCACGCTGAAATGTTTGTTGGTCCACAAACTCACACTGTACGCGGAGTTCCTTTTGATGACGTCATGAATGGAACTTGCAAAGCAATTGAGAGAGCAAAACAGGATTTTGGAATTAGCTCCAATCTGATTTTAGATTTTCAACGCGATATTGGCAGAAATGAAAATAGCGCCGAAATGAAAGAAAAAGTTGCGCAAGAAGCTGCTGAGAAAACCTTGGATTCATTGATCGAATGGCAAATAAATAATCCTCAACATCGCGATAAAGTTGTTGGAGTGGGATTGGATTATCAAGAAACCGGTTTTCCTCCGCACTGGTTTAAAGATGTTTTTGCCCGCGCTAAAACCCATGGTTTGAAACTTACTTGCCACGCCGGCGAAGAAGGCCCCGCCGAATATGTTTGGCAGGCGATTAATCATCTCGATGTTGACCGCATTGATCATGGTAATCGTTCAATTGAAGATGCCGAATTAATGCGACTTCTTGCCGAAAGACAACTTCCGCTTACAATGTGTCCATTATCCAATCAAGCGCTGGGGCAAATTAAGCCGGAAGAACATCCGCTAAAAATCATGATGGAGGCCGGAATTAAGGTAACTGTAAATTCGGACGATCCCGCTTATTTCCGCGGTCCGCATAAAAGTGGCTATGTGAAAGGTAATCTTATCGTAATTTCCAAAGCTTTAAAATTGAGTGATAAACATCTCAGAGACTTGGCGACAAATTCTATTACAGCCAGCTTTTTATCACCGCCGGAAAAAGAAATTGTTTTGGCACATTTAGGAAATTATTGTGATCGTTATGAGAGCATAATGAAACCAAGCCCATCTCACAAATCTCCAAGCGCTGGGCAATTAGTTGATAACGCAGTTACAGCAAGTGTGGCTCAATCTTATTAACCTCAATAAGTAACTTTTATAAAACATCAAAATTGGCTCGCCCTGCAGCTGTAGCTGCAAGCTTTCAAGTTGTATAAAAAAGGGGCCAGGCTACTTTTTAAAAATCTTGTCCTTAAAACCATTACTTCCAAGTATTGCCGGCAAAACCTTACGGCCTTCGTACAGCTGTTTATCTTGCGGTCGGTCGCTGGTTACAAAATCAACAAATTTCATCAATTCCTTTTCAGCACCTAAAATTTTCAGCGTTTGTTGTTTATCTAACCAACTCGTAAAAAAGGGGCCAGGCTACTTTTGTAAAAAAAGTAGCCTGGCCCCTTTTTTTCTACCTTGTCACTCCATCATTCCCAGAGTCGGAATCTACACGCTGCCTTTTTTTCCTCTGAATAAAATTTGTTCCAGTTGCAGATATTACTCTATTGGATGTTGTGGTAAATTTGTGTCTCACGAATTTTATCTTTTTTTTAATTAAAGAAAACGATTTCAAATACCAAAAGTATCAAATCACTTTTATAAATTCCAAAACAAAAAAGTGAAAAATAAACTTGTCAAAAATTAATTGTCGGTACAATTTGTGGTTGCAAATAGGATTTTTTTAGCAACCTTATTTTGTACGAAGTATGCCTCCAAGACTTACTAGCATTGGTTTATCTAGATCGGTAAGCAATCTTCTGAAGAATAATACTGATATTCAGAACTTCGGCAGCTTAATGCTAGTGCGCCATGGCTTAACTGACTGGAATAAAAAAACATTATGGACCGGACGAAAGAATATACCGATTTCAGAAGAAGGTAAAGAACAGGCCAGAATTTTAGCAGAGAAATTAAAAGGTAATTTTTTCCCTCATATTGCTTATACAACCCCATTAATCCGTGCCCGTACTACCTGCGACATCATACTCAAAATAATGGACTGCGATATTCCAATCTATGAAGATGAAAGAATGCTGGAACAAGATGTTGGAAGTTTAACCGGCACATTTAAAACCGAAGAAAGTAAAATAATTGTCAAAGGCCCTTTTACCAGACCAGGCCCAAGAGATCCAAATTGTGAAAACCTGATCGGAGCACCAAATGAGCATGGAGCAGAATCACGCTATGATGTTGAAATCAGGACAAATGATTTTTATGAGAAACTATTAAAACCAGAATTAATAGATGGTAAAAACATTGTTGTATGTGCGCATAGCAATAGCATAAAAGGTTTGATTAAAAACATCACTTTCTTAACAGGGATAACAATCGGCAATACCGAAGCAATTAAATTGCTATTTAAATCAGACGAAAAAGGCGAATTTGTTTTCTCAGAAATGATTTTCATGTCGCGACCAGGGACTGAAATACAATCTCTTAATTTTCAAAGCCTTATACAAGATCGACATTTAGGGAAATAGATATTTTGGATTTTTTAAATTAAAAGGGGCCAGGCTACTTTTTAAAAATCTTGTCCTTAAAACCATTACTTCCAAGTATTGCCGGCAAAACCTTACGGCCTTCGTACAGCTGTTTATCTTGCGGTCGGTCGCTGGTTACAAAATCAACAAATTTCATCAATTCCTTTTCAGCACCTAAAATTTTCAGCGTTTGTTGTTTATCTAACCAACTCGTAAAAAAGGGGCCAGGCTACTTTTGTAAAAAAAGTAGCCTGGGCCCCTTTTTTTTGTTAATTATTCTCACAGGATTGGAGAATAATTAACAAGGAGGGGAGTATATATTGGGAAATAATATATTAATTAAACTCTCTCTTTTGATTGTTCTTGTAATTTCCTATAATCTCTGACAATTATGTTGTTATATTTTGAGTCCTTAACTTCGACTCTATAGCCACCTTTAGATACAGTATAATCTAGTTTGGGATTATCGCTTTTTATATCTGTATTTACAAGAAGGCTTAATACCTTACTATCAACATCTAACCCTTCTTTTTTAAGAATTTTCTCTAGGTTTTTGGTTTTATCATCAGTGCCTAAAAGTCCTTTAAAAAAATCGTTTAGCTTAGATTGTGATTTACTGTTTGATGATTTACAGGCTTTATTTAAAGTAAATACTGCTATAGCACCAAATCCAACCGAACCTAAAGTAAGTCCAGCTATGGTGGTAGGACTATAATGTGCTGCTACAGCACCAACAGCTAAAGCACCCACTCCATGAGTTGCGACTACGAAACCCAAAACAGCGCCAGTTACTACTACTGCTGCTGCAATCTCATATTTATATTTCCATAATGATTTATACCAGTTCCATTTTTTTGGAGAATCATCTTTAGAATTATTTTGGTTGTCTTTTGGCATAGCAGTTTATATTTAAAATTAAAAAACTTTTTATATTTTTAAGAAAAATTGTAAGCAAGGCTTTAATTCAAGGCTTTAATTTGAAATATTAAAGCCGCTCAATCAAATTTTTGTTAATCGCTTCCAAAAATTCCTCGGTGTAAAATTAAAAGGGGCCCGGCTACTTTTTAAAAATCTTGTCCTTAAAACCATTACTTCCAAGTATTGCCGGCAAAACCTTACGGCCTTCGTACAGCTGTTTATCTTGCGGTCGGTCGCTGGTTACAAAATCAACAAATTTCATCAATTCCTTTTCAGCACCTAAAATTTTCAGCGTTTGTTGTTTATCTAACCAACTCGGAGTTTTTGATAATCCTAAGTAAGAGCGATAGCTCGACCATGAGTAATCCTCAAGTTTCTTAGTAATACTAAGGGGATTGCGATGAATATAGCGACTTAGCTCAAGCAAATAAAAATCTTTATCAACCAAAATGGCTTTATATCTGCTCTTGAATAATGAGCCGTCACATCCTTTTAATCTGTTATATTTTTGCACATATAAACTACCAATATTGTGCATAACCTGACTTAAATTTCCCAACGGGGTTTCTAGTAATAAGTGGTAATGATTGTCCATTAGACAATAAGCGTGAACTATAAATCCAAACTTCACATGGGATTTCTCAATTATTTCTAAAAATAACTGAAAGTCTGATTTGTCATGAAAAATATTTTCTTTATTTCTACCACGGTTGATGACGTGATAAAAAGCGCCCGGATATTCTATCCTTTGTGATTTTGGCATAATGATTGTGGGTTTATTGATTGTGGTGATTTATGATTAGGTTAAATTAATAAGATTTTTTTTTATAAAAAGAAAACTTTTTAAAAGTAGCCTGGCCCCTTTTTAATAAAAGTAGCCTGGCCCCTTTTCTTAATAAAAGTAGCCTGGCCCCTTTTTTTAATAAACTAAAATCCCATTATTCTGATTTTGAGTAATTTTTGCGCTTCCTAAAGATGAGCTGGGCGAAAAAATTGAAAAACCATTTTCGGGAACAACAACTTTTGCTTGATTATTCACCAGCATTTCTTTGGACAATTCTGTAATTACAGTTTGCGCAATCTCTGCATTAATATGGCCATCTGCAACTGCCATTTTTAATCTTTTGTTAGGACGGTTAGTAATTTCGGTAAATAAAACCGTATTATTATCAGCACTATCTAACGCCAAAGCTCTTTCTAAAAGATATTGGGCCGGATTTTCAATTACGGTGTTTTCTCTTAAAGCTCCCGCATAAAAATCTTTATTCACTACCTTCCCTGGTTTTCCACTAAGACTTTCATAAAGACCATCACAAGAAAGCAGAAGAAAAGCGCGACTTCCTTGCGGATAAGCTCCCAAGATTTTTGCAATATCATAAACATAAACATCAGATTCATGGGAAATTAACCCTTCACCATTTGCAGATTGAAACTTGGTGTCACCTAGACTGCGAGTCATCGCCAATCCTCCGCCTTTTGCATCAGAATATCTAACTCTGCCTTTTTTAATCACACCGCCACTTTTTTCGATGCGGGTTTTTTCAACAAAATCTTCTAAATCATGTTCTGCTGTAAACTCAAATGCATCAACAGCACCATCAGGTGTTTTAATAAAAACAACTGCCTTGGAATCGCCACAATTGGCTATAGTTAAAATTTGATCTGGGGAATAATCGGCAACTATTAGGGTTGAACCGCCATTCATACCAAATTCTTTTTGAAATTTCTCAATCTTGGTGGCAAGTCCCAAGATTTGCTCCTGCATTATTGCGGCAGTATGTTGCGTATTTTTCGGTTCAATCGCTTCACCAATAAAAAAAGCATCTTCTTGAGAAGGTCTTAATCCAATTGTTTCAGCATAAAAAATTTCGGAATTTCCAATATAGATTTCTCCCTTCACATCATCTTTTAATTTTTCTGCGATCTCCTCTGCTGAAAGGCCTCTATCCATCATAATTTGGGATATGCTTTTATTCGGATTTATTACACATTTATAAACTTCTTTTTTTCGATTATCAGTTATTTCCCGCGTTACAAGATCCAGCTCATTAAAGCGCATTAAAAAATCATGAAAAAAAGCTGGATTTGCCATTAAGTTTTCTTCCTCTTTTGAATCTGGTTCCAAGTTAAGAGCATCTATACATCTTTCGATCTCTTTATAGTCAGTTATGTCATATTTTCTAAGATAGGTAAAATAACCGTCTAAATTTTTGGCCCCGAATTTTGTTAAATATCTTTCTGCTGATATTTCAATTCTGTAGCCTCTCTTCGCCGTGTCTCCAACTGCTTTATATACAACTTCATTAAAACGGAATTTCGGATCCGACATAAATTTCGCAAATATCGGATCAATCGGCAATTCGCCTAAACTGGCAGATAAATTCCCTTTCTCATCTAAAACAACATTTTCCGCTATTGTTGCGTAGCCTGCATCTGGTTTATAATCCGAATAAAAAACTTTTAAAAGATTTAAAGCCTTTTTTTCCGGCGCCAGAAAAAATTTTAAAGCAATAAGAGCATCGCTTTCTGGCATTTCTTCTATTTCTCGCAGATCATCCGGCTCGATTTTGCACAGTATTTTGGCAAGCTTGAAATAATCTTCTAAAGTCGCGTTAAACATATAGGTCCAAAAAGCATTAAAAAAAATTTAAGAAATAGCTGGTTTCAGCGCTGGAGTGCTTGCATCACAATTTTTGCAGTTTTATGCTACATAATTAAATAATCTTCAAAGAAATAACCACAAATGAAACATTCCCTGACTCATCTTCCTGAAAATAAACAGGTTGAAATAAGAAAACTGGTTTCAACAATTCGCAAATCCTGCGCTGATATAGAAAAAATTATTCTATACGGCTCTTACGCGCGCGGCACTTTTAAAGAAGCTAAAGATTTAGAACCTGATCGCAAATCCGGCCATATTTCCGATTATGATATTTTAGTTGTAACCGGCGAAGAAGATTCAATTCGCGATTTCAATAATTGGAATGAATCCGAGAAATTAAATTTAAGCGCTGACGTCAGAATCAGCGCCATTGATATTGAAAATTTGAACAAGCGTTTGGAAGAGTCGCATTATCTTTACAGCGACATTGAAAAAGAAGGTGTCATGCTTTTTGACACTAAAAAACATAAGTTATCGCCAAAGAGAAAATTAAAAATCTGGGAACAACAAAAAATTGCTCAGGATTATTTTGACCATTGGTTTGAGCGCTCTGAAGATTTCGTTGAAACTTTCCGCATTTTATTAAAAAAAGGCCGCTATGAAAGTGCTTCATTTCATTTACACCAAATTGCGGAATGTTGTTATAAAGCCATCTTGCTGGTTTTTTCGGGCTATAATCCCAATGAACATCATTTAAAAACCTTAAGCCGAATGGCGATGGAATTTAACGGCGAATTAGTTGCACTTTTCCCGCAAAAAACTACAGAAGAACAAGAACGTTTTAAGCTTTTGGAATATGCTTATATCGGCGGAAGATATGATCCGAAATATAAAATCTCGAAAGAGGATTTGGAAATTTTAACCGATGAAGTGGAAAAACTTTCTAAAATTACCAAGAAAATTTGTGAGAAGAAAATTTTGAGTTTTAAGCCGTAAAAATGAAAAATTTTTAACTGTGAAACTTGAAAAATTTTTGATTAGCCAGTATAAACTCAGTTAAAATTAGTTATTAAATCAATTTAGCTCAATGAGTAGAATTCCATTACTATCAACTAAACGTAGACCATCTACAACTGCGAATAACCCATACCAACAATTTATTCAAACTCTTAACGCCAGAATTTATGATTTATTAGAAGATGATAATTTTGAAGAAAAAATAAAATTAGTTCACACAGCTTTCAGACAATTAGAGCAAAAATTAATTGATGATAATTTACACGATATTGGATCGGAAATCTTAAAGAAGAATCAGGAACAACTTAGAATCTCAAGAACAACATTAGAAACAAACCTTAACACATTTGATCACAATGCTGAATTTGAACAATTCAGGGATGGATTCAGTGCAATAGAAAAAAAATTACAATCGCATATCCCGAAAGTAAAAGCTCAAGAAGTCCTAAAAGCACTAGAAGAAGAAGTGCAGACACTTTTACTTCCTACATATAACAATGTATTAGAATTAATATCTGTAGATCAAACTCAAAAAACAGAAAAACTCTCGCAATTAAAAGAATCATTAGAAACTTTAAAGTTCAATCAAGATAGGTTTCAAGAAACTAGCTCGGATAGCATTACTCAGGTAAAGATTTTTACCTTATCAATTTTAGAAGTTCTCGAAAATGATGCCGCAGATTTGGAATACGCAGATGGAATAGGTGAGATCACTAATTTATTTACCGAAATTTCTGGCTCATTTCTTCCCGCAACAGAATTAGATTCTTACAGTCTTTACGAAAGAGAGGATGATAGATTTAAGGACGAACTCGCATCTGAAGAAATATTTGTGCACGGCAATAAGATGCTTTTGAATTCTCTTGAGACAAACATGAAGACTCTTGCTAAAGAAAATCCAGAATATTCAGGCTTCCTAAACCCTCTTTATAACCTGATTCATCAACTAGATAGGGCTGGATCATTAGAAGAAGTAGGAAGACTTTCTAAAGAAATTCATGAAACATCCACAGTTTTAAATTCAGATGACTCTTTAAGTACAGAACAAATAAGTGAAAATAGAACAATTCCTCTCGAACAAATCCATGCCATTACTAAACAACTAACCGATGTTATTCTAAAAATCAGGCCAAGAATTTCTCCCGTTAATTTTTCCCAAAAAAGAACTAAATCAACAGATAATCCAGTTGTACAAAGTTTAGATGCAGCTATTGATAATCTTAGGAGCCTGACTCAAAGATTAGCTGCCCAAACTGTAACTATCACATTTGGCGAAACCTATCCTTACGAAGAGGATAATTCGAAAGTTGTAAGAACTTCAAGCCCTGATGAATTATCATCTACATCAGACTTAAACTTCTTCGTTACCAACCCGCTCACAAAAACTTCTAGTGTTAAACTAACTCCAACTACAGCAAATGCTGCACAACACCCATCCATTTCAAGAGTTAATCAAAAAACTTTAGTTTCCAAAGCCGTTGCATCAGATAAAATTATTGCAGAAGAGAACAATAAAATAAAATTTAAAATATTCAAAACTACAGTTTCGAATTTTATTATAGACCTTTTACCAGAGCTTAAAAGTATCGGTATAGATATAGATGCCGATAATGAAATTCTTGAGGAAGATATTTCATTTGACTCGCTATCTGTCGCAAAACCTGAAAACTTACTTCAAGATATTTATTCTAGAATTAGCAAAGCAGAAAATTTAGGGGATCTTACAGAACTTCTAAATTTTCTTGCAGATGGTCTAAATAAAGAAAAAACGACTAATCCCAATGCCACATTAGAAGCTTTAGAAAATAAAATCAGGATAGCTTCATCAATATTAACAAGCCCCAATTTCAATTCCTCTGTTACTAGAAGATTATTAAATAAAATCAATTTAGGGGAATCTGATATTGATATAGATCTAGAAAATACATCATCACCTAGTTTGGTATATAAGCATTCTTTTAACAGCCGCCTTTCCGATACAGATTACTGGTATTCTCCCAATATTGATCCTGATCATGAATCAATATCATTATCTGATTTATCTAGGGAATTAGCGAGCATTGAAGAAGCAGCAAGAGCAATTGATCCTTCTTCTCTGCAACTTGATTCTTCAACATCCAACCCAAGAAAAACAATAAAAAATATTGCTACTGCTATAGCAAATCTAGCAATACTTGCTGATCAACCTGCCCCAAAAAAAATACTTGAAAGCTATAAACCAATTATAAAGGACTTAGGAGGAATACCTTTTCCATCATTTCTAGAATATGTCGGCATTACTTCTGAGGAAGAATTCAATCGAAATTTTCCCAAAGAAAATCGTGATATAATCCATTCCGCCATCATAAGAATAGCGGCAAAAAAACTTAAAACCGCAATCAAGGATTTACGTAATCTTGATTTACGTAATCTTAATAAGGAATCATCTTCTGAAGCATTAGATGCTTTCAACGAATCTCATGCCAAATTCTTCCAGACTCTAAAAAAAATGAGTTCTGATTTATTATATAGCGATATAAAAATTATACCAAAAGCTCGACACCTAGAAGAAGAAAGTCGGGAATTTGATGAAAAATTTTCTGATTTCAGTCATAATTTATCAGAGCTGTTTATCTCAAGGGAAATACTGATATCGAGAAAATTAGATAAATTTGCAAAACAACGTATTGAAACAGTTCAGCAGTTATCATCTTCTAGAGCTAAAATTGAAGCACAAGAACAGCAGATTGAGGAATTAAGTCGCGAAAAAGAAAATAATCTTAAATTAGTAGACCAATTAAATGCTCAGAAAGCAGCAGTAGAAGCCCTTAGCGATCAAATTGCTACTCTTAAGAAAGAGAAGCTAGAAACATTATTAACTCACCACTTAGACCAAGATGAGATCGCAGAAGATCAGAAAACTAATGCCGAAAATGACTTGCGAAAACAAGAGCAAGAAATCGAAATTTATAAAACAAGAATTAAAGAACTTGAACTTAAAGTTTCAGAGCAGCCCAACGCAAGAAATACTGGACTAGGAAAATTTCTACTTAGCCAAGAAGTAATACAACCGCAGGCAACAAAAAATGTTATTCCAAGAAATCTTAAACACTTAGGCTCAGAAAAAGAGACTTTTACGCAAATGAGACGTGATTCTGGCCAATCTTCAAAAAGAGAAGAGAGAGATGGTGCACATACTATGGCAACTCTAGTTCCAAAAGCCCCTCCAACCTGGGGAATGAGAACGGTTCTGGGTGGCATGGGATTGTCTGCAATGCTATATTATGGATTATCAAGTTTATCTGGCAGTAATAATCAGGCAAACCTGGTAAGATTTCCCTTGTCAGCTAATACTGATCCTTCACTTTTACCAAACTTTCATTACCCACCACTCACTGTCAATGCTTCGAATCAATCTTTAGCCCCGTCTTGGTCATATGCTTACTTACAACAAACTCACTGTTATGCGCGCGAACATCTCGGTGATTCTTATCTGGATTTAAAACCACTTTTTTCCCCGACACTAAATACCTCAAACACCTCAGGTTTATTGGAAGGCTATTATAACCCTTTAGAAGCAGGATTAGAAATATCGGAAGAAGCCATTCTTCTTGAAGATGATGATGAAATGCCTGCATTAATTAATGTTGATTCGGGCGAGAATTTATTCACCGCCGGAATGAATCTGGTTAGTCAGGATATCATCGCCACACTTCCGCAAACCTTAACTCAAGCCAATAAAAGCAGCGCTGGAATTGAATTTTTATTATCAAGAGCTATCACTATCCAACCAATGGATCAAGTGTTGCAAGCGCAAGAGCTCACTTTTCATTCAGCAAATTTACTTCATCTTCTTCCACAACATGTCGAAACATCTTATGTGGATGATTTACTGGAATCAGTAAAAACAGCAGAAGGTTTTACTAACTTAGTTGCGCAGCAAGAGTTAGAACAGCAAGAGTTAAAAAAGCAGGAACATTTTATTGAAAATGAAATTTCCATTCTTCAAAGAATTTACCAGGCAAATTCTCAATCCCCTACCCTGCAAGACAAATTACGTGAAACTGTTCAACAATCTCAGGAACAAATCGCGGCGATTACCGCCAATCTTGGTATCAGACATCATAATGAGAAATTGGCGAAACAGGAAGACATTGCCCGAACGCAGATCGATGAAAATCTGGCTACTATCGGAAGATTTAAAGCTGATGTAGCAACCTTTGTTCAAACAAGAACATTAGAATTTCCGGAAGTTGCAGCAGTTGATATCAAAGCCTCAGCCTTACAAAAAGCTAGAACTGCTCATCCGAATTTAGATGCAACAATTCTCAACGGATTAATAAATGAAAAATTTGCAGATCGAGTTAGCGAACAGCAAAGACAATTAATTTTGGATCAAGCTGAAGCAGATATTCAAAAGGCAAAATTACTGCATCCTATATCTTTTAATACGTTAACAGCAGATCAAAAACTCCTATTATCAACAGCAGAAAATACAGGTTTTGCAGAGTCGGCAACCACGCTGGATCGCCTTGCCGAAACATTCTATAAAAAACAGGCTCAAGCAAAAATTGATAATCAGGAAGTTGATTTACTAAGCGCAAGCATCAATGAACAAGTGGCATCTGACCAAGCAGCGGCGAATTATCTTTTGCAGCAGGATTTGAGTATTCAATATGCCATCACAAGATCTAGGGAAAGAATTGCCGCACTCGAATCTGAACCTGACCTTGATTCGCAATTTAAAAACAAGTTCCCAAATTTAACCGATTCACAAAGAGCCGCACTTATTCAGAAATTCTCATATTCTGATCTTGATGGAGAAAAAACCAGAATTACTACAGAACACCAAATTCAATTAACAAGCCCGCATATTCAGAGTGTTATTGATGGTTTGACACCGGTTCAATTGGCATTATTGCCGACCGATCAATTCGCATCATTACAATCTGATGTTGGAATTTTGCAAAACCTGGAAGAAAATTTAAGCGATAAAGAATTAGCTAAAAAAATAACTAAATTGACTCTTGATTGGCAAGTTGGAGAAGCCGATAGAATTCTGGATCAAATTGCTTCTGATATTGCTGTAAGAACAGACGGAATTAGAGATGAATTGCAAGATTTACAATTTCAAATTGCTGAAAATCCGGAATTTGATGTAAATGGTGGAATATCAAAAATCATCGCAGATTTTCCACAACTTTCACAAGAAGGCCAAGCCGCCGCAACTGCTTTTGCCGAAACGCAATTGCGACTACTTCCATCTACTCAACCTGCTCAAAGATTAGAAGATACTCCCATTCAAGCTCATCGGGAAAGTTATCAAAGAGCAGCAGCTCCTTTGCTTCAAAGGCATCAAGAAAGAGATGCAACAATAAAGGCCAGAAAATTTCAACTATCTGCCGAACATGATTTATTTGGAGCAAACGAGACAAAATCATTATTCGAAACCGCTGAGAAAGATCGCTTTGATTCAAGCCTGAGAGTAGAAGAGAGAAGATTTTATAATGAACTTACAGATCTACAATTTCACTATTTACACCAAATAGTTAACGTAAAAATTGCCGATAATTTACAAGCTATTGCAAGGTTGGTTGAAGCAACAAAAGTTCAAGTTCTTACAGAAGAACAAAATATTGGAACCCAAATTGCTCAAGTAGAGTTAATAAACCCAGAAGAAGAAGCTATTGCAAATGTTTCTACCTACATCTCCAAACTGGAAATAGCAGAAGAATCTGGAAAAGAAAGATTAGCAGAAATTTATGCAGCAAGAGTTCGTGCAAGATTTACTGATTTAGATGATATAGAACCGCAAACAGAAATTGTTGCAGAACTTCAAGAATTATTAGCACAAGAAAAACAGCAAAATACTCAATTTGTTCAGCAATTCATTCAGGATATTGGGGAAGAATTAACACCATTTTTAACCAAAGATTCACTTGCACAATTTGCCTCTTTTGAAGCCAGTTTAAATCTCAAAACAGACCAATTACATGAGGCAAGATTAATACAGGCAAAAAATGCCGCAATTGCTGAAAGATTGGGCGCAGATGTTGTTGCCGAAATTGAAATGGATGTTGCACGACTTACAATATCTTTTACCGGAACTGCTCCAGCCAATTGTGATGCGACTATTCAAAACTTACGAACTGGAATTCGCGATACAAAAACGGCAACAATAAATAAAGAGGATGCAGCGCTAGCTGAAGCTCAGAAATCTTATGAAGGATTTTCAACCTTAACCTCAGAAGAACAAGAACGCTTAACTCAAGCATTTGAAGCTATAATTAAAACATCTCACGAAGCAATTTCAGCCGATCAAAAAGATGCAATAATATTACAAGCTCATGAAAAATTTGATGCCGCAGAATCAACTAACTCCGATCTTATTTCGGAATTTGTAGAAAGTTTCAGTGAATCTCAAAAACTATTATTAACCGAAGAACAAACAAACTGGCTTGCAGATGCTAGATCATTTCTTAATCACCTTGCCCAAAAATTATACGATGCAGAAATTGCCACCAAAATAAATAATCTTGAAGCCGAAGCGCTGGCAACAAATGTTGCATATATCATAAAAGCTGATCTTGCCGCTATCGAAGTTTCTAGAAACGCGAGACAAGTAGAAATTGATAATATTGTAGGACAAGTTGGAGAACTTCCTGAGCCTGCGGCAATTGAAGATACAACTTTTGTTAAAGTCACTTCCAACTCAACTCATCTTTTATTCGGAAAGCAGCTTTCAGAAGCAACCGTGAAAGAAATTATTAGTCAGGAGTTAGCAGGACTCAAATCAGATAGCACTTATCAAGATTCTGTGGCTTCAAGGCAAGTTGAGCATGACGAAAATTTAGATAGAATCAGAGCTAAAAAATTTTTAACAGAACCAACAGCACAAGAAAAAACACTCTTCACCAATGCGATGCAGGCTGATTTTGATAATCAGGAAAATGAGTTCAGAGAATATACAATTGATCTAACTGAAAAACACTTCAGAATAAACTCCGCCCAAAAAGATGCCACGTCACTTACAACCAGAGTCAACACCAGACTTCAAAGCGATATTGAGATGGCTGAAAGTTTTATAGAAGCCGCTGATAAAACAATGCAAAAAGGCACAGATATTATCAATGCCCAACTTATATTAATGCCGCCAAAAATTATTGCTGAGGAATCTGCTTTTGATGCAATGAACAGAAATGATCTATTTGCCATCTTACCACCAGACATTCTAAAACAACATATTGCTGCAATCTCAAGCAATCTTCAAAATAATACAGCCTTTAAACAAGGCCAAGATCTTGTCACAGCAAATCATAATCACGGAGTAATATTTGAAAGCGGCGAAGTTGAAAGCAAGAGAGCTGATTTAACTCCGAACCATTTATTATTATTGAATGGCGATCCAGAATTTGAATCTTTTGACCAAAAACTTGGTGCTCTTAAAGATTTAGAATCAACCTTTTCCGCAGAACATCTTGCTGCAGAATTGGCAGAAGACAAAGCTCAATTTCTGACAAAAAACACTAGTGATAATATTATCGCGATATACAAAATTGCAGATGCAGAAAAATTAAAAGCAACACCATCAACTGAAGAAGAATTACACGAAGAATTGAAAAAAACATTTCCTGAAGGAATGATGCTTGGTGCTGGCATGATGACTACTGCTATTGCGATTTTACTTTTTGCACAAAGTGGTTATCAACCAACTAGTGCTAATAAATCCAAAAGCGAAACTCCAACTTCAATTCCTCCAATAACTACAGCTATTCCTGCACCGAGCTCATCTCCTTCTACAAAAGGAATTGCGACAATTATTCCTCTCGTCAATAAAAATTCTCAGAGAGATGAGGCCAAAACAACCCAAGCCAAAACCCATCACACAACTCACTGGTATAATAATAAGAAGCTGTTGAAAGTTTTAAGTAAAGTTGCCGATTGTGATTTTAAAAAGCTGAAAGACGCGCTGAATTCCAAAGATAATAGAAACCATAAATTCCTGGCGGATCATAATTTAACCTCAGGCGATCTTGCTGTATTAGATGCGCTTGATGAATTACATCAAACCAACAGAGCAAAACACAACTTCACTACAAAAACATCTGAGAGAGCAAACCTGAAAGAAATGCTGAGCCTGATTCCAAAAACCGGCAGAGACAAATTCTTTGCATTTGATAAAGATCATGATGTGGAATTACGCATAACAAAGCCCGGAACTGGCCCAAAAAATCCAGCAGCACAAAAATTGCATAAAACTACCAAAGCCCGGGTCTAATTCACCCTCCCCAATTTGCCTTTGCGCACTTCATTTAAGCTTTATTAGCCTTAAGTTTTATACTTGAATTTTAATTAGTTTTTCTTCCTACTGATTGAATTATTTCAACAAGTTTAATCAAAAACAAAATCCAGTAAATGAGAAGGTTGTCAGGTTTGTTCAAAAGCAATAATAGTGTTGTAGCAGCAAAACAGATTTCTTTGTATGGAATAGTTCCTTATCCCAGCAGTGTAGAAAATATTTTACAAATAACCGAATCTGATTATTTGGAGAGTTTAGTGGGGGGAGCTTTAATCAGAAACGAAGCTAATCCAAATCTTACGATCCCCAATATTTTTGATTTATTAATCAAGTTAGATGAATTAAAACTACCACTCTTAAAAGAA
Organism: Pseudomonadota bacterium; assembly: GCA_040384945.1. Classification (GTDB taxonomy): domain Bacteria; phylum Pseudomonadota; class Alphaproteobacteria; order Rickettsiales; family UBA1997; genus UBA2645. The sequence goes on from JAZKII010000002.1 coordinate 21,738, forward strand.
AAAGAAGATTTTACTAATCCATCAGGGCTTTGGTCATATCAAAATGAATTTCCAGATCTATCGCAAATAAATCAAAAATTAGAATTAATAGAACTTAGAATCCAGGAATGCATTACAGCAGCTTCGAAAGAGTTTACTATTGATGCAAATGCAGCACAAAATCAAATTAGAAATTCTTCATTTAAAGGCCTTGTAAATTTCTTATCTTTAAGCAATAGAGACTATAATCCCAATAGTCTGCAAGGTTTACGCTCCAGTGTAGCTAATACCATAACAGCAAATTTTGCTAATGCAAAAAAGCGCCTGAGTCAAATTAACCTTCACGCTATAGTAAATCCTACTAAACAAGATTTATTATCTATTATCTTAACTGCAATTGAAGCTGATTTAAGCGAAGTTCAAACCAATACTTTATTTAATGTTATCTTAAATCCTGATAGAATTGAATCGAAAAATATTACTCAGCCTTTTAATATAAATGTTGCCGATGCCAAATTATTCTGTGATGTAATTGCTGATCTCGAACCTTCAAATCAAACATCTGTCGCATATAAATCCTATACAAGGCCAAGAGGTGGTTATCTATATGACCCAGTATTTGATGAATTCAGTCGCTGGCTATCTCCTCTAATAAAAAGTAATTTCTCATTTTCTACACCTGAAGAACATATTGTAGCTTATCAAAATACTATAGAAAACCTTCTTAAAGAAAGTTATAAGAAACAGGATTTTTTAATAGAAACTCTACTAAACATTGATCCAATACAAGATAGGCAATTAGCTATTCCTACAATCCCTATATTTCTAAACAAAATTTTTCTTTCCCACTTTATTGAGTTTAGGAAAACATTACCTGGGGAGAATCTGAGATTAGGGCGATGTTTATGGCTAAAATTACAGAATGTAAATAATTCATTAACGATCAAAACACATTCAACTCCACAAGTTCAGACAAAATTGATGGACCTGCCTAATTTAAGAGAAAGACTAAATGACAAACAAACAGAATTATTACTTTTTCTAAAAACAGTTGCTACAGAAAAACTAACCCAACCCCAAGTAGAAGATTTCGCAAATTATCTAAGAATTGATGAAGCTAGCCACAATGATTTAAAGGCAATATTAAATTATATTGGTAGCGTACGTTTTGGTGAAGGTACTTATACAAATAATGGTGAAGAGGAATCAGATGATATTATAAATTGCGTTAAGTTTCTATATTATAGCGATAAAGATATTGCTCTATTTAATGTTAATGACACCAGCACTGCTGGTATTAAACGCTCTATAGAAAGAGCCAGCATCGGCAATAGAGAATTTCTTCAATTACATGATAATCTTAAGCCATTTTTAGAAAGAGCTATATTTACATTTAATACAAGATTTTTGGAAAGATTACTTGCTGCTGAAAGATTACCTGATGCTGAAAGAATGGCTCCTGAAACAGATGAAGAAAAAAGAAATTATGACAACGCGCTATTAGGTGGGACTATTTTATTAGGAGCTTTAACAAAGCATCTCACCACACAATCTGAACCACCAAAAGAAATTCCTACTGATTCTCCAGAAAAGAAAGTTGTTGAACTAACAAAAAACCTAAAATCTTTCGAAGCCTTCAAAAAAAGCATCTCCGAATCGGATTCCGCGAACAAAACTATTATATTAAATTATGGTAAGCTCGGTGCTTTCCAAGCATCCGATTATCCCAATGCCACCAGAATTGTTTTATTTAAGCAAGATCCGGCAAATCCTAATTTAAATTCATCACTTGTTTTAAACCGCGCTTCTCCCGCAACCACATTTGAAGCGCATTTTATTTCGGAAGTCGATGGCACACCGGGCTGGGATATTTATGGCGGTTTATATGGTGATCAATGGCATTCTTATAGCTCAAGCAATAGTTCCACTTATAAAACCCAAGAATTACATCTTAGCGCTGCAGATAAAAACCAGCTTGATTCCATAAGAGAACATGGCTTTGAAATTGATAAAAATCAAATTCTTGAATCAAAAGTTAAAAGCTCTGAAGATCTCAAAACACTAGTTGTGACAACGAAAGATTATTTGCGCGGCTTGGATGTTGCAGAAGCATTTCTCTTAGAAACTACAAGTGCTTTCGAACCAAAAACCAAAACCCAGTTAATTGCCGCAGAAATCGACCGACTTATTAAAAGCGGTTACAAATTAAATCTTGTTCGCCTCGACGATGAATTCGCACTTACCACTCAAGACAAAAGTGCCTTACGAATTGCAGAGAATTTTAGTTTCACACTCGAAATAGCAAAAGGTGAAAATAGTTTATTAGGTGATGGCACAGTAACATCTCTGGCTATTCCAGAAAGCGGTATAACAACTGATACAAATTTCACTTCCGTATCAGGCGCAATTCCCGGAACAATCAAATTTAAAATTGATTTAGATAATATTGATGAAGTCAAAAGCCTGGCTGAAGAATTAGCCAAATTAAAACATAAGAAACTTGCCAAACCTCTGCGGGAGATATATAAAACCAGAGGCTCCGGAAAAGAATTAGTGCCATCATTTGCACCAACCGTAAATCCCTATAGCGTATCTTCTGTATTAAAATTTGGTGCATTAGCTTTGGCTGGATTAGGCCAGAATCAACTCTTGATAGGACAATCTCCGGCAGTAGGTGGCCTGACACCTTATAATCATACTACAGCACTTAGCACAGGACAATCACCCCTATTTCAAATTGAACATTTTTCTCCCTCAGTTGCTACTTTTGATATAGATTTTTTTAAGGGTTTTAGTGAATCTTATTTACTAAACCCCGTTTATTTACAACTGCCTTCTCTTCCATATCCTGATTTTTCCAAACTAAAAATTGATTCAATCACGGAAGAAATTGAAGGGTTAATTCAAAACGGCAAAAAATTAAATATCACTTGTAAACATAATCCTGCTCTAGGATCTGGAGAAAAATACACCGCATCTAATGAAGAATTTCTGCTAACAATTGAAGTGGAAGGCGAAGAATTAAAATCACTGCATAATTTAAATGCCCATGAAACTGCGGTTTTAAATGAAAAACTAACCGAATTAAAATTAAGAGAATTGGCAAAGCAATCAGCTGGTGCTTTACCATCTCCTTCATTCAAATTTGATTTTGCCGATCTAAAAACACCTCCTCAACATCATCCTGTTTCAACTTCTCAAGTAACTCCATTTTTCACAGATCCTTTAATTGCAAAAGTTGCGGCAGAACAGAAATTGCAGGCTCTAGACATTCAACGTCAAGCCTTAGAAAATATACAAAGCCAAATTGATTCATTAACAGCGAGAATCGCTCCAACAACAGTAATCGTTGAAAATGCGGCATTAGAAAAAATCATAACCAATCAAAGTTATGCAGGACTTAATGCAGAAGAAATAAGAAAAATTATCGCTCAAAAATCGGCAGAACTTGGAGATAATGTAATATTCCAGCGCCTGGATCGGGAAATTGATACGAAGCAAGCAGACCCAATTCCAGCGCCGAATTATTTAGCAACTTTAACTTCCGAAGAAGCTTCATTTCTAACTCCTGAAATGAAGGCGCAGATTGCCGCTCTTGAAAATAAGTTTGGGGAATTACAATCAGATCTTGTAAAGCAAGAATTACAAAAAGAACATGATGATTTAAAGATAAAAAGCCTAGCTGAGTTAACTTTGATTGAATTAACTCCTGCGGCAAATGCGTTGAGAATTCTGCTAGCAAATTCACCGACGATTGCAAGAAATACTCGAAAAATAACAGAAGAAATCACTGCTCTAGAATTACCAAAAGATACTCGAACTCCTCTTCAATCAAGGCTTCGTGAGAAGTTTAGTTTCATAACAGAAGAAAAAATCGATGAACTCGCAGCGGGAATTGTAAACATTAAATCAAACCCGAAATATCAAGAAAAAGCAGCGCAAGTAAGAGCATCATTTACAACAAATCATCAAGTAAATGCCGCAAGTCATGATGTTGCAAACCTACTGAAAAATTTAACAGCGGAACAAAAATTATTGCTGGAGGGAAATCAAGATTTCCTTTCTTTACAACGTGATTTTGCGAATCTTCAAACTCAAGAAACCAAGTTATTTGATCTTGGTCTGGAAGCAGAACTATCAAAAATGGAAGTTGAATTGCGGCTTGAAGAAGTTCAAAAACTTTTCGACGATGCTAATGCCGAATATAATCAAACAACTAGAAATCTTCAGAAAGAAATTGAAAGCCTGAAAGAAAAATCCGGAAAATTTAAAGTCACGCCGGCGGAAGAAATTGTTGTACAAAATTTACAAACGGAATTTTCATTAACTGCGGAAGAAATCAGAACAATTATTCCTCAGGAATTGGAAAGATTGAGCTATAGCACTGTCGATTATAATAATGAATTATCGCGACTAACCGCAAAATTTCAGGAAGATGCGGCAAGAATTAGAACAGAAAATTCGGCGCAAACGCAACGTTTAAGAGCATCTGAAAGTTTATTTGACCAAACTCAAAAAGATAAAATCACAGTTTTAGAAAATGAATATAAAGCCCAAAATTTCGAATTATTAAGACAACAATTTGAAGTGGATGCAATTGATCTTGAAGCTAAATCTCTGCTTGAAATCAGCAGAACGCGAATTCAAGCAGAGCAACAAAGACAATCAGCACAAGATCTTCTTCATGAAAAAGGCGATAAAGCTCTAAAAGAAGCTCAAGAAATTTCCGCATCACAAACTGCAATTCTTCAAGAAAAAATTGCGGAGCTGGGAGATCTTTCAGAAGCAGCTCTAAGAGCTAAAGTTATAAAACAAATTCCAGCAGAACTACGCACATATTATTTAGATGAAATTCTAAAAGCAGGAAGGGAAGCAGTTTACGGAAATGATATTTTTAAAAGCAAAAAAGCTGAGACGGAAGCGCGACATGTAGAATTCGAAAGAGAAAGCGCTAAAATAGTTCAAATCGAGGAAGGAAAATCATTATTATCGGCACAAATAGCTGAGATCGAAATATTAAAAACCACACTTGCCGAGTTAGAAGATAAGCTCTCGCAAGAGCAACTGGCTAAAGCAATATTTGATTTGGAATCCAGCTTTTTAGCTGATTATGCAATCGCAACAGTCACTTATAAAAACAGCGTTGAAAATGCGCAAAGCCAAATTGGTTTATTAAAAGAAAAAATTACTCCACTAAAAAATCCTGAAGAAACAACTTTAGAAAACATCATATCAGATCAAAATTTTGCCGGACTTAATGCAGAAGCAATAAAAAGTATTATCGCTCAAGAATCACAAGCTCGTAAACAAGATGCAGCATTGCGGCAAGCCCAAATTCAAAAACCACAATATTTAGCAAATCTGACTGCGGAACAAGCATCATTTCTAACTCCTGAAATGAGAAAAAATATTGGCGATCTTGAAAATGAGTTTGAAAAATTACAGTCAGATTTTGCACAACAAGAATTACAAAAAGAGCGCAATATTGTAACAGCAAGAGAGCTTACAGCTACAACTCTGGTTAGATTAACTCCTGCAGCAGAAGCACTTCAGGCTTTACTTAGAGATTCAGCGGCGATTGACAGCAGATTTGAAGCAATCCCGAAAGAAATTGCCAATTTAGAATCACCTAAAACTATTATAACTCAGGTTAAAGAAAGACTTCAGGAGAAATTCAATTTCATAGATGATGCAAAAATTGACGAACTCGCAGCAGGAATTACAGGAATTAAATCAAACCCGCAATATCAGGCAAAAGAACATCAAACTAGAGAATTGCTTTTGGCAGAAAGCAAAGTCAGCGACACAGACAGAAATTTAATCAGTAATTTTTCAGAAGAACAAAAGTTATTATTTGCCGGAAATCAGGATGTTATTTCTTTAGGGGAAAAACTCGAAACACTTAAAATCCAGGAAACAAAATTACTTGCTCTAAAGTTGCAAGAAATGGAAGTTGGATTGCGGGTTGAAGAAGTTCAAGAACTTGTGAATAAAGCCGCTTCTAGTCAGAAAGAAATGGCACAAAACTTGCGCGCACGAATTGAAAATCTTCACGACAGAGATAGTTTACAAATCAAAGAATCGGTTGTGCAGCAGATTCAGGCCAATTTTTCTGCAACCCCGAATTTATTAGCTCCAGATGAGATAAATCAGATTATTACTGATGAATTTCTTGGCAAAGAATTATTGCGACTTGAATCAGAACTAGATGCAAGTGGTAAAGAATATAACAAAAAACTTGCGCAATTACATCATAACTATGGCGAAGATTTAAACAAAATCGATGTTGAAAAATCACAAACAGATTTACTTACTGCAGCAGAAAAACAGGAAATCGAAAATTCAAAAAATGAGTATAAAGCTAAATTAAAACGGCAATTTGAAGCTGACGAAGCTGATCTTAATATTAAATTTCTGACTGAAAGCAGTATCAAACGAATCAACGACAATGTAAGCGCAGTAGTAAATTATGTAGATGCCGCCAAAGAAACTTTACAACAAAAAATTTCCGCTCTTCAAAATATCACAATAGCAATTCCTAACGACGAAGAAACCAACGAAATACTTCTAAAAAAATTGCAACCAAGATTTACCAAAATCGACCCTGATATTTTAGAAAGAATGATCGGGGAAAATGTAAAAGATTTTACACCGGGCAAAAAATTCAAAGATGGCAGTGCGAATCATAAAAGAAAATTAGACAAGGAATTGGAAAAAGTTCAAAATGAAACTCCAAAATATCCAGATCTTAACTTCGAACGATCACAACTCTTAACTTCACAAAGAAAAGAAAGTTTGGGATTAACTGATCTTGAAAATAAATATAAAGCCCTAAGATCCAAGCAGTTACTAGATGGGTTTCAATTAGATCAACATCATTTAAAGGTTGCAGAAATTGAGACTGACATTTCTGCAAAATTAAAAGAAATGGAAAAGGTATCTTTGCTGCAAAAAGAACAACAAAGACAAGCAGAAGAAAAACAAGCAAACATAGATGACATAACTTTAGAAATATCTGAAGAAGAAGAGAGTCACCAACCTTCCATGGCAACTACAGATACTTCAACCCCAAGTGTAAACCTTGCACCGCCAGCACCAAAACATGTTAAAAAAGCAGCACCAACGCAAGTTGATAAAGCTAGATTAGTACCACAACCTGCTCAATCTTCCACCACAACTAAAACTACGACTGCAACAATAAATCTTACAATCCCAACTCCACCACCAGCTAAACCTCCTAGAATAAAGAAAGGAACGGAAAAACAAAAACAAGAGGAAGAAAAGAAGAAAGAAGAAAATAGCTATTCAGGTGCTTCTTACTTCGGTGCCGGTGCTTTAACTACCGCTTTAATCGCTGCCGGAATAAAAATTTCTGATTCAAAAGAAGAAGAAACAGCAGCAACCGCGATTCCAAAAACATCATCATCAACAGCGCCAACTCAACCTGAATCAATTCACGATGTGATCACTAAGATCAATAAAAATTCAGAACGTGATCAATCGAAAAACAGTAAAACTTATCACACACCTCACTGGTATAATAACAAAAAACTGGTGAAAGTTTTGCAGAAAATTGCTAATAGTAAGTATGATTTTGAAAATGATTTTGCGCGATTGGAAAAAGCTTTAAATTCAGCAGAGAATCAAAATAACGCCGATATTAAATTACTTAAACTAAACATTGGTGATCTTTCGGTGCTTGACAAAATCGATAATTTGAGCGTCAAACGAGCCGGCAATTCAATTGATGAAATTCACCATTCAAGAAAGCATTTAAAAGCAATGATCGACTTGATCCCGAAAGATAAAAAAACACGGGAAGATTTTTTCAAAATTTCAAGAGATAAAAATTTTAATTTAAAAATAACACCGGCCAAAAATCCTACACATGCAAAAGGTAAACCATTCTTACAAAAAGTTGATAAAACCATTAAACCGTAATTTCAACCACTAACGCCGCATGATCGGAATAAGGCTGGGGATGAATTTCCAATTTTAAAAATGGTAAAATCCCTTTTGTACAAAGACATAAATCCAAAAGCAGCGATGATTTATGAAAAGTAAAAGTAGGTTTGGTTTTATCATTTAATAAAATCAGGTTGTCGTGCAGCAAAGGCTCCAGCTCTTCAAGACCTTTTAAAATATTAAAATCGCCCAGAAAAATTATCTCACCTTTAGTCTGCGAAAAAATCTCCCTCACCTGCTGTAACTGTTTTTCACGAGTCGGTTTTTTTAAGGAAAAATGGGAAAAAAACAAAGTCAGATTTTCGCGCAATTGAATTTTGTAAATCAGTTTTTTAACACCCGAATCAAAAAATATTTTTTCATATTCAAATTTTTCCTTCGCCATAAAACCATTGCTTTTGCCCTTTGTCGGCGCGAAGTCGCGCAGAAAACTTTTTTCACCATATTTATTTTCAACATCAAAAAACGGATAATTTTTTTGGGCCAGAAAATTTAAATGATTTTGCTCTTTATCAATTTCGACAAAACAGCATAAATCAGGATTTTCTTTTTCGATCAACAAATTCAACTGCGCTAAAACCTTTTCCTGCGTGCCGATTGGACAATAAAAATGGCGATGAAAATAAAGTAAATGATGGCGTAAACAGCCGTTAATTCCGGTTGCGTAACCGATATTACCAAAAAAAATCCGCAATTTCTTTGTCATTATTGTTTGGTAAAAAATATTTTTAAAAACCGCGCCGTAAAACCAACTGCCCTTTTCCACAATGGAATTAAGTGATAATTATTTTTGGTCAATTCCGTTGCATTGTTTAAATCATTAATGAAATGCCGCTTCAAATCAGCAATGGCGGCATGATTTCGGATTACCACATTTGATTCACGATTATAAAAAAAACTCAAAATATCCATATTAGTGCTGCCAACCGTCGCCCATTCATCGTCAACCACCATGGTTTTGCAGTGGAAAACCGTTTTGCAATAATGAAAAACCCGCACTTTATTTTTCACCAATTTCCCTAAATATGAAAGCGCCACCCAATCAGCGAGCAGAATGTCGGAGCGCTTCGTAACTATCACCTTCACTTTAACGCCGCGCCGCGCCGCTGCTTGCAACAAATAAATAAACTGGTTATTAGGAACAAAAAATGCCGAAGAAATATAAATATATTTTTTAGCATTTTGAATCTGTGCCACCAATTCTTTGTAAATCACATGATATGAACCAAAGGGCCGGTTACATAAATAATAAAAATCATAGCTGGCGGGTTTTTCCGGAATTATCGTTTTTTTCCGACGGTCAAAAACTTTTTTTATATCTTTGATCACCGCGCCAGTTAAGCGAATGTGAGTGTCGCGCCAATCTTCCATACGTTTACTAATGCAAACTCCACCGACATAAGCGATTTTTTCATCAACCAGTAAAGTCTTGATATGAGTGCGCGGAAACCAGTGTTTCGGTGTAAAAATATGCAACCATTTTAACGGCTGGTAAAAATGAAAATTACCACCCACTTTTCTTAAACGCATAATTAGCTGCGAACCCTTCAAAGACATACTGCCAAAAGGATCGCAAATTACATTCACCTTAATTCCGGCTTGAGCTTTTTTGATAAAAAGTTTGAGAAATTTTTGACCCAATTCATCATTTTCCAGAATATATTGTTCAAGGTCGATTGATTTTTTGGCATTGAGGCAATCAAGATACATCGCGTCCCAGCTTGATTTCATAGAAATATAGAATTTCCAGGGACGTTTTTTGGCGGTTTTAAAATTATGCTTTGAATGTGTTTTTACAAGCAGCATGAAATTGGTTTATTGGCTTACTTCAAGCCGTATGGACCCCGTCGGACGCAAAGAAAAATAGGTCATCGAGCAAAGGCCTTTAGGCCGTCGTCGAGAT
>JAZKII010000002.1:31636-36141 GCA_040384945.1 Pseudomonadota bacterium
ACGACGCACTTCGTGCTTTGCTCGATGACCTAATTATTTTTTCTTTGCGTCAACTTAAAGTATATAGATCCGTCTTCACGACGGGGTCCATACGATTTTGAAACGCGTATTTACTTTATAAATTACCCAATAACCATATTGAATCCGATTTTCCTTTTTTTAAAAAAATCAAAACAAAACCTTGAGCAATAAATTCTCATAACTTTGGATAGAGTTTATTTCAAACAAATAATTCCTGACTGTCTCATGAAACATTCTAAAAAAATCACGATAATTTTTTCCATTCTGGTCTTATTCTTTCTAGCTTTTACTACAGCAGCCGGGCCATTCATTACGCTACATTCAATTAAAACCAGCGTTGAAAATCATGATGCTACAAAATTGAAAAAAAATATTGATACCGAACTTTTGCGCCAAAATTTAAAATCCCAATTTCAATCTATTTTTGAAACCCAGATCACCGCAAGAATTAAAGAAAACCCTCAATATACTGATGAAAGAATGCGCGATTTTGCGCTTTCAATGGCCGCCAAAGCTTTTGATGCCATGATTGACGGCATGGTTTCGCCGGAAAGTTTTGCCCTTTTTTTAAGTGAAAAACCAAAAGCAAGTTTAAATAGTGAAGGCAAACCTACAACTACGGTTGACACAATTGCGCAAATGCAAACCAACGCTAAAATAAAAATAAAATATAAGTTTGATTCTCTGAATAAGTTTTACGTTACCAAAAAAGTTAATGGCAAAGATGATGTTATAATTGTACTTACAAGGTATGGCGTGAGCTGGAAAGTTAGTAATATTATTTTTCCGCATTATTAAACTTTAGACCATCATGATCCTCCTTCTAATCCCACTCGGCATCATCGCTTTTTTTCTCTTCACCATCTTCCAAATTTACGCTGCATTCTTGGGCTTTGGCTTTTATTTCGGCCCAATGCTTGCCACCATCGCCATCGGACTTTCAATAATTTTCCGCTTTCCCTTATTAATTTCCATCGCCGCTTTTTTCGGCGCGGTAAATGTTTGGCACTGGCACTGGTTCCTCGCCGCCCTTTTCATCGCACCGGGCTTACTTCTGCTAATTCCCGGAATTTTAGTTTTATTCCTCGCCCGTATGAAACTCACCCCTTATTTCAAAGGCGCATTCCGTTTTGAGAAAGAATCAGGCGCTTCTTCAAATGTAGAGAATACACGACATACCATCATCGATGCAGAATATGTTGATGTGACACCAAAGAAAAAGGAAAACGAGGATAAATAAATTTAGCTGTCCCAAATAGAATATTCGCTTAACTACAATTCAAAAAATTTATGACCGAGAAAAATAAAAAAATAGAGCAAGCTGTGGATAGTAATCCCGATAATCAGCCTAAAGACCAGTTACATGTTGAAGCTTTTACGCTGGCAGAACAAGAGCATCAATTTCTAACTCAACAGGCAGAGGAACAGGAAGAGGAAGAGCAATTTCTAGCTCAACAACCGGAGATGGCACAGCAATTTATAGCTCAACAACTGGAGAAACAGCAATTTCTAGCTCATGAGCTGCAGAGAAATCTTTTTGAAAGCATTCACGCTGCTCATAACTATGGACAAAGTGAAGAAGACTTGATGTCGAAAATCACAGAATTGAATAATGGTGGTAAGATAGGAGAAGACATTCTGATGGATGCTTGTTATATGACGCCATTAGGTTGGGCTGCCTGTTATGGTTATTCGTTGGTAGCAAATTACTTAATTGATAATGGCGCTAGAACTGTGGATCACAACGATATCCCTTATTTGTGTTATGCTGTTTGGAAAGGACATCCTGAAATGGCTATAAAATTTATTCAAAATACCACCGATTTCGCGAATGTTACTTTTTATGGCACTAAAGTTAACCTTACTGGCAAGGAAGTACTCTCAGAGATTTTCTCAGAGGCTGTTAGAAGTAATGAAATTACGGTCATTGAAGCTGCTATCAAACGGTGTAGCAATTCTGATTTATTAGAGCTTGTGGATTGTGATTGGAATGGACGCAACGCCATATCTCATGCCGCCGAGATGGGTAATGTAGACATTCTGATACTTCTTCTGAATATTTCCGATAGTGAAACTCATTTTAATAATGCAGATCATCATAATAATATGACACCCTTAATGTATGCTGCTCATAATGATCACCCGCTTATTGTGAAGGCGCTTTTGCAGCTTAAGGCCGACATTAATCAAATATCCAAAGAGAATAAAACAGCTATTGACTACGCTGCTGAAAAAGGAAATACGGAATCTCTTCTAATCTTACAAAATCACATTGCTGAGTTGAATAGAGAGCCTACAGGCACAGCCTCCCGGACAGAAGTCAAAAAAATAAATGAACAGGATAAATCTCTTTAAAAATAGTCAATTAAAATTCTACACACCACACCGTCATCCTTGGTTCGTAGAACCGAGGATCTCATGAATCTTAAATTCCAAATACCTATTCAATATCAAAATGAAGTCTTGTTAAAAACCTACAAACTCACACTTGACTTCTCCAAAAAATCTCTAAAATTACTAACTTAGGTAAGCGCAGGAAATGTAGAGGTCGCTCTTTTTTGAGTGGCAGCCCGGATGGGTGAGATCCTCGGACCCTGGGACCTATTTCAAGCCCTCGAAGTTTTTAACTTCGGGGGCTTTTTTTCTGGTTGTTCCAAAATCTTCTGGCCATAGTTTTAAACCATATCCCAAAGCTGAATCCTTATTTCGATAAATCGTCTTTTTTAAATGCGATAAATATGAAGCCTCCGTTTCCCCATATTTATTTACCTTAACCGCAAAATGAATTCCTGAAGCAACTGCATCTGCCACTTGCAAACCAGCTAATTTAAAATGTTCAATCGATTCAACGCGACTTGGATCAATTATTTTCCAATCAATTTGTACTTCTTGAGACCCGCTTTCTGATTCTTTTTGCAAATGTCGAAGATAGTCCCGAATTTCATCGTAAGACATATTACTGCGATTGGAAAAAATAATTTCACAAAAACCATCACCATCTCCCTCTCGGCCTTGATCGCGGCAAAGCCACGAAACTCGCTCCAACAACAAACGCGTTGCATAGCGATAAAGTAAATATTTTTTATTCTGAAATTTTTCCGGCTCTTTAATTAATGGCTTATGAATCAAAATACTGACGGTTCGCATTGGTAATTCCCCTACCCTTCTAATGTAAGGCACTCTTTGCTCATGTTTGAGATCTACAAAATGCATTGGAGTTTTGGGAGGTTTTTTTAGAATCTCGCGCACTTCTTTTAAGCAGGAAACCATTTGTAAATCATTGGTTTTTCGCACAACAACTGCTGACAAAATAAACCAGCGCGAACTTCCACTGCCATCATTATTAAATACAAAACCTTCGTCGCCTGATTCATCGACGTAGGCAATAAAACTGGGTTTCTTCATTGGTGGTGATTAGTATTTTCTTAAAAGGATTTAACTTTCTCTTCGCAAACTTTTCTGGTTAATTGTAAAAGTTTTTGCACATCTGTTGCTAAAATTTCCAAATCTTCTTTTGAAATTCTATATTCAGGATCATAGCGCGCACCAATATAGGCATATTCCAACAGCCTAAAACGATCTTCATCTTCTTCAGTTATTTTAGAAAAAATATTTTTTAGTAAGTCGCTATATTTTTCAGCTTCATCGCCGAGAAATCCTAAAAAATGCTCATTTGGATTATAGTTTGAAAAAACCAACAGAACGGTTTTATAGGCTGATTCTGCGGATTGGTGAAGGTCGAAAGCTGCATCGGTGAATTGATTTTCAGAAAACATTAATTCAAATTTTCTCAAGAAATTTTCCGATCTTTTAAACCAATGGTCAAAATGCTCCTGCGCAATTCGCTGTTTTTCTTTCGGTGTTAAATCTCTTTCTTCTGCCAGTTCAAAATTCTTAGCGTCAAAAAGTGTGATACCTTCTTTTTTAATGTCGGAATAGAAATATTGGCCTTCGGCAAGTTTGATGTTTAGGGCTTCAATGTCATGAGTGATTATTCTTGGGCTGGCTGAAAGGTTTAATATTTTGCAGGCTTCGGTGATTTTTTTCCAAAGTAAGAAATCGAGTGCAGTTTCTTTTTTGGTGGTAATGGCGAGGATGTCGTAATCGGAAATATGGCCGGATTTGCGATTCTCTTTTAAATCTTTGGCTTCTTTATAATCGCCGCGGGCGTAGGAACCGAAAAGGATTATTTTTTCGATGTCGGAACAATTATCGCGGATGGTTTTGGTTATTTTATTTAGCTCTTCTTGTTTTTGGGCTGGTAAGTGGCTTGGGGAAGTCATGATTATTTTTTAAAAAATTTGGGAGGTTTGGTTGTGGGGAATTGAAATAGAAAATCTGGAAAAAAATATCCAATGAAAAAGTGTAAGTTTTATTTGTTTTTTTGCAGAGTTGGAGAATTGGGAATTTAAAAAAGTGGATCTTATATACTAAATTGACGCAAAGAAAAAAGTCTCAGGTCATCGAGCAAAGCACGAAGTGCG
>JAZKII010000003.1:0-4479 GCA_040384945.1 Pseudomonadota bacterium
CAAGCGTGAAGCCTTGAAAACCCAAGAGAATCACGAGCCAAGCCGTTTTAAAATCAATGCCGATGTTGATAAAAAACAAGAAAGTAAAAGTTTTTTTGATCCGGGAGTTGCTTCTAAAATTGGTGAAGAAGAAGTTGAAGAAATTAGCGATGCCAATTTTAAGCCAAAAAAATCTTATCAAAAAGAAGCTAACCAAAATTATGGTAAAGCTGAAGAACCAGCTCCAAAAGCCCGTCATCACGAAGTTGCTGAAGATAATGGTTTTACTCAAGTTAGCTTTTTTGCTGAAGAATTAGAAGAAAAACTTCATGAAGAACATGAAGAGGAAGAGCATGAAGATGATTTTGCAGAAGAACAAATCGAAATTAAAAAACCGGAAATCAAGGTCAAACCAGCTAAATTAAATATCAAACCGGCTCCAAAAAAAGAAGGTGGATTTAGTTTGTTCAGCTTCATGAATTCTTCGAAAGTAAAAGAAGATAAAGAAGAACCGAAAGAATTTAAAATTAAGCCATTAACTAAAAAAGTTGTGGAAGAAGAAATTGAAGAAGAAGCACCAGTGCAAAAAACTCAAGATGCTGAAAAAAAACGTCGTGAATTTTTTAGTGCGACTATTTTTGATGATGAAGATTCTCATGAACATGATGAGAAAGTTGATGATGATATTTTAAATGTTCCGGCGTTTTTTAGACGTAAGAAATAATTATTTAGCTCTAGGAAGCAGGATCTAGCGCTAGACTGGGTTTGTAACCCAGTCTAAATGTTCATGTCTTTTAAATTTTAGAACTTGAACATGAGGACGGGGTTACAAACCCCGTCCTGCAATAAGTCCTGCACAAGGTTAACCATGAATTTATAACCAATTCCCCATGTCGCAAATCTATCTAATTTCTCCTCCAAAAATCGAATTACTAAACTTCTCCAAGCGCTTAGAAAAAGCTTTAAAAACAAATTTAGTTCCGGTTTTTCAATTGCGTTTAAAAGAATATTCCAATTCTGAATTAACTCAAATCGCCAAAGAAATAAAAAAAATTTGTGACAATAATAATTGTCTGTTTTTATTAAACGATTCTCTGGAAATAGCTTTAAACATTGGTGCCAGCGGCGTTCACCTTGGCTCTGAAGATGGTTCAATTTCATTGGCCAGAAAAAATTCTCCTGTGAATTTTCTTATTGGTGCCAGTTGTTACGATTCCAGACATTTGGCTATGGAAGCAGGCGAGCAGGGTGCTGATTATCTTTCTTTTGGAGCTTTTTTTGAAAGTAAAACTAAAAAATCGCGGGGTAATCCTGGTCTTGAAATTCTTGAATGGAGTAATGAGATTTTAAATCTACCAACAGTTGCAATTGGAGGTATTACCGCTGATAACTGTGCGTCTTTGGTTAAAAGTGGCGCAGATTTTCTTTCTGTGATTTCCTATGTCTGGGATCATCCGGAAGGCGAAGAAGCAGCTTTGATAAAATTGGCTCAGGCTTGTAAATAGTTTTATTTGGTACAAAAATATTTCTACCTCGAGTCTATTAAAAAATTCATTGCGCCGAAAATTACTAAAATCTAAGAAAAATCTTCCTTTAAATCCTTCCGACTTTTGTAAACTTTTTTCAAAAACATGAGCAAGATTTTACAAACACTCTCTGTTACCTCTTTGTTATTTTTAACTGCTTTATTCTTAAAGCCTGTTTTTGCTGATGAGGTAAAAAAATCTTTTTACGTTGCCAAAGAAGAGTCGGGAATTGATGGAGAAAAACATCAATTATGTCAGGAAGTAAGTAAGATTTTAAATGAATCAGATAATGCAGAATTAGAAAAAACCGGCTTTACCGGAGAAGAATTTTTTATTCCAAAAAAATACCGAAATTTTAGTCAGTTTGATTGGGAAGATGTGCCAGGTGAGGATTTAGAACAATATATAAAATCGCCAAAATGGCTGAAAAAAATCAAAGAATATGAAAAAAAATATTCTTCTAAAATTATAATACAAAAAACCACTACTGATTTTGATGGTGATGAAAATGAAGAAGATATTTTGCGCTTTCGTTTTACTAATCAGAAAATTTCGGCCTGGAGTTGTTATATAAATGATAATGCACCGGGAAAGATGCTGGAAAGCTATAATAAAAACCTGTCTTTCAATAATTGTTTTTTATTCAAATATAAGGATGTGCCATTTCAATTTGAGAAGGTTGATATTGGTAGCGCGGTAATTAAAGAGCCGGCAACACCCGCGGGAGCAATTTTTATTATGCGACCAATTTGTATGATTAACCTAACACCATTAAAAATAAAATCGGTTAAGAAGAGAAAAGAACAAGAAGAAAGAATAATATTGTAACTAAGAAGTTCATGTTACCCTGAGTCTGTCGAAGGGTGTTGTTTTGACTTTGAACTAGATTGAACACTTACACATCCTTCGACAGGCTCAGGATGACATTTGAGTGTTTGTGAGAAAAATAAAGACAATAAAAAACCGGCCTGAAATTTCTTTCAGACCGGTTTTTCTTGTTTTAAGTCCAGCTAAAGTCGGAATTAAAACTAGTTAGCAGTGTTAGTAGTTGGTTGAGTGGCAGTTGTGCCTTCAACTTTACCAGCGCCTGCACGTCTTTCCATACGTTCATTTTTACGCTCTTGACGTTTTTCTTGACGTTCTTGTTTAATTTCAGCACGTTTCTCAGCGCGATTTTCTTGACGTTTTTCACGATTTTCTTGTTTTTGCTCTTGACGATTGTCATGTCTTTCTTCGCGGTTTTCATGACGCTCTTCACGATTTTCTTGTTTTTGTTCTTGACGATTGTCACGACGCTCTTCACGATTTTCTTGTTTGCGTTCTTGACGGTTGTCGCGTCTTTCCATACGGTTATTGTTTGATTGTCCAGAAGCATTAGCTTGCTGACCACCACCTTGTTGTTGTCCGCCTTGAGGACCACGTTGTCCACCTTGTTGCTGACCACCAGCTTGTTGTTGTCCGCCGCCTTGAGGACCACGTTGTCCACCTTGTTGTCCACCACCGCCGCCGCCTTGAGGACCCATTTGTTGAGCGCCACCACCTTGACCACCACCCATTGGAGGGCGTCCTTGCGCGAATGTTGATCCTGCTAAAAGAGACATGATAGCAGTTAATTTCATTATATTTTTCATAAATATTTTTTTCAGATTATTTGAAAATAAATCCAAGATTTACACTTGGAATTGTGAGCGAAACTATTTTTAAGATTTTGATAAGCAAGATGGGGAAAGGAAAATTTTTAATTAAATAAAAACTGTGTCATTTAATTAAAAATTGGTTTTTGGGGAGGTGGGTTTGAGTTTTAACTCGTGATTAGAATTAAACCTAAGAAAAATCCCGCGCTTTATTCAGCAATAGAAAATCAGCCAAAACACAGGCCAGCATTGCTTCTCCAACTGGAACGGCGCGAATTCCGACACATGGATCATGACGGCCTTTGGTGATAATTTCGCAATTATTTCCAGCAATATCGATGGTTTTTCTGGGAATTAAAATTGAACTGGTTGGCTTAACTGCGAAACGAACTACAATATCTTGACCGGAAGAAATGCCTCCCAAAACACCACCGGAATGGTTCGAGGAAAATTTTAACTCTTCATTTTCCATCCACATTTCATCGGCAAGTTCAGAACCTTTTTTTGCCGCCGCTTCCATTCCCATGCCGATTTCTACGCCTTTGACAGCGTTAATTGACATCATTGCTGAAGCAATTTTAGCATCTAATTTATTATAAATCGGTTCGCCAAAACCAGCAGGAACATTTTTAGCAACAAGTTCTATAACCGCGCCAACAGAGTCACCAGACTTTCTGATTTCCATCAAATAATCTTCAAAATTTTTGGCGGCATTTTTGTCAGGACAGAAAAAATCATTATTATCAATTTCGGAAAAATCGATTTTAGTGCGGTCAATTTTTTTCTCACCGATTTGGGTTAAATAGCCGGTAATTTCAATATTTTCTCTTTCCAAAATTTTGCGGGCAACGCCTCCTGCTGCAACACGCATTGCAGTTTCACGGGCGGAAGAACGTCCACCGCCGCGATAATCACGAATGCCATATTTTTTGAAATAAGTATAATCGGCATGGCTAGGGCGGAATTTATCTTTAATGTCGCCGTAATCGCCACTTTTTTGGTCTTCGTTGAAAATTACTAAGCTGATTGGAGTGCCGGTAGTCTTGCCTTCAAAGACGCCGGAGAAAATTTTAACCTGGTCTTTTTCCTGGCGTTGAGTTGTAAATTTTGATTGACCGGGGCGGCGTTTATCGAGATGTTTTTGAATGTCGGATTCGTTTAAATCGATGAGAGAAGGACAGCCATCAACTACGCAGCCGATTGCTTCGCCATGGCTTTCACCCCAAGTTGTGAAAGAAAATATTTCGCCGAATTTGTTCATAGAATTATATTTAAAATTTTCATATTCAGGTCATCGAGCAAAGCACGAAGTGCGTCGTCGAGATGCTAGCTCGGTGTTG
>JAZKII010000004.1:0-12643 GCA_040384945.1 Pseudomonadota bacterium
AAATCGAGCCAGCATCTCGACGACGCACTTCGTACTTTGCTCGATGATCTGAACTTTTTTATAACTTCTTAATTACCAAACTTCCTAACATCGCGCGCCAAATGCAAAGAGCCGCAAATCACAATTCGGCAAGGATTATCATCATTCATTTGGGCAATAAGCGAAATTGCATCTAAAAGATCGTCAGCTGTTAAAATTTTTATTCCTGATAATTCCCCAATTTCTGCAATAACTTTAGCTTCTTCCGGATAAGGCTCACCATCAACTCTTACTGCGACAATTTCTGCGACATTTTTAAACTTTTCTAAAAATTCTTTTCTGCATTTTCCGCGACTAAATCCGCAAATTACAAAAGTTTTTTTATCATTTTTTTCTAATATCCAGCGCGCTAAAGAAAAGGCTCCGGCTTCGTTGTGAGCGCCGTCGATCCATAATTCACTTTCTGAGTTTTTTAGAATTTTATTTAGATTATTTTCAATTTTTTCAATTCGACTTGGCCAAAAAACTGTCGAAATTGCTTGAGAAATATGCTCTTTTTTTATCGTAAATTTTTCACCAATTGCTAAAACCGTCGCAATCGCCGTTGCAAAATTGATATATTGATGAGAGCCGGGCAATGCTGGTTTTGGAAGGTTTTCAAAAATCAATTCACCAAATCTTAAATCAAATTCACCACTTTCTTCATCAGCAATAATTTCAAAATCTTCATCATAAAAATAAGTTAAAATATTTTGGTCGCGCGCCAAAATTTCAATTATTTCTCGCGCTTTTTTAGGTTGTGATGAAATAATTAATGGCGTGTCGACCCGCATAATCATTGCTTTCTCAAGCGCAATTCTTTCGATTGAATTTCCTAAATATTCAACATGATCAAAAGAAATCGGCATTAAAACTGTGGCTAATTTTTTTTCTAAAATATTAGTAGCGTCAATTCTGCCACCCATTCCGCATTCAATGATTAGAACATCTGCCGGCACTTTTGAAAAAGCTAAAAATGCGCCGATTGTAAAAGCTTCCATGAAGGTGAGGGGAGTGATATTTGGTTCTTGAGCAGCGTGGATTCTGGTTTCTTCCATTACTTCAAATAAAAAAGAATCGGAAATTTTTTCGTTTGCTAGAACAATTCTTTCGTTGCAATCATGTAAATGCGGTGAAGTATAAATGTGGGTTTTGTAGCCGGCGCAAGTGAGGATTTTAGAAATTAAAGAAACGGCAGAACCTTTACCGTTCGTGCCGGCAACGTGAATTATCGGTGGAAGTTTTTGATGAGGGTTGTTAAGTTTTTTTAGAACAGTTTCCATTCTTTCGAAAACGGTTTCATAATCAACTTGGCGACGACCTAAAGTGCTTGGAATTGGCCAATGAGGAAGATAAACCATTTTGAAATAAGAAATTGGGAGTTAAGAATTGGTATAAAGTGCAAGAATGAAAGATCGGATAGATCCTGAATCAAGTTCAGGATCTATCCGATCTCACATCTTAATTACAATTAATTAATTTTGAAAAAAACAAACCTAATCACATCAACATTAATTTCTTTTCTTTCTTGTAAAATTGTTTTTGCGCAAACAATTCCGGAAGCAAAATTTACTCAACCAAATTCACCAGTTTTTTTGGTAAATGGTTTTGTTGATTTTTCCGCTGCTTCCAGAAATCAAGCCTCAATTTTTGAACAAAAAATTCTTCCAAATGGAATTGCAGATAGTCGTTTAAGCAACGCTCAAGCCATTGGAAATGATTCACAGTTTTTTTTCAAAAGCGGAATCATGACCGAAAATAAAGATAAATATGGCGCAGTTGCCAAGGTGGAATTTAACGTAAATTCCGATCGCAGAAACGAAACGCCAAATCTCGATCAAGCATTTATTTATTCGCAAAATTCATTTGGAAAATTTGAACTGGGAAATAATCAGGCGGTAAATCAAAAAATGAAATCGGGCCCGGCGCGCTTTGCACGCGGTGCTGGCGGCATTAATGGAAAATATTTAGAAAATATAAATATGCCGATGTTAGCAAATTCTCCGGCAACTGTTTGTTCTGGAGCTAATTGTGCGAATGTAAAACTGCCAAGTTTTATCTTGCTTGCGCAATCGCCAATCGGTCATGGCGGCGGTGCGCGCAGCTTTTATAATAATAGTGCAGATTCGGTGCAAAATGATTTTAACAGTTTTAATCGCAGCAATTTTCGAGCTTTAAAAGATGATAGTTTTGATGGTGTTGAAGATGCGACAAAAATTAATTATTATTCACCGCGAATCGCTGGGCTACAGCTTGGAATCAGCTATGCGCCTGATAGCGCAGATAGCGGGATTACTTCGACAAAATATTATAATGTTAATGGAATTCGTATAAAAAATATTATGAGTTTTGGTGCCAATTATTCCGAAGATTTTGACAATGTAGGAGTTGAAATTTCTGCCACTGCCGAGAGAGGAAAAATGCAAAATTCACAATCTTCAATTGGCGTTGAGCGCTCTGATTTAGCAGCTTACGACCTTGGTGCGACTTTAAGTTATTTTGGTTTTAGTTTTGGTGCTTCATATGGTTCGTGGGGAAAATCGCTGCAGCCAAAAAACGGAATTTATTCATGTGATTATGATTCTTCCTCAACTTTACTCTTGCAAACTTGTGCAACAAATGTCAAAAAATTCCAGGATCCATATTATTACACAGCTGGAATTTCTTATGCGTTCGGGCCGATTGCTGCAAGCATCACCGGCATAAAAAGTAAGTTCCAAGAAAATAGTTACGAAGCAATTTCGCTAGGGGTTGACTATAAGCTTTCACGAGCTTTGATGACCTATATTGAAATTACAAAGTTTGCATTTAAATCGAATCAGCCAAAATCATCGGATATAATTAATCAGTACGCAATTCCAAGTAATCAAAGACAAATCAAAAATAACCAGGGTTACGTTTTGTTAACCGGAATTTTAATTTCATTTTAAGTTTTAAATGAGCGTAGCAGCATTAGATTCATATCTACTACCCTTAAAGCAAATTCTCGAACGTGATGGCGTTAATGAAGTTTCCATAAACCGTCCCCACGAAGTCTGGATTGAGCTTAAAGGCGACATGATTCGCGAAGAGTTACCAACTTTCGATTTAGAGCATTTAAAATCTCTCGGAAGGTTAGTTGCTCAAGCCACAGAACAAAGATTAAGCGAAGAAGAACCTCTTCTTTCCGCCACACTTCCCAATGGATATCGTATTCAGATTGTTTTTCCTCCAGCTTGTGAACAAGGTTCGGTGGTTATTTCAATTCGTAAACCATCAAGCTTGAAATGGAGTTTGGAAGATTACGATAAAATGGGCATGTTTGATTCAACTTCCGTTGGTGAACTTGAAGATAAAAATGATTTAATTTTAGCAAAACTTCTCAAACTAAATCGTATTAAAGATTTCTTACACCGTGCGGTTCTATACAAAAAAAATATTATCATTTCCGGCGGTACTTCAACTGGTAAAACTACATTTACTAACGCCGTTATTCGCTCAATTCCTCACGAAGAAAGATTAATCACGGTAGAAGATGCCCGCGAGGTTGATTTAAGTTCACACCCAAATCGCGTGCATTTAATTGCCTCAAAAGGCGGACAAGGTCGTTCAAAAGTTACAACGCAAGATTTGATTGAAGCTTGTTTACGTTTGCGTCCGGAAAGAATTATCGTCGGTGAGTTACGTGGCTCGGAAGCATTTAGTTTTCTGCGCGCAATTAACACGGGTCACCCGGGATCAATTTCTACTCTTCACGCTGACACGCCAAGAATGGCAATTGAACAGTTGAAAATGATGGTGATGCAAGCGGGACTTGGAATGACACCAACTGAAATTACATCTTATATCAAAAACGTAGTTGATATTGTGGTGCAGTTGAAGCGTGGTGGAAAAGGTCGTCGTTATATTTCCGAGATTTATTTCCGCGCTATTCACAATAATCCTGTTCAGGCTGAAGCTGGTCATCAGCTTCCAGAGCCACCTCACGTATAATTAATAATCAAATAAATAGGTTTTTAAATGTCTCGTAACCGTTTTTTTAATAAGAAGTTCGAATTTTTAACTTTAGCGCAAATCATTGAAATCACTGGTGCTGTGGTATCAACTGAAAGTGATTTAACCAAAAAAGTTTCTGATATTTCCACGTTGGATAAAGCTGATGAAACACAAATTTCTTTCATAAATGCTGGTCAATATTTAGATAAATTTTTAGCATCAAAAGCCGGTTTTTGTTTTGCTGAAGAAAAATTCAGAAGCAAAGCGCCACAAGGAATGACGGTGTTAATTCATAAAAATCCTTATTTTGCTTACGCGCAAATTGCCCAAACTTTTTATGAAGAAAAAATGCCGGAATTTGATGGGCAAAAATTAATTCATCCGCAAGCAAAAATTGGTGAAGGAACCAGAATTGCGCCAAATGCTTATGTAGGCAAAAATGTTGAAATCGGGAAAAATTGTTTCATCGGTCCAAGCGCTTCAGTGTTGGATGGATGTATAATCGGCGACAATACGATCATCAATGCTGGAGCTGTTATTTCTTTTGCTCAAATCGGTTCAAATTGTATAATTTATAATGGCGCAAAAATCGGTCAGGATGGTTTCGGTTTTGCCCATAATGCCGGAGTTAATCATAAAATTATCCAATTGGGAATGGTGAAAATCGGCAATTTTGTGGAGATTGGCGCCAATAGCTGCGTTGATCGCGGCGCAATTGAAAATACTGAAATCGGTGATGGAACTAAAATTGATAACCAAGTGCAAATCGGTCATAATGTAATTATCGCTCGCGGCACTGTAATTGCTGGTTGTACCGCAATTGCCGGAAGTACAAAAATCGGAAACTTTGTTCAAATTGGCGGCGGCAGTAATATTTCAGGACATATTCAAGTTAAAGACGGCGCTAAAGTTGCCGGCATGACTGGCGTGATGCGTGATGTTGAATCAATGCAAACTGTCGCCGGAATTCCATCAGTGCCAATTAAAAAATGGCACCGCATGAATAGCTTATTGCTGAAGATGACTGATCTTAAAGGGGAGAAGGAATAAGAGATTAAAATCGTGGATTGATTCGGATGTCACCCTGAGCCTGTCGAAGGGTGATTCAAGTCTCGGGTCTGAATCACCCTTCGACAGGCTCAGGGTGACATCGAGTTTTTAATTATGCCTATTTTTTTAATTCTTCAAGTTCAAGCCATCTTTCTTCAGCTGCATCAAGCTCTTTTTGAAATTTAGCAATTTCCATTGCAATATGCGCTAAATTAGCGGGATTGCGGTCTTCAGTTTCGCTTAATTCTTCGCTTAAATTGCGAATTTTTTCTTCAAGCTTTTCAATTTTTGCCGGAAGTTTTTCTAATTCTAAGCGATGTTTATAAGCAAACTTTTTTGATTCTTCGGGCTTTTTTAAATTTATCTCAACATTCTCTAAAACCTTTGGTTTCAAGGCTTCTTGCGCATCTTTCTGGTATTTTTCTTTATATTCCAAATAATCAGAATAGCCGCCAACGTGATTGGTAATTACGCCATCTCCTTCAAAAGCCAGAATGCTGGTTGCAACATTATCCAAAAAATCACGATCGTGCGAAACCACGATTAGCGTGCCTTCATACTTCATTAAATAATCCTGCAACATATCCAAACTATCCATATCAAGATCATTTGTCGGTTCATCTAAAATCATGAAATTGCCAGGGTTAGCTAAAGTTTTTGCTAATAATAAACGGTTTTGTTGCCCGCCAGATAAGGTTCCGGCCAAAGTTAATAAATCTTTAGGATCAAACAAAAAATCTTTCATATAACCGCAAATATGGCGGGTTTTTCCATTTCCAAGTTGTACGTAATCTGAACCGCTGTCACATAAAATTTCCTGAATTGTGGAATCAGGTTTAATCATGCTGCGCGCTTGGTCAAAATAAGAAACAGCCATGTCGCGCGCTGGTTTTACAGTTCCTGAATCGGGTTTGGTTTCACCGATCATCATTTTTAACATCGTCGATTTTCCGGAACCATTTTTGCCGATAATCCCAATTTTTTCACCGCGCAGAATTTTGATGGAAAATTTATCAATTAAGGCTTTTTCACCAAAACCTTTCGACACATTATTAAAGCTTATAATCACTTGCGGCGCGTCTTCTTCGAGTTTTTGGGATTCGATTTTAATATAACTTTGATTAGCGCGAACCAGTTTTTTTTGCGCTTCTAATTTTGCGCGCAGTTCCAGCAAATAATGCAAACGGCCAATATTTCTTTTTCTTCTACCGGTTACTCCGGTTTGAAGCCAACCACTTTCTAGATTTACTTTTTTAACTAAATTTTCGAGTTCGCGACGTTCATGCTCAATAATATTTTGCGACCATTCATCGAAATCTTTGTAGCCTTGCTGATTCACTTTCAACTTATTGGCGCGCAACCAAAAAACTTTATTTGAAACTTTTTCTAAAAATTTTCGATCGTGTGAAATCACGATTAGCGAGCCTTGATAGCTTTGCAGATAATTTTCTAACCATTGAATAACGTGTAAATCTAAATGGTTTGTCGGTTCATCAAGCAGCAAAATATCCGGTTCTAAAACTAAAGCGCGAGCCAAGCTAACGCGGCGTTTTTGACCGCCGGAAAGATTTTGGGTGAGGGCATTTTTATCGATTTCTAAATGGTCGCAAACAATATCGACAACGTAAGTTTTATGCTCATCAATTTTTAAACCATCCATGATAAAATCAAAAACGGTGACATTTTTGGGCAGTTTTTCATTTTGTGAAAGATAGCCTACAACTGCGTGTGGCATGATCCAACGCTCGCCACAATCAAGATCAAAATTGCCGACAATGGCATTCATTAAAGTTGTTTTTCCAACACCATTTTTACCGATTAAGCAAATGCGATCGCGCGGGAAAAGATTTAAATGTAGATTTTCAAAAAGGGTTTTCTTGGCAAAAGAAATCGTAGCTTCGCGAATTGATAGAAGTGGAGAATTTTTCATTTATGGAAATTGAGATTGGAAGTGAAGTCGCTATTTTAGAAAGGATTTTTCAAGTTTGCGAATTTTTTTTCTAGAAATGAAACGATAAATTATCCTTCTAAGCGTATTTCTTCACAGAAGTTGACTTTTGCCACTTTTTATCGGCGGATTGATGTCCGATTTAAAAATCGTAATTTCACTTATTACTAACTTAATTTTAAATGAGGTTTGTATGAATAGAGAAAATAACAGTAACACTTCTTCATCTTCTAGAAGCGCTCAAGGCACATCTTCAGGCCTTCAGCAAAAACTTTCCAATTTCCTGCAAAAAGGAACTCACAGCGATCAGGAAATTATGGATTTTTGTGAAACACAATGCTCAAACTCAAGCAATAAAAATGCTGATAATTCATAAAATAAGTGGGAAGAAAAGAAATTTTCTTCCCATTTTTTTATGCTTCTGCCATTGATCTTCAGGCTTCATGGATTGACAATAATGGAGGGCTATTCAAGATGACAAAAACCCTTAAAAATACAAAATCCTTTCCCTTAATTTTCATTATGCCTAAACAAAAAATAATTACTTTACCTTGCGGGCTTCGTGTTGCCGCGGATGAAATGAAAGAAGTTGAAACAGTTTCGGTTGGGGTTTTTGTAAATACCGGAAGTAGAAATGAAACTCCAGCAATTAGCGGAATTTCACACTTCCTGGAGCATATGGCTTTTAAGGGAACGGCAAAAAGAAGTTCAAAAAGAATCGCTGAAGAATTTGAAGGAATTGGTGGCAGAATTAACGCTTATACATCCAAAGAAAAAACGGTTTATTACGCTAAAGTTTTAAAACAGCATGCCGAATTTGCGCTGGAATTTTTATCTGACATTTTACAAAACTCGATTTTTGACAAAGTAGAATTGGAAAAAGAACGTGGCGTGATTTTGCAGGAAATCGCGATGACGAATGACACGCCGGATGATATTATTTTTGATTATTTTCAGGAAGTTGCTTTTCCGAACCAATCTTTGGGCCAAACGATTTTAGGGCCGACAAAAAATATCAAAAAATTCAAGCGCGAGCATTTTGTTAATTATATTCGCGATCAATATAGCTGTGAGAATATTGCAGTTGCAGCGGCGGGAAATATTAATGAAGAAGATTTAGCTAAATGGTCAGAAAAATATTTTACCAAGCTGGGTGATTCAAAAATTAAAGCCCCGGAAATGGCGAAATATCAAGGCGGCGATTTCAGGAAAGAAAGAAAATTGGAACAAATTAATTTGGTTTTAGGATTTGAAGGAAAATCATATTTGGATGAAGATTATTACACTTCGCAAATTCTGGCGATGATTTTGGGTGGCGGAATGTCTTCGCGTTTATTTCAGGAAGTCCGCGAAAACCGTGGTTTGGCTTATTCGATTTATGCTTTTAATTATGCTTATCAAGATTCAGGATTGTTCGGAATTTACGCCGGAACTACACCGGAAAAAACCAATGAATTAATTGCCGCGACTTGTGATGAAGTGAAAAAAATCTGCGGAAAAATTTCTAATGAAGAATTAGATCGTGTACATACACAATTTAAAGCCGGTTTATTAATGGCTAAAGAAAGCACTGGATCTAGAATGCAGAGATTAGGTGGAGATATTTTATCTCATGATCGATTGATTTCGGATAAGGAAATTTTGCAGAGAGTTACAGCAGTGACGAAAGCTGATATTTCAAGAGTTGCTGAGGCAATTTTTACTGGTTCAAATCCAACATTTACAGCGATTGGGAAAGTTAAGAAGGTAATGGATTTAGAAGAGATTAAAAAGAATTTTAGTTAATTTTTTAGGTGTTGGTAAATCGAGCTAGCATCTCGACGACGCGCCAAAGGCGCTTTGCTCGATGACCTAAAGCTTTTTTATTTTTGTCGAGCAGAAAATGTTTTAGGTCATCGAGCAAAGCGAAGCGTCGTCGAGATGCTAGCTCGATTTACCAACACCTAAAAATCAATCGCCCGGCCATTAACCTGCCAATCACCAAAACGAGTTGGATCTTGTTCAACTTTTTCTTCTACTTTTATTTCTTCTTTTTTTGAATTATTCGCAGTCATGCAACCACAAGATTCACCACATTTTTTTTGATCAGGTTTAATATTATCCATGCGATGCTCCACCAAATAATCCTGTAGGTTTCATTTGAGTATCGCCAGCAGCAGTTGGAGCCTTGAAAGAATCTCCATGACCAAAATGTGGTTGTACTTCCTGAGGAACAGCTTTTCCAATATTTTGCACCGGAGCAAGTCCTTCAAAAGTATCCATAGGATTGGCGCTAAGAGTTCCTTGTTTCATTGAAGCAAGTGGTCCAGAACTGTCCATTCCACCAAGTGTAAAATTAGCATTTACATCACCAACAGGAAGTGGCATTGCTCTTCCATCCTCAGAATGCCCAATGTTACTGCCACTCGAAGCATTATGATTTTCAAGTGATAATCTTGCTGCTTGTTGTGATGCTTGATTTGAAGATGCGCCTGTATCTGACATAAAATAATTTTAAATTATTTAGAAGAACTAGTAGCCGCAATCGCAGCCATATTCAAAATATCATTAATTGAAGTATGCATCGTCACAATCTGAACTGATTTTTCAAAACCATCCAAGATTGGGCCGATAACTGTGCAATTTCCGATTTCTTCTAAAAGTTTAGTCGCAATTGAAGCTGAGTGTAAACCCGGGCAAATTAAAATATTTGCTGGTGCAGTTAAACGGCTAAATGGATATCTCGCCATTTTATCCATGTTTAGAGCCACGTCAGCAGTCATTTCGCCATCATATTCGAAATCAACTTTTTTCATGCCATCCAAAATTTCAACAGCATGTTTGATGCGGCTTGATTCAACTTTTAGAGCAGAACCGAAATTTGAAAATGACAAGAAAGCAACTCTTGGTTCATAACCCATATCGCGCACTTTTTTAGCGGTTTGGATTGCGATGTCAGCTAAATGTTCCGAAGAAGAAAGTTCGGAACAAGCAGTATCTGAAATGAAGATGGTTTTGCCTTTTGAAATCACCATTGAAATACCAAGAACGATATTATCTTTTTTGTTTTTCAAAACTTTCCAAACATCAGTCAAAGATTGGCGATAACCGCGGGTTAAACCGGTGATTAAAGCATCGCCATGTCCGCAAGCCAACATTGAAGCGGCGAAAATATTGCGGTCATTTTTTACCATGCGGGCGCAGTCTGAGCGAAGCACACCGTTTCTTTGCAATTTTTGGTAAAGGTAATCAGTGAATTTGCTGTTTTCGTCAGAAATTGCCGCGTTGTAAATTTCAATTCCTTTTGGTTCAACATTGGCTTCTTTCATATTTTCCAAAATGCGGTCTTTTTTACCAACCAGAATTGGCAAACCATAACCGCTATCGCGCCACATTGCAGCAACGCGGATCATTTCTGGTTGTTCGCCTTCAGCAAAAATCATTTTTTTCGGGCTTCTTTCCAGCTTGTCGAAAATCATGCTCAAGCTGTTCATTGAAGGATCGCGACGCGCTTGTAATTGTTTTTTATAAGCATCCCAATCTTTAATTGGTTTTCTAGCAACTCCGGTTTCAACCGCAGCTTTAGCAACAGCCATTGGAACTACGCTAATCAAGCGTGCATCGAATGGAGTTGGAATAATATAACGTGGACCGAATTTCATGTCGCGGCCGCCATAAGCTTTAATAACTTCAGCGGGAACATGTTCGCGAGCCAACTCAGCAATTGCATGAGCCGCAGCGATTTTCATTTCTTCGTTAATTGTTGAAGCGCGAACGTCAAGAGCGCCGCGGAAAATGTAAGGGAAACCCATTACGTTATTAACTTGGTTTTCATAGTCTGAGCGACCAGTGGCAACGATTGCGTCATTGCGAACTTCATAAACTTCTTCCGGAGTAATTTCTGGATCTGGATTGGCCATGGCAAAAATCACCGGATTTTTCGCCATTGATTTCACCATTTCTTTAGTAACAGCACCTTTAACTGAAAGGCCTAAAAACACGTCAGCGCCTTTCATTGCTTCAGCAAGTGTGCGGGCTTTGGTATTGGCGGCGTGAGCAGATTTCCATTGGTTCATGCCTTCAGTTCTGCCTTTGTAAATCGTGCCTTTTGTGTCGCATAAAATTGCGTTGTCGTGCGGTAAACCCATCGCTTTTAAAAGTTCTAAACAGGCGATACCAGCAGCGCCGGCGCCGTTTACGATAACTTTAATATCTTTGAATTTTTTGCCTGAAATGTGTACAGCATTGATAATACCAGCGGCAGAGATGATCGCAGTTCCATGTTGGTCATCGTGGAAAACCGGAATATCCATGATTTCACGAAGTTTGCTTTCAATGATGAAACATTCTGGAGCCTTGATATCTTCAAGGTTGATGCCGCCCCAAGTTGGGCCTAAATATCTAACGGCGTTGATGAATTCATCGGTATTTTCGGTGTCAACTTCGATATCAATTGAATCGATATCGGCGAATCTTTTGAATAGAACTGATTTACCTTCCATAACTGGTTTTCCAGCTAGAGCGCCTAAATTTCCTAAACCAAGAACCGCAGTTCCGTTTGAAATAACGGCAACGTAATTTCCTTTCGAAGTGTAATCGTAAGCTAAATCAGGATTTTTCTGGATTTCTAAACAAGGAACTGCAACACCTGGAGAATAAGCTAATGCTAAATCGCGTTGAGTGTTAAGAGGTTTAGTTGCGTGCATTGCAACTTTTCCGGGCTGGCCTTGAATGTGGAATTGCAAGGCTTCAAGATCTTTTGAATTTTTCGTTGCCAAGTTAGATTTTGCACTGTTTTTTGAGGTGTCTTTTTTACTAGCCATATATAGATGTGAAAATGTTTAGAAATGAAGTGAATTGCGGCGCAACTTAGTTTTAAGAATTTTAATGTCAAAAATTATGCTAATTAATAAAAGTAAAAAATTTTCAGAATTTTTTGAAAAGAAAGAGGGAGACAGAAAAATTGATTTTTTGGTGCTACATCATGTGGAGGCTGATTCAGTCGAACATGCAATTGAGCAGTTTGAAGAACATGGTGTCAGCGCCCATTTTTTAATTGCTGAAGATGGAAAAGTTTTTGAATTAGTCGATGAAAATGATGTGGCTTATCATGCCGGAATGAGCTTTTGGAAAGGTTTTGAAGGTTTAAATGCAAATTCGATCGGCATTGAATTTATAAATAGCGCGCCTTTTGAGAAAAAATTTGAGAAAATCCAGCTGCAAGTTGGGTTAAAGTTGTGCCAATATTTGATGCAGAAATATCACTTAAAACCGCAAGATGTTATTGGGCATTCTGATATTGGTTATATTAAAGAAACCGGGTTTTTAGACCGCAAACAAGATCCATCACATTTGTTTGACTGGCGGTTTTTGGGTGAAAATGGAGTCGGGGTTTTTGTCGATATTTTTGATATGGAAGAAAAGTTGTTTGAGATGGGAAATGAAGGTTCTGAGATTTTAAAAATAAAAGAAAAACTGCAAAAATTTGGCTATAAAGTTGTTGGTTTCAATGAGAAGTTTGATGAGGAAATGCAAGCCTTAGCGAGAGTTTTTAATCGCCATTTTTGCGAAATGGATTGTGATTTTTGGATGAAGAAATCGCGCGTGGTTTTGGATCGGTTAACATCAGTTTAGGTCATCGAGCAAAGGCCGTAGGCCGTCGTCGAGATGCTG
>JAZKII010000004.1:12653-66417 GCA_040384945.1 Pseudomonadota bacterium
GCACTTCGTGCTTTGCTAGGGTGACCTAAAATCGGAGAATTAGTTAGGATTCCCAAATATTGTTTTCGCAATCGTCAAAACTTTCACTTTTTTCGCGCCATATTTTTTTAGAATTTTTGCACAGTTCTCAACCGTTGCGCCTGTTGTCATTACGTCATCAATTAATAAAATATTTTTGCCTTTTATAGTTTCCAAATATTTAGCATTTATTGCAAAAACATTTTTTAAATTATTTTCGCGCTCCTTTTTCTTCAAAAAAATCTGCGATTTTGTATCTTTAATTCTCACCATTAAATCAGGGAAAAACTGCATTTCTGGCGCTAATTTTAACAGATTTTTCGCGAGCAAAACCGCCTGATTAAATTTCCTTTTCCGCAATCGCGAAACATGCAGCGGAACTGCAACCACAAGCTCGCAATCCTTAATTTCATTTTTCGATTTATCAAAAAGAATCCGCGCAAATTTTTTAGCTAAAAAAGTCTGATCACGATATTTCAGCGAACCAACAATTTTTTTCAAAATATCATCATAACGAAAAATCGTGATTACGCGATCAAAGGCAGGTTTTTTGGTCAAACATTTACCGCAAATTAAACTCAAGCCTTGAAACTCAAACGGATAAGCGCAAATTGTGCATTTAGGTTCGCAGATGAATTGCAATTTCAGCCAGCAACTTTCACAAAATAAGCCGTCAATACTGATGATTTTCTCGCAGGACAGGCAGTGGTTCGGAAAAATAATTTCCGATATTTTTTTTAAAATTTTCATTTCGAAGTGATGATTCAAGAGGTTTTATTCGATCGCGATTTGCTTGCCAAAAATAAGTTGCGCGCGCGTTCGAAGTTTTTAGATCATAATTTTTTGCATCATGAAGTTGCAAATAGAATTGCGGAAAATGTTAAGTTTTTGAATCGTGAATTTAAGGATATTCTAGAAATTGGCGCGATGGATGATTATTTGTCGAAGCAGGTAAATGAAGGTGGTGCGCAATATAAATTTATGGAAGATGCAGAGATTTTGCCTTTTGAAAAAGAATCTTTTGATTTGATTTTGAGCAACTTAAATTTTCATTATATTAACCAGATTCCGCAATTTTTGATAAATGTGAAAGAAGTTTTAAAGCCAGGCGGCGTGTTTATCGCCAGCTTTTTTGGTGAAGAAAATTTAAGCGAATTGGCTCACGTTTTATATGAAACGGAAAATGAAATTTACAACGGCGTTTCACCAAGAATGCCGCCGACAATTGATGTGAAAACTGCGGCGAGTTTATTGCAAAAAGCCGGATTTCAAAATCCGATTTCAGATTTTGCGAAAATTGAGGTGGAATATTCTGATCCGTTAAATTTGTTAAAAGATTTGAAAATGATGGGGCAGGGGAATGTGATGGTGAAACGCTCGCGCAAGTTTTTTACGAAGGAGTTTTTGAATAAAATTTCGCAGAATTATAAAAAGATTTACCCGAGTGGAGTTGCAACTTTTGAAGTTGTGACGGTTACGGGGTGGAAGGAAGATCCAGCTAGCATCTCGACGACGGCCTAACGGCTTTTGCTCGATGACCTAAAATTTTTACTTCGTGTAAACAATTATTAGGTCATCGAGCAAAGCGCTTTAGCGCGTCGTCGAGATGCTGGCTCGATATAAAAACAATTAAAAAATGACAAAAAAATTACACATTAAAACTTACGGCTGCCAAATGAATGTTTACGACTCAGATCGTATGCAAGATTTAATGACGGCGGTTGGTTATGAAACTATAGAAACGCCGGAAGGTGCTGACATGGTTATCATTAATACTTGTCACATTCGCGAAAAGGCTTCGGAAAAATTATTTTCTGATTTAGGGCGCATTCGTCCGCATAAAGATAAAATGAAAAATGCCGGCAGTCAAATGATCGTTGCGGTTGCTGGTTGCGTGGCTCAGGCTGAAGGTGAAGAAATTTTTAGAAGATCAAATGTTGTTGATATTATTGTTGGCCCTGAAAGTTATCAAAGCTTGCCAGATCTGGTTGGAAAAGTTATTCGCGACAAGAAAAAACAAATTAATCTCGAATTTACGCCTAATGATAAATTTGATATTTTACCACAAGCTCAAGCTGGAACTGGCGCCAGCGCTTTTGTAACGATTCAGGAAGGTTGCGATAAATTCTGTACTTTCTGCGTTGTGCCTTACACCCGTGGTGCTGAATATTCGCGTGAGGCGCATAAAATTTATGATGATGCTTTAAAATTGGCGCAAAAAGGTGTTAAAGAAATTTATTTTTTAGGCCAAAATGTGAATGCTTATCACGGTTTGGATGAGAATGGCGAAGTTGTAACTTTAGCCAAATTAGTCGAAAAAATTGCGGCAATTCCGGAAATTGAAAGAGTTCGTTATACCACTTCACATCCGCGCGATATGAGTGATGAATTGATCGCAGCGCATCGCGATAGTACAAAATTAATGCCGTTTTTGCATTTGCCGATTCAATCCGGCGCGAATAATGTTTTGAAAGGAATGAACCGCAAACATACGCGTCAGGATTATTTTAAGATTATTGAAAAGCTTAGAAAAGAGCGGCCGGATATGGGATTATCGTCGGATTTTATTGTTGGTTTTCCCGGCGAAACAGATCAGGATTTTGAAGATACTTTAGATTTAGTTAGAAAAATTGGTTTCACTCAATGTTATTCTTTCAAATATTCGCCACGTCCCGGAACGCCGGCGGCGGACGCTAAAATTCAAGTTGATGAAAAAGTAAAAGATGAGCGTTTGGCGAGATTGCAAAAACTTTTAACCGAACAACAAACGGAATTTAATAAAAAATCCGAAGGGCAGGTGATGAAAGTTTTATTTGAAAAAGAAGCCCCGAAATCCGGCAAAGCCAGGGCGCGCGCTGCGACCCAGCTTTGGGGAAAATCGCCTTATTTGCAGTCAGTTATTGTTGACGTGGAAAATGAAGAAGAAGCGCAAAAATATTTAGGGCAAATTGCCGAAGTTAAAATATTGAAAGCGCGCCCAAGTAGCTTGGTTGGGGAATTGGTTTTATAAGATTATACAATCACTATTTTGATTTCTTTTAACTGCTTGATGAGTTCTAATCTTAACGTTATTTCCATAGGGGTTGTTTCCCTGAGATGTAATTGGTTCTCGAGTTTCTGATTTTGCTTCTTCAGAAACTGTTGGTGTAATTGGTGCTGGATTTTCCAATATTGCTTCTTCAGAAGCTTTTGGTGCAATTGCTGTTGAAGCTTTTGTACTACTTGCTGCTGAAACTTTTTGTGTAGCTGCTGCCTGTTTTTTAGTATTCTTTTTTATCTTTTCTCGGGCTATAACAAAATCTTCATCCATATCTACAATATTATGATTTTGTAGAATTCTCCGTGCGCAACCATAAAGTTCACATTCTATAGTTTTGTCTAAAAGAAATTTTCTTGATTCCAGAGGAAGTCTAGGAAAAAGGGCTTGATCAAGACCATCTACAAAAGCTTTTACCAATAAAACATTGTGATGTTCTTCAGCTAAAAATTTTTCAGCGACTTTTAAAACTATTTCATCGTCCATTTTTCCTGACATAAGAAGAAGTCTGGCTGTGTCATATTCTTGGTGTTCAAGTGCCAAAGAAAGAGCATCTACAGGAAGAGCGCCTTTTGTTTTGGGGCCAATGTCATTTGGATTGGCACCTTTTTTTAGAAGCAGATCTATCAAAGAATTATAGGCATTACCATAAATTGCCTTATATAAAGGCGTTGTATCAAACTCATTACTTCTAATATTTGCGAAATCTTTTTCGAATTTTTTTAATAATTCTGAAGACGATGTTTCTTGCGCCATCCAATCAAAATAGCGTTGTAAGGCAACTACACCTCTAGTTTCACAAATATCACTAATTGCAATAAATCCTTTTATTCTAAAATCATTTAGATCCTGTTTTCCAATTTCTTCTTTAGCTAATTTTATAGCAGATCGTTGGGAATCGGAAGTGGCTTTTTCTCCCATGATAACAAGCACACCATCATGTTTAGCTCTTTTGGCATTTTCCAAATTAATGTCAAAATCACGATTAATATCTGCTCCGATTTCAAGTAAGAAATTAATGCTTTTTTTATAAGCCTTGCCGCTAATAGCATGAGTTAGAAGTTTTTTTCCTTTAGCATCATGTTCGTTTAAAATTTCTAATACTAACTCTTTACCATGTTTTTCTTCAATAGCCTGAAAATAAGATTCTAAAACTTCTCGGCTTTGCATTCTGCAAGCACCGACAAGAAAATTTGTTTCATGAGATTGGCGTTTCGAAGGATGGAATCCGGCATCGATTAATATTTTAAAACTTTGAGTAAATTTGCGGTCAACTGCCGATTGCAAGATTTCATTATGACTTGGTATTTCTTGAATGTAGTGGGAAAGATTTTCATCTTCTAAAATAGTTTTTAGCAGATCATCTCTATTGCTCTTGATTGATGAGTTTACAAATTCAGCAAATGTTGTTTGGTCAGTAATATATGCTCTTATATCTGCAATTTCTGTTTGTGAAGTTCTTGTGCCTCTTGAAGTTTTAGACATATTTACCTCGAATGAATTAATAATAATTTCATCCTTAGGTTGTGTTTTTCTGTTTTGCAATCGCTTTATGGTAGTTTAAAAAACCACCGCTGCACCAAATGTCACCCAATCATTGTGATTGCCGTTAATGTTGCGTCCGTAAATTAAATCTAACACTAAATAATGCGTTGCGATATATCTCGTTGCAGCCTGAATTGCTGGGGCTTTCGGGCCATTTCTTAATTGGCCGTTAGTCTGAAAAAATTCACCAATTAAAGAAAAATCATTAGTTAAATGCACTTCGGAACCAAGTCCGTAATTTAAAAAATCGGTGCTTTTATTATTGCCAATCGCATGCCGCCAATTTTGCCAGCCGACATAAATATTGAGATCGACAATTTTATTTAAACGCTTGGTTGTTGAGCTATAAAGATAATTTCCGTAAATGCCGCTATCGGTAGAGGAATAATTGACGCCGGCAGTAACGCTGCTCCAAATGCCTTCACCCTTATGAATTAAATATTTTAGCTGCGGCCATAATGTGTTATTGGCGCCGCTGGAAGTGTAGGTTTCTTGAACTGCAAATTCGGCGTTGGTGAAAATTTGATAAGCGGGATTGCTGACATAAATATTTTCACCGGTAGAGCTGTGGCTATACCAATTTTCGATCTGAAGTTTTTTAGCTTCAATAACCCCGCCATCATCAACCAGATATGCGCTGGCGGCGTAAGAAATTGAAGGAAGTAAAAATAGGAAAAGAAAAAATAAAATTCTCAAAATTATCTAAAACTGAAATGAATATTATTGGCATTATTGGCCTTAACAGTTTTGGAAAATCAACATTTATCAGAATGTTAACAAAAGAAGTTGATCAGGCAGTTCATAAAAAAACAAAAGCCGAAACAGTTAATCCAAATAAGATAATTCTCTTGGTCCTTTTTTAATTTTGGCAGCTTCAATAGCAGCAATTCTGCTGGGTGGTTCATTCTTTTTAGATATTTTAATACTTTCCGGAACTGATTGTTGTAAAAAGTGATCCAAACCAATTATTTCAAAGAAGCTTTCTTGATTTTTCATAGCCTTACTAATTTCTGCCGGAAGAACATGAGCTTCACGATAAGCTTCAAAAATTGCAGCTCGATGCTCTTTGCTTGTTATATCAAAACCAAGGGCATCATTAATGGTATAATCCTTATTTATGGAGCCGCGAAGAGGATTAAGTGTTATTTGATTTGTATCAATTCTTTTACATAAAATATTAACGGCTTCTTGAACTTCTTTCGAAGCAAAGAATGATTGGCCTGGAACTCTTTTTTTCTCTACATCAGTTGTTTTGCTCACTTTTCCAAAATGTCCTCCATCAAGACGAAAGGTAAAACGCTCGCCGTTAGGAGATATGCCGGCAATAATATGAACAGTCCCGGCTCTGCATTTATACTCGAGGCCGCCAACGCAATTATTCATTTCTCTTCCTTCTTGGCTTATCTCAGCAAGAGTGGTCAAAGCTCTAAACTTGCATCCATTAATTTCCTGATCGGGAAATATTTTGTGCCATTCGGGCAGGCGTTGGTAATTTCCCTCACTTTTAAACTTTTCTACTCTTTCAAGAAAAAAAGGTCGCGCCTCGTTAATTTGAGTGGTTAAACGATCAAGTCGCTCAGCATTTTCAACTAATTTTTGCGGGCTAAGTTTACTAAGTATGGTATCACTTACTAAATCGGAAACTTGAAATAAAGTATGAGCTGTAAACCAATCATTATATCTCTGAAATCGTTGTGGATTATGGGTTAGGATCAATGAATTCTTTGCAGTCTCTTGATATCTCGCGATATATTCAGGCAGAACTAAATCTTTAGCAATTGATTGAGAATATTCTTTTAGTAACTCAGGAAAGTTTCGCGTAATTACTGCGCCATTTTCTGTCCATCTTCTTTCGGTATTAAAAAAGATTTTTGATTTTATTTGCGGTTTGAGATCGCTATCATTTACAGCTGTGAGAATTTTATACATTGCATCATATTGTTCACGATCGCTGTGGGGCAGGGGAAGATCTGAAATTCTTCTAGTATAAGTTTTTTCATCAGTAATGCCTGTACTATCAACAATACCTTCATGCGTAATATCATAAAGTGCTTTTGCTGTAGTTATAGAAGATGCATGACTTATGCGTTTCATAAAGGCGGTGCTTGCAAAAGACATTTCTAAATGTTCTTTCAAACTATCAGTAGGCTTTGATGATTCGCCTTGATCAAAATTTTTCAGTAGATGTTTTCCGATAGATGGAGAGTTTTCTATAACTCTAACCATTAATGGAAATGTTCCAAGCAGCTTACTACGATTACGAATTGCACGTTGGGTTCCTATTTCATCATATTCATTCTTTTGAGGTATGCAGTAATTATAAATCCTAAGTTCTTCGTGGCTGGGATTTACATCAAGTTTTAGATTAAAGAGGGCTTGTTGATTTAGAGGTTTTATATCGGGAACATTTGTTACGACAGCATTTGTAAGATATGTAGAACGCATCAAATTTTGTGAAACACGAAGCGCAGAAGGCAATATCTTTTTCATACGAAATAATAAAATTAACTGAGATCAAAATAACAACCCGAAGTTGACAAAATAAAGAATATTTTCAATCAATTTATAGCAAGTATTTATCTCTCTGATTATTTTATAACCCCATTGCATTATTTGGGGTATGGTTGTTGGAAAATGGTACTTGAACAGTTTTTGATGCGCTGGGAGAAGGGAGTGTTTCAGCAGTTTGAGTTTTCCTCTTTTCCTCTTCTAATCTTGCCAATTTTGCCTCGGCCACCTTTATTTGTATTTCCGCTATTCTCGCGGCTTTTTTTTCTGTCTCAATTTCGTTAAATCTTTCCTGTATTAAGTCCAAAATTTCTGGGTGATTTCTTTTTTTGGCAATCTTCAAAGTTGTTTCAGTAATTATAATATCCTTTTCCTGAAGTAACCTTCGAACGGCCTCAGAATGATTTTCACCAATTGCTATCTGCAATGGTACATGTCTTTTGATATTCTCGAAATTAACATTAGCTCCGGCTTTAAGTAATGAATCTATAATGCCAACAAGGTTAAGATTTACGGCCCAAAATAAAGCGCTGCCATCATCATCATTACTATTTTTGGTATCTATATCAAATTTTTTGGAAGCAATAAAATCATCAACCATCTCCTGATTTTTTGACCGAACTGCAGTAGGAAGGGCCGCTGCGGCTACCTCTGATGATGAGTATTTTAATAAAACTTCTGCATGTTGAGTTCTGTTAGATTCTATAGCAACTGATAAGGGATAATCATTAAGACCTGGATATTTTTTATTTGGATCGAACAATCCTGTTTCAATTAAAAATTCAGTGAATTTTCTATCAGAATTTTTAGCAAAGAAAATATTTAACATACTCTCTGGCGTAAAGCGTAACTCAGTAGGTAAATCTTGAATCAGGTCAATGCTCTTTTCAAAAATTTCGTTGAGAATATAGGTAGATCCATGATTTACTGCATGAACTATTAAATGTTTGAAAGTGTCTTTGGGCAGTGGCAATAAATCTTCTTGGCTCAAATTATAGCCAGCTTTCATCATGGCAAAAGTTACGTCGAAAGATTTTTCATTCAGGGATTTATCGAAGGTTTCTTTAACCTGATAATTGGCTTCAATCAAGAGTCGGGAAAGTTCTTCCATTTCCTCTATAGCGCTCTTGAGTAAGATTTTATCTCTTTCTGTTTCCTTTCCTGGTCCAGGATCTAATTCGAATATCTGCTCTTGGATGAGGAATAAAGTTTTCTGATAATACTCCGGATTGCGATTTCTATTTTTCCAGCAGTATAGTTTCCTGGTATTAGCGGATATCGAAGCAAGATCGGTTTTGCTTTCGATACTCATTAATGTTATGGCGATGTTTTCAATGCTTTCCGGGCCTAATGCTTCCTCTCTCTCCGGAGTCAATTGTGGAGATATTAATTCAAAAAATAAATCCAGAGCGGTTCTGTTATTTTCATCACCCAAAGCAGGATTAGTATTTCTAACTAATATTTTAAAAATTTTCTGAAAATCTTTTGATATAGTGCTAGTGGCAATTTGACGCGCGATAAGCTGTATTCCATTATGTAATGCAGTTTTGCCATGTATATTTTGTTGATTAAAATCAACTTTACCTTCCAGCTCCTTAACCAAGTATAAATTATTATTTTCAGTGGCGAAATGCAGCAGAGATTTTCTTTCTTTATTATGAAGATCGTCAGTTTCAGAAGCTTCTGAAATCAGGATATCAAGCTTATCAGGATTTGGATTGCTTTGCGTACATTCAAACTGCAATTCTTCAAAAATATCTTCAATTTGACGGCCGGATTTTTTTATAATTTTTTTGGCGCTTTTTCCGGGCGATTTTCCGGAGAATTTTCCAGGTGATTTTCCGGGGGATTCCTTTTTAACATGCTCTTGGAAAGATTCTTCTTCACTAACCACAACAACATTTTCAACTTCCCGATTCGGCTTAATTACTTTTGATGAAAGCAATTTAAGGTGCAAATATCGATCATGTTCTAAGAATTCCTCAATTTCTTTGTAAGATAAGGTCAAATAATGAAACTTTTTCTGAGGATGTAAAACAGCAATTTCTGCTATCGCCGCTTTATTAATTTCATCTCTTTGTTTAGTTGCAGAATTGGTCTGCAAACTGCCATCCGACAAGTGTAAATAGTGTGACGGGCCATCAATTTCAATAAAATAAACTTCATTATTAATCTCATAAAGAATATCAATTTTTCTTACTGATTTAGGATCATCATTTCTTACTGATTCCAATCGTGGAGGATAAACGGATTGTTCACTGTGTTTTCCGGGCAACATGTTTGCTATAGAATCTTGTAATTCGGAAATATTTTCGGGCAGCGGATTATATTTTCTGGAAATATTTCTAATTAATTCTTCATCAAAAAATTTTTTGCCGCCAATTAAATCACAAACCATTTGCGCTTTCAATAAAGCGCCTGCAGATTCTGATGATAAATCTGCTATTTGCGGAGCTAATGCTGCAATTATAGGTTCCTGCAGGGTAAATAATTTTTCAAACATCTTACATTTAGCAAGGCTGTGAACCAAAGAGGCGAGGTTGCGTGCTTCTAAATTGGGGATTCTTACCTCCGCTTCGTGGCTAAGTTTATTTAAACCACCTTCAAAATCAGAAATATCATGGCCCATTTGGGCAAAGGCGCGCAAAGAAATAATTGCATCGAGGCCGGGAAAATTAGTATTTCTTTTGATAAATTCTGTAAGGGCTTGCAGATCCAGTTTTAACTCATCCTTGTCATAACCAAGTCGCGCGAAACCATCAGCAATATAGGTAAGATTAGTGGTAGAAAACTCTGAAATTTTAGAATTGATGATGGCGGCAAATTTTGGAATATTCAGGCCGGATAAATTTTCTTTTTTATAGCCAGCGCTGGCGAAAGAATTTAGAATAATTCCCAAATCTTTTTTGGAAAATTGGGTAAGTGAAGAATTAATTTCCCCCAATAATTCCGTTAAATTTCTTTCTAAAATGCTAAGATCTTGGGAATTGAGGTTTGGCAAATTTTCCAGAAAAGCAATAATCTCAAAAGTCTCATGCTTTTTTTTATTAAAAAATTCCATAATCAGTCGAAAGTTAAGAATATAAAAAAAATCTCATCTTAGTTCCGGTCTTAGAATTTTGTAGTTCAACATTCAATCTAAAGTTGAGAAGCGTTAAATTTTAATAGACTTCTTAAAAGCCTTATTTACAAGCCTAAATAGGTAATTATTTAGTAAATTTCTTGTTTGGAATCTGTAATAAGACACTACCTACAGGTGAGAGGTTTCTGCAATATTCTCTAAAATAATTACCGTGATATTAAAATTAAAAATCGGGTTTTTATGAGTGTAAATTTAGGAATATTGCCAAATGGTTTTGAAGGTCCAAACGCTATTAGAAAATTATTTGGTCTGCTTGGCGGGCTGGATCATGACAAAGAAGTTGTTGTTAAGCTTGATGCTTCTATAGGAGTACCTGGTGTGCCTTCCCGCCATACTGATGAATATCCTTCCGTTGCTCTTCCTAATTATACTCAAACTCCCGGCGGTCAGGACATTCAAAAAGAAATTGCTAAATATTATTCGGGAGAAGAATTAAACTTTGGCAATGCCATGGTAACTCCTGGCACTAATGGAGCCTTCTCGCATCTGGTGCGATCAACAATTGTTCCTGGATCTGTTGTTTATATTGATCCTAATTGCGCTAATAAAGAAGCTTATCAAGAAATCGTTGCCAGACAAGGTGGCGTTGTAGTTGATGATCTTAGTTCTGGCATCAATCCAGCAATTATAGTTTGCGATGATGCTAATCCTTCAGCGCAGTTGAATGCGAATTTAAATCAATATCAAAATAGTCTTATTTTTGCTGACGGCAATTTTCTCGACCAATCTCCAGCCCAAATCAGTGCGCAATCATCTGTAAAAGATCGTCTGGTGATGCATCGCTATGTTCCTTCATGCATATCGGTAGAGGGAAAAGAATTACATCCGGATTTGGGAATGGTTTATACTTCTGCCCAACTCGAACGTGAAAATGGCACACAACCTTTAATTCAAAGATTATGTGCTGCGCAAGAACATGCGCAAACTTGCATGCCTGATGTTTGTATGAAAGATTTGCAGAAGGTTTTATCTTACGGAAATGCTAATCTGGCAGTGTTTAATGCTTCTCGTGATATTGATGTTACTGGTAGTACCACTTCACGCGATTTAACTGCGCAGGAATTTAACCGTTATACTAGTGGCGCTAATGCAGATAATGTTATGTTGTCTTATGGCGGTACTGGAGTTCTGTTTAACTTCGTTCATGCCGCTATACCAACCGATGGTGTAATCGGAATGTTTGATCCTTATTTTGCTGCCTATGATGGACCATTGGCGGAAAAAAATATTGGGAAAGTAAAAATGGGTCTTACCCCTGAAGGCAGGCCAAATCTGGATAATTTCGAATATGCTATCATAAATAATAAATTGGATGCAGTTCTGATTAATAATCCTTGCAACCCTACCGGCCTAGTTTGGACGGTTGACGAATTGGAAAGAACTATAGAAATTTTAGCCAATAATCCGGGGAAGGCGAAAATATTTTTAGATGATACTTATCGCGAATTGGTTTTTAACGAGGTGGGAGAACAGGTGGAATCACAACCTTTTATGACTATTTTGGAAGAAAAAATAATAAATAGTTCTGCAGCTGATTCGCAAAAATATCAGGATTTAAAACAAAAATGCGTGGTACAAATTTCTACTGCCAAAGAAATTGGCGGTGACCCGGCGAAGCGTTGTGGTATGGCTTATGTGCCTGATGCAGCAATTTATGATGAGATGAAAATGGTTCAGCAATTATCGGTTGGAACTATGGCATGTCATATTGATCGATATGCCGCAGCAGTTTTGGAGCAAAGAAATTTTGATATTGAAAATAATAGAGGAATTGATCCTTGGCTTGAGATTGCTTGCGCAACCTATGGCCATAGAGCAATACTCGCTCAAGGCTTAACCCAAAGTTTTAATCTTGAAGGTGAGAGTGAACCAAAACAAATTTTTGAGAAAGTTGCCAATCCTAATGGCGGTTTCTTTTTGATGTTAAAACTAACTCCTGAATTTCAGGAGAAATTTTACGGCAAAAAAATCCCTGAAGATTACCTTTCTAAAACCATGAAAAATCCGGAAAATTTACCTAAGGATTTTCGCGGCAAAACCATTATGAATGATACTGACATTGCTGAATTTTCAATGTTGGAATCCTGGGTAATCATGGTTCCAGGCAGCGGATTTCATTTTAATGAAAGAGAAGGTGCATTCCGACTTTCTTGTTCACGTATTAATGAAGATATAAATTTGGAAAAAATTGCTAATGCGATTAATAATGCCAGTAAAATACTTGAACCGAGTCGCGTTGCACCAGTTTCTACAGTGCAATTAGACAGATCTACTCAGAATGCTGTCAGCCTTTACCTCTAACAATCTAAAATTATGGGGACAGAGAATATCTGTCTGTTTTTTGTACTTCAAATATGACAATTAATCATATCATTTATGAAACTTAATCTAGATCAATTTCAAAATTTATTATCAGTTATTGCGTCGAATAATGCAGCGGAATTAGACCTTCTTTTACAACAAGAAGATGTGAAATCCGTAATTAACGATATTGATGAAATAGGCCAAACACCTTTGATAAAAGCTGCAAAGAATGGAAATGTAGAAATAGTCGGAATTCTTCTAAAACATGGAGCTGACGTTAATTACGCTGACCGAGAAAATGGGGGAGGTACGGCTCTAATGGCAGCGGCATGCGAGGGTCATGTCAACATAGTTAAGGCTCTTTTAGATAAAGGAGCTGAGGTTAACAATCAAAAAGATGGGGGATGGACAGCTTTGATGGAAGCCGCAGCTTATGCCGATTCGGAAACAATCAAAGCTCTTTTAGATGG
This sequence comes from Pseudomonadota bacterium, assembly GCA_040384945.1. Classification (GTDB taxonomy): domain Bacteria; phylum Pseudomonadota; class Alphaproteobacteria; order Rickettsiales; family UBA1997; genus UBA2645. Next base: position 25,678 of record JAZKII010000004.1, read on the forward strand.
AGGTGCTCATATTAATCAGGCAGATAATGATAATTGCATAGCATTAACATATGCCGTTCAAAATTCTGTGGCTAATGTCAGAATTCTTTTAAATAGCGGAGCTGAGGTTAATCACTTGGATAAATTTGGTTATACAGCTTTAACATCAGCCGCTAAGTTTTCTCGCGACCCAGAAATCATCAATGAAATAATCACCAATACTTATAAGAAGAAAGGCAATGATTGGAGCATTATGATATATGGTAATGAAAACCAACCAAGCCAACTAACTGAAGAAGTCTTGAACATTTTACCTAAAGAAAGTGTCATCCTTCTTGCGACTGTTATTGATAAGGAAGAATTAAGAAATTCGATAGTTGCAAATTACAATAAAAAAAATCCTCAAGATACAATAGATCCTAACTCAATTGGATTACTCCGAATTTTAAGATCACGGCATCATGAATTTTTCATGAAATCCGGTGTTGCAGCAAGTGAAGCAAATTTTATGGCGAATGAAAAACTTCTTTCCTTAGTTAATAACCCAGAAGAAAGAGAAGTAGCTTTCGATAGACACAGTAAAATCAGTAAGATGGTTCAAGATCCAAACTTGCTAACTTATTTGAAATTTATTCAGGAATCTGAGAAAAATGAAAAGGAAAACGAAACTTTTAATAATTTAATATCTCGACTGGCTCCAAAAAATCATTCTATTGAAGAAAACAAAATCTATATCGCCATCCTCTCTACTCTAACTCCGCAGGAGGTAGAAATTCTTGCAAGTGGTCATATTTCAGCGCAGAATAATTCATCAAATATAAGAAAGGGCGTAAAACCCTATTTTACTGATCCTTCCTCTATTATTTCTAATCCTATGATTTCGATAGGATCGCGAAATAATTATTTTTCTATATAGTTAGAAATATTCATTACGAGGCGCTTCAAATGAAACCAGCGAATCCATTAATTCTTAGTGAAGAAATCAGCGCTCAAATTTTACAGGCCATCGAAAATGATGATGCAAAAAAGCTGTTTGAGTTAGTGGGTGATATTGACATTTCAAAGATAAAAATTGATGGGCTTGATTTGGCCCAACTGGCAATGAAGCATAAAAAATTGGATCTATTTGATAAGCTGATTAAGCGAGATTTTTCTTTGCTGCTTCGTAGAGATGAAAAAGGTAATGACCTTTTAGCACAGGCATCACAGGCTGGTAATGGTGATCTACATGATCACTTAATAGAGAAGCATGGCTTTGAATATAGAGCGCTTGAAGCTTGGAAGAATGGACTATTGCAAGATACAGGAGATTTTCTTTGGGATTTATTGCATCATAATAAAACTGAAGCCTCGTTAATCCGGCAAGCTTTCGATGAAGTTCCACCTAACTCTATTCATCAAGGCTTTTATAAAATTGTGCAGGAAAGTTTTAGGCTCCATTATCTATTAACTGTAGCAACCGATTCTGAAGTACTAAATCATTTGATGAATATACCGCCATTGTTGACATATGACCTAGAGGTTGATAAAGGTAAAAAAGTTGCCACATTTCTACCAAGAGACGTGTTAGGAACTGGAATAAGATTCAATGGTGAAAGTTTACTGAATGTTGCCAAGAGGCGAGGGTTAGATCAATCTGTTGAGATATTAAAAGATATGTTCGAAATCACTTCAGAAGCGAGCAATAAGGCATTATTTTTGGATAAATACCTTTATCCCCGAGAGCCAAGGGATAGGCCAAATAACTATGAAGAACTCAAAGCAAGCATTTTACCAGATCTCAACTTTAAGCCATGGCGAGATAATGAAGACGAAACCATCTATTATTGTTTCGATATCCCTGAAGATGGAGTAGACAATACTTACCACAGAAAAGGAACCGGCTTCAAGGAAAAGGCGCTTAGTGAAGAAGAGATAAAAATGGTTGATGACAGGATCCAAAGTTATTTTGCCAAAACTGATGTTAAAATTGAGAGAATGAGCCTTACCACAAATGAAGTAAAAGAAGTTATAGCGGGGGCAACTTATAACAAAAATTTAATTTTTATCGCTAAGGCACCGAACGCTACCCAAGGCGGATATACGAGAGAGGTCGATGAGGCGAGAAATAAATTTTATGGAACAGAATATAATGATGTTTCGACAAGAGTAGTGGCGTTAGGATTGATAAATGATTATGTAATCATTCATGAAATGTTACACGCCGTGAGTCATTTGAAACATCCAAAAAAATATCAAAATAAGGATACTCCACCTTTTTATTTTGGTGAGATTAATCGCGACACAGTAATGGATTTTGCTGTAAATTGCGATTCTAACGAAATTGTGGTTGTTAATCCTGTTGATATTGAGGCGGTTAATGAAGTTTGGCATGGAGTAAAATATAATTTTTGTCCAAGCAAAGAATATATAAAAGCTAAAGATGTTGCGCTTAAATATGGAATTGAAGCAAAGGGAAGGGAAACTTTAGCGCCAGCAGTTTTAAATCCAGTAAAAGCTGAAGCAATAGCAAGGGGAACGGCAACTTTAGCGACAGTGGTTTTAAAACCAGTAGTTGATTTGGTAGTAAAAAAATTCTCAACACCAAATGCTAAGGTTAGTCCTTCAACAGGAAAAGCTTTAGGAGAAGATAATAAGACAAAGAATAGGTGAGATATAATTAAGTAAACTGTCCCCTGAATTTTAATAAGTGGAGCAAAATTTATCTATTAAGATTAAATTAAATTTAGCTAGATTATGTTCTTATCATAACTTTAGAAAATAATCTCTATTATTCGCATGCCTAAATATAATCACGGAATAGATTTTTCTGATATTGCAAGAGCCGCAAAATGCTCTCCTACTCAGGCTATATATGAGCTAGTAGCAAATGGATTTGATGCCATGGCCACTGAAATTAAAATTAATTTTGGTAATAACGGTCTAGGTAAAGTTAATAAAATCACAATCAGTGATAATGGTGACGGAATTGATTCTTCAAACTTAGAAACAACTTTTGCAAAAAAAGGTTACACCAACAAGAACTCTGTCGTTACAAAAAAAGAAAGAGATTTTATTGGATGTAAAGGGGTTGGTAGGTATAGAGCATGGTCGCTAGGCGATAATGTTACGTGGAAAAGTTATGATAAATTGAATAGTCGGTATCACCAAATCGTAATGGCTGAAGATGGGATAGATTGTGATTTTGTACAAAAAATACCAAATCTGAGAAAAGGAACAATAGCTGAAATTCACAACGATTCCAAAAACTATGATCTAACTGTGGAATCGCTTTATGAAAAGCTATCACAGATGTTTGCGATCTATATATTGAAATATGGCGTATCAATTAAGGTATCTGGCAATAATGAAACAAAGCCAATTGATAAAAGCACAATTAAAGATCAATTAGAACAGAAAGACATAACTTTGGATATCAAATATAACGATAAAAAAGTTGTATTGCGCCTTTATTTCTGGAAAAACTCGAAAAAGAAATTTGATACAATTTTTTTATGCAACCACCATGGATATACCATGGAAGAACGTCCAGAAAAAGCTCCTAACAATATCAGTATTCATATTCTTTGTGAAGAATTCCAAACAGGTTCCGAAATATTTAGTCAGGAAATCAATCAAATTATAAAGAATTGCCTACAGCATGCAATGGATTGGAGCGTAGAGCTAGCACAAAAAGTGCATAAGGATAAACTAGATGATCTAAAAAATAACGGAATATATCCTTCCGTTAACAATTTAAGCTTAGTAGATGAAACGGAGAAGAATATATTAGAAAGTATGTCGATAATGGTCTCAGACTATATTGATATAAACCATGGTAATGCAAAATCTCGAGATAGAAGTAAGTTAATTTTAAGCTTAGCAAACAAGCTGTTGGAGCATGATGTAGAAAGCTTTATAAAGGTTGTTCAAGATGTAGTAAAACTTGATAAGCTAGATATAGAAAGAACAAATAATATTTTACAATATACCTCTCTTACAAATTTATTAAATTTGGGTCGTGAATGCTCGAATAGGTTACTGTGTCTAAAAGGAATTCGCAATATTACGCAAGATGGTGAAAAAATGAAAACCATTAAAGAGAGAACCCACTTGCATAAAATTATTGAAAGGAATTGTTGGATTTTTGGCGAAGAATATAATCTTGCCGTCACAGATCAGAATACAACAAACGCGCTAAAAGAGATAATTAAAGATGATGTAAAAACTTATGATGATTTGGTGATAGGAGATGTAAAAGATTTTGATGGAAAGATAGGGGTAATCGATTTACTGCTATCTATGCGAAACAACAGAAATGAACACCTATTAATAGAATTAAAAAGACCAAGTGTAAAAGTGGGAGAAAAAGCAATACAACAGACGAAAAAATATTGTATGGCTCTTACGAAGCATCATAGATGGGAGAAAGGAAGAAAAATTAAAGCAATAGCTGTGTCTACGGATGTTGATGAGTATGGGGAATCCGATAGAGAGAATGAAAATCATCAAGTGGGATTTTCTGCTGATTATACCATTCATGTTAAAAAATGGTGTGAGATTCTAAACGAAGCAGAAAGTCGAGTAACCAATTTTCAAAAAGAAGTATTAAATGAAATAAATGAGAGCGAGGGATACGCTTATATTAAAGAGCTTCACAAAGATATTTTAGGTTAATTCTTTGAAGGAGTAATAATGATTGAGTTTCAGAAAGGGAATACAGCTTTATATTTAATATATACATCAGAACGCTTTGATAGCGATGAGAATTGGGCTTCTAAAAAACTAAATGATAAAGAGATAGTAAGGCTTAGAAAGACATTTTATCTAGATAAAAGTAAGCTTTCTGCTGATGAAGATTCTATATTTCAAGATGAGTTTGGTTCAGAATCTTTAAAGTTTATAATTGGAAACAGAGTTGGTGAATATTACCACTTAGATAAGGCTGTGTTATCAATAGAGTTTGATCTTTATATTCACAAAGATGTTCAGCTTGATACTAAATCATTTATAGCTGTAAGGGACACTTCAATTTTTAGAAAAATTAATCGATTAAGTCCGAAAGAGATTTATATAGGAGGAAATGCTTACGGCAATTTACCTGAAAATAAATTTAAAGAGTTAATCAAATCATTTCCTAACAGCTCAGAGTTAGATAAGTATGTATCAGCACGATTAACCACTACTTTAAGAGACCACCTTGATTTAAAGTTTGATGGAGAAAAGTCATATAATAATTATATGGAATGGAAGGTTTCTACGCATCGTAGCACTTTACCTCAGATGTTTAATCACAATGAATTAGAAAAATATTCTATTCTGTTGGATAGGTTAAAAGAAATGCTTTCCAATCAAGACGGTTATGTTGAAGGACAATGGCAAGAGGAAATATCCCAATTCATTCTTTTACTTTATCCCAAATATATAAAAGTTTTCAAAGAAGTTCCAATCAAGGATACACGAGGCGTAAAGAGAAGAATCGACCTGCTTCTGTTAGATTCAGATGGAAACGTTGATATTATTGAGATCAAAAAGCCATTTGATAGATGTATAGTTACCGAAGGTCTTTATAGAGATAACCATATTCCTCTTAGAGAATTATCAGGGACTATCATGCAAATAGAAAAGTATATATTTTGGCTTAACAAGGCAGGGCAATCAGCAGAGGATAAACTAAATACTGAATATAAGGATTGGTTACCACATGGATTAAAAATCAAAATAACTAACCCTAGTGGTATGATTATAATGGGTAGATCTTCAAAACTCACTCATGAACAAAAAGAGGATTTTGAGATAATAAAAAGAAAATACAAAAATGTTGTGGATGTGATTACCTACGATGATTTGCTCAATAGGTTAGAAGTGATGATAGAAAAATTTAAAACGAATTTAAAAACACAAAAATAATTCACGTTTGTTGAGTAAATTTCTTTCAAAAAGAAAAATACTATAGCTGGAAATAGATACAAATACACACCAGCCGAGGCCGAATTCTAATTTGATGATTTTTGTGAAATGAGCTTAGCTCTGATGGAGATGGTTGCGGGGGCTGGATTTGAAATATGACACTTCAAGCCTTGCCAGTAAAGGATTTAACCTTTTTTGATTCTGATTTGTACATTGTTTTGTACATGAAAAAATAAATGCTTACCTTACTCGAGGAAGAGTTTTATTTTAGCACAAAAAATTTACTAAAATGTCAAAAGGAAAAACCGTAATTACTCTTGGTGCAGGTGGCGCCAAAGATATAGGAATGCCGCTTGGAAGCGAATTGCATGATAAAATCTGCCAACTTGATGTCAATCTTGTTGCAGCTCTTTTGTATCAAAGCTTAAAGAAAAGAGCGGAACAATTTTTTAAAAAGCATCCTGAGGTAAAAAGTAGTGGCTTAGGTAGCTATAGTGTTGATGGTTTTATCAAGTGTTACCTATCTTTCTTGATTGGAAAATATCAGCACGCCTACTTAGAAAAAAAACGCGAAACCGCTATAGATCAAGATTTGTTCGAAAAGATCCGTGACGAGATAATGAAGTTAGCACCAACTGACTTATTTTTCAGAGAAAATTTTTTGAATTTTGGCAAAAAAAATAAATTGATAGAAGAATTTCTTGAAGAAGATCTTGTCGGCACAGAGCCGGATGTAGAAAAGGCTTTATCGCAATGTCCGGAATATGAGGCATTTAGTTGCGCTGCCAAAATTGCTAGGGAGAATTGCCGTAGTAGCGTTGATGTTCTTTTGTCCCATATAATCAAAGACAAAATTATTTTGCCGCCTTTTGTAGAAAAAGATAAAGTGGTCACATACATAAAAAAGCTTGTGGCTTTTTCCATCTTGTGCCTCGAGAACAATTTAAGCCTCAGCGGGGTTAATAACTGGTACCACGTCTTATCCGAAGCTATAGTGAATCGCGATAATTTGGATGATATAACTATCATTTGCTTCAACTACGATAGGACACTTGATGAGTTTTTGAACAAACATCTTCCCCATCAATATCGTGAAGAAATAAAAAAGAGAATAATCTACCCTTACGGATCGCTATCTGAAGTTGAAAATGCATGTCCCGACTGTAAATTCGGGTGGCTTAATGATGCGTTAAAATATGCCGTTGGAATTGACGGTCATGATGGTAGAATTCGTTTCGATTATAAAGGTTTGGACCTTTTATATAATTTTATTACCGATGCAGCTGAAGCAGGAAAGCCATGTTTGGCTAGTTTTGCAAAATGCATTAAAACTATTGGTGAAGATGATCAGTACACTAAGGAGCGATTTGCCTTAGCAAAACAAGAAATAAGTAGCGCTAACAGGCTCTACTTTATTGGTTTTGGGTTTATTGAAGAAAACTGCGCTAATCTTGGTCTGGAAAGCGTAATGTCTAATAAAAACAAAATCATTTTCTATACTAATTACAAAGGTTTAGAAGAAAGAATAGCTAGGTATATTAAAATGCCGCACGGTGTCTCTGATAGAGAGGAAGATAAATGCCGCATCAAGTCCTATGGAAATATAAAAGATGCGCTTAGAAGTAGTTTTGACCCGATTTAAAGTAGGTTTTAAGTGGAGGAAAATTTATTACTGGCACAGATTTTCTTAATCTTTCTTCAAAACTTCACCCCCCATCCCGAAATTCGATTTTGACCCCCCTGGCTTACCTATTTGGCATCAAAATCTGGGGACAGTATACTAATTTAATTGCCCCAGATGACTAGATAAAAATTGGAAAGTGCCATGGGAATAACTGATACTATAATATCAGTTATTACCAATTTAAGGACACAACTGATACAATAATATCTTTTATTAGCGATAGCCTGATAACTAAATTTTGTTCGCTCTCTCCAAATCTTCATGCTCAAAGGCCGAAGACATACGATCTATTTCTTTTTTACGTAAATCAAAATTCTTGGCTACTTCACGCCACTTAAGTACCGATTTTGCAACTTCTCCGATAACTTTATTTGCTTCATTTTTATTTAATCTGAAGCTCTCAGCAACAGATAATGCTGTTTCTAAAGAGGCGGAATCGTTATTAAAATCGATTGCAGTCGTTAGAATTCTGGGCTTTATTTCAGTTGGTGTTGGATTGAGATCGTAGGCAGGAGAAAGGCGCCAACCTTTTTGATTTTCGTAGAGAAACCCGTGATTGCGTAGGTGATCATCCGTATTTGAAATCAATACATTAAAAACTATGCGGCGCCATAGTTGCTTCATATCTTCATCTGGAGCTGCTCCGAATTGCGATAAAGCATCAGCAATTTCGAGATAGCTATGTTGTTCATTATCTCGTGCTTGCAGCATGCTCATAGCCGAAAGAAAAGGAACGCGGATTTTTTTGATTCGGTCAAAACGTTTAACAATCAAAACCGGCTTTTTGTTAATTTCTTCTAAGCTAAATGAAGGTGTTGTGATGCCGGAATTTTTTGCTAGAGTTAGTGCTACTGCTTCCCATTTTTCCACTTCAAATCCGTCATCTTTTCTTGGAAATTTAGCAATTGCTAGATTTCCATTTTTATCAAGTACTGACGATTTAGGACGCGCGCCGCCAAGAGATGATCCGGGAGCTAAAAGTAATTTTAGGTCTTCTGAATTTTCCTTATCGTCAATAAACTTATCCGAAGCCGCGAGGAGTTTTGGTAAATCAATTAGCGGAGGAATAGAGTGTTTGTCTTTGGGGCTTAAAAACTCGCCATCAATTTTTTCAGAGAAGCGAAGAGCGCCTTGACGCAACTCATCACTTACACCAAGCAGATAATCAGCCTCACTCAAACTACGAGCTGTTTCTTTTTCATTTGTTGCACGCTTTGATTCTGCTCTTCGCATTAAAACTCTTCCCCAGCGGTCAGGCGCAGAATCACCAACTGCACCAAAAATATCTTGATCTAGGCCAGTATGAAATACACCCTCGGTGAGCTTCAAAGCTGGTTCAAGCGCAAATCTCTCGGGGTGAGTTAGCCAGCTTCGATCATACTCAAAAGAAGCACTCTCTTTACCTCTTTTGGAGTGAAACCAAAGTCTGCCAATAAAAATATTATTTTCGCCTAAAGCGATGTGGACAAAAATCTCTCTACTCATTTGTTATTATTGTTATTTTTCTTGGTCTAATTCGCTTAGGCAAATTCTCCTCATCAATTTGTCTCCCTACTAGATCATGACTGGAATCGACTAAATCAGAAATTCTACTTGTCATACCAAGCACAAACAAAACTGATGCATAGTTGCCCATTGATGTTGTTGGATCACCTTTTTCAATTTTTGCTAAGGTTCTGCGAGATATTCCAGAGCGCTCCGCCATTAACTCAGTTGCAATACGGCGGCGACGACGAGCCTCAGAAATATCCTGACCAACTTTGCGTAAAGCTTTACTTATAGGAAGTGGTAAGTGAGATGGATTTTTCATAAGAAATAAAGTGTTATAAAGTATGCAATATATGTTATATTGTGCATTGTATAACTCTTTATAGCTTATTTACAAGAAAATCAATTAAGGAACAAAAGTAGATAGATATACAGCTAATTTGAGATGATTTATGATCTTATCATCTTCCATTCTTTCGAGTAAGAATAGTTTTTTAGGGAGTTTAATTGCTGAGAATTTAAATATCTGTTACAGTCCTACTATGGTTAGCGACCAAATTTTAAGAAAAATAAAATCTAAAAAGAGAGGATGGGTATTTTGTGCCAAGGATTTTAGTGGCATTAGTCCTAGAAATTCTATCTATAAAGTTTTGTCTAGAATGGCTGGTAATAATGCTATTGATGATAACGGTAAAATAATCAGACTTATTAGAGGAATTTATTACTATCCAATTTTGCAAGCAGGCATAGGCATCATTCCGCCAGATCTGAATGTAGTTGCTGGAGCTCTTGCTCGAAATTCTGGTATTAGGATTTATCCATCGGGTGCTTTATCGGCTAATATACTGGGTCTTTCAAATCAGGTGCCAGTGCAGAATGTTTATTGGACACATGGCAAATCTATGACTAAGCATTTTGGTAAAAATGCGATCCATTTTAAGCATATTAGAATTAATCCAGCACCAAATACTCCAATAGCGGCGGTGATGGTTTTGAATGCCTTGAGTTATATCGGAAAAGATGCAGTGGATGATTCTGTTATAAAGAAATGCAGCAAAATTTTGAACAATGTTGATAAAAAATCTTTGCAGAAAATGTCTTCTGAAGTTTTTGCTTGGATTTATTAAGTTATTCGAATTTTTTTTCTGAACTGAGGAAGGTTAGGTTCAGTAGCTTTCTTTACTATTTATCATTCGGCTTTTAATAGCCTGTTCAAGTTAGAAACTACCTGCTTTCGTGCATCTTCTACACTGATATTCCAAAGAAAACTTAATTTCTCAATTGCGGCAGCAGTGTCCCAAGGCATAAGTGGCTTACCATTTTTTTTTGTAAACGGGCCATCAGTTTCGGTTAAAATTTTGTCCCGGGGAATTAGTAGAGCCAACTCATATCCTTTTTTAGTTTCCAACATTGAGGGGCCTATGCTAAACCAACAACCAATCGAAACAGCTCGTTTTAAATCTTTCTGGGTTCCAGAAAACCAGTGTAATATTGCTGTTCCAGCATCACTATGATGTTCGAGAGCATCCAATACTTCCTTTGATGCTCTACGAGAGTGTAAGCTAATAATGCGACCACCTTCTCTTGCGCAGGTTTGTAGAATTTTGTGCAGTACTGTTTTTTGCAACTCCATACCACTCAAGTATTCTGGAGAACCGTCTAAGCCAATTTCTCCCACATAGCGCGTTTGAGGGATCATGCTGCAAAGCATATCTACTTCATGATGATATTGGTGAATAACTTGTGGATGCAGTCCTAAAGCCGCTCTCACATATTTAGTAGATTGAGCTAACTCATTATTTTTTTTCCATGCTCTAGGAGTTGTGGTTACTGCTAAAGTATATATTTTTCGGCGTTCACATTCATTAATGATATCGGAAAAGTTTGGATAAAGATCCAAATGACAATGAAAATCTACTAAATTAGCTGCTGATTTATCCATTGTCAGGACCGGTTTCTGCGCCTTCAAGAAGTGATTCAACTTCTTTCATGCCACGCTCAAAAACTCCAGATAGTTCACTCAGTATTTTTACATCTTCCAATAAAGGGCCGGATTTATGAATCATTAGTCCTGCAGCGGTTTTATGTTTTTGCAAATTGCTCAATGCATATTGAAAGCCTCTGATTTGTTTACCTTCTGCCTTCAGAGTATCAAATTTTCTTCCTGTAAAATTTCCTAATTTATAAGAAGTGTCATCTATACCTTTTCCCCAAGCTCTTTCAATGGAAGCTCGTCTTATGATACAGGGTACGCAATTACCGCAGTGATATATTTTTCCTCCACCATGATACTGATTAACAGAGGCTGGATGAGCGCAAGAAACTGACATTTTTGTAACAGATTTTAATAAAGTTTGATCTTTACATTCCTCCACCATTTCGCCTTTAGTTTTATTCCAATATGGATTCACGACATTGCCGTTAATTCCTATAGTTTTTAACAATTCATTCCAACGATGAATATAATATGGGTGAGTAGTTCTTGTGCTGAGTGACCCTAGTCGAGTTGGATCCAATGGAACATTTAGCGCAATTAATCCATTTTCTGGTACTCTTAAATCAAACGATTTTTCTAAGCCAGTTCCGGCGAAAGCAGCGATAGCAAAAAAGAGAAAAGATCGTCCTCGCGTAGAATTCTCTGTTTTTATATTGGGAGCAAAGTCACGAGGAAATCGCGCTGATACAAAGCGCAGTCTATTAATAATGCATTTTTTAGATTCGTAATGCTTGGCTATTTTACTAAAAAGATCTCCTTGCGTACCACTAACTGCTGCATCTCCGGCGTGACTAATAAAAAGCGGAACAGTCTTGGAATCTAAAAGGTCTATCGCTCCAATTAAACTATCCAGTCCACCAGAGAATAGAGATACTCCTTGATAGTCAGCTCTTTCAACCGTTCCTTTCTCTATTAGTTTTTGAAATTCTTCTGGTCTTGAAACAAATTCAATTTCCCAAAAATCACCCGTTAAGAAATTAAGCATTTTTCTTAAATTTTCTTTTAGGTCAGATGTAGACCACAAATTTATATCAGAAACTGGGACAACAATCTTGATTTCTCGGCTCCATGAATTTTGAGAAGTTTGTATTCGGTTTAGGCGTGTATCAGCGGCTTGCACCATGAGCGCCAATACTAACAAATCTAGCCCAACCTCTGAAGGATATATACCTAGCTTTGAAAGATCCCTAATGGCGTGTCTTATCCCAAACCGTAGGGATTTTTTACCCTCCAATAAATCTATGGTTTTTAAAACTTCGTTTGAATTGGGTTCGTAGAATGATTTGTGGCTTGGGCCAAAATCGGCTGCTAAAACATACTTTGTCATTTATTCTCCTCTTGTTCTTTTAACCCTTGAAGGACGGCAAATGAGCGTTCATAAAGTTTATCAATATTTTGCTTTGTAAAAACTCCATTAGCTTTAACGACTTCATCAGAAACAATGCCGCGTACAAAATCTTTTAATTGAGACTCCATTTTGAAAACAGCTTCGGTATCATCGGGCAGTAAGATAATTTTTGTAGCTACATCATTCATAATTCGGTTCATGATCGTATTTGAAACAAAAAGTTCCATTATGATTGAAATGGTTTCAGCGGTTGGTTTATCTAGATCTAAATTTTCCATCTCCATAATTTCAACCACTGCATCAATATAGGCATCTCTTGCGTAAGACTCGTCTAAATCTCCTCCAGGTTCACAAATTTTATCAACTAAGGCAGCATATATTTCAGCAGTAGATCGATTGGCAAGATCGTGAAAGTTTAAATTTTTAATAACCTCTCTAATGCCAATTTGACCTGCACTAGCTAGAATGCTACCCAATCTAGCACCGGCAGATCGCTCAGAAGACATGCGCTTTGCAGCATTTCTTGATCCACCAGCAGTTTTACTGACATACGAAGAAATTGCTTTTCTTAAGCTGGGAACATCCAAATTACCAGATTTTACAAGAGAGGTGAAGCTACGTCGCGAACCATTAAAACGATTCTCAACTGGAACTGTAGGAATGGTAAGAATGTCCGCTGGAACATTAACAGTTGGTATTGTAGATTGAGCATCATCTGAATCAGGAGGGCTTTGAATATCGCTGGGAATGGATGGTTTTAAATTATCTGGTTCAGCTGACAACCATGTTGGAATTAATGGATTTGTATTTTTCCCTCCCCCGAAACCAGTTGATGTGCCCACGAGTTACTCCTTGTTTGTAGTTATTTGAAAAGCAGATTTAAGGCCCGCAGTACCTTTGAGTCTAAATTTATTCATTATGGTCTCCAAACGTGTTTTGGCTGACGAATCAGTAACTATTGCGTCATGTCCACTTGCTGCCCATGGGCCAAGTTTATTAACTGGTAAATTATCCAGAAGATCAAGGTACCGTGTCTGCAATCCTGATTGAGATTTAACTAATTCGTTAATTCCAAACATTACCGGCGGTTTAGTTTCGAATGATGTGCAAGAGTTTAACTTGCGCTGAAGTTCTTTGAAAATCAGATCTGCGTCAGCAATAGTTAAGGCCTTTAAATCTTTAGAACACTGACTAGAATTTGCCTTTCCACCTACTAATTTTGTTACTAGTTCTATAAGCTTCGGGGATAAGTGCGACGAAACATCAAGATAATTTTTGCGATCTTTTATCACAAATAAATATGGCTTCAGTGAGGTTAAATTAAATTTAGGTTCGATTTCAATCCACTTTAGAACTTCAGGGCGCGTTTCCCAATCTTTTACTACCGAGTTTTCTTCGGGTGCCGTGGCTTCTTCATTAGCTTTTTTGTCTGTCGGATTCTTTTTCGCTTTAGATTGATTTTCTAAGATATTGATTTCTCTGCAAACTCCATCTCCAGCGTTCGCTGCAGATCTAGCCATATGCTCAAATACTCCCGCATCTAAAAACATTTCAGCAAGCATTAGTTTTGCTAAATATGGTGACTTTATTTCATCGCCAAAGCCACGCTCTCTGGCAACTTGTAGTCGTAGGTTTAGTGCGTTTAAAAATCTTTTTATCTGTCTAGGATTACCTTTGGTTCCTGATGATAGTATAGGAGCAATTTGATCTGAAATCGACAGTGATGGCAATACTTGATCGAACTTTTCTCCCAGAATATTTTTTACATCCTGACGATCAATACCGTCACCGCTCCATGGTTTTTTGAGAGCCTTTCTTCCGAGCTCTAACAATTTTCCAAACTCTTCTGAGTCCTCACCTAATTCTGCACCCATTAAAAGAAGTTCTACATATATGCTTGTTTCAGTTTCTCCAAGAGCAGGAATTCTCATCGGAACCTGTATTAATTTCTCAAGATAATTTCGCGCGTAGCCGATGGCATTAGTTGATTCAGGCAAATCTGGAAAGTGGTGCTTTACGGAATATTCAATCATGGCCTCATCCGCGCCTATGACGAATGCAGTTTTTGGCAAAGAAACAAAAAGACGGATTGCTTCCAGAGTTTCCACAGCAGTTTGAGGAAGGCATCGATCAAGATCATCGATTAAAACAACTAAACGATCAATTTTAGCTTTCTTTAAAAGGGCATCAAAAGCCTTTTTAAATTCATTTATTTCTTTCGGTATGTTGTGATTTTCAGATTTATCTTTGAGTAAAGATGATGTAGCTGATGCCACAGCTTTAATGTTATCTTCAGTTGCGAGCTCGGATGGATTTCCCAATTGACTTTTTGCAGCACTCAATAAATCACCAATCTGGTCAAGAGTTGGAATTCCGGTAAATGCTGTAAATGCTAATCCACCGGCTTTTTTAGCTACTTTCAGCCAGTCAATTTGATGAAAAAGATTTTTTACTTCTTCTGAAGCTATTGTCATTAAAGAACGTTTAGCTATCAGCTCCGTTACTATGCTTTCTATAACAGCAATTTTTGCATCTTCAAATCCCTGAAATTGCCAGCCATTAAATTTTATACAAAGAATTTCTTTTTCTGCAGATAAACCTTCCTCTATCATCTCGAGAACACTTGATTTTCCAGCACCCCAATCTCCGTGAACTCCAATAGTTATCGGTTTACCTTGTGTCTTTTTAATGACACTAACTACCGAGCGCGCCATGGCTTCGTTGTTAAGAAAATCAACTTTTGTTTCTTGATCGAATAAGAAGCCGCTAGGCCCGATAATAGTCATATTGCTTGGATAAAAAAATAATTACTCAAGTGGTTACACATAATAATTAGGCCTGTAGATTTCAATGTCTGGAAGCAAATAAAGACTCAAAAATATCTACTATTTTTTTACACGAAATCAGGCTGATAAAAAATCTGGATATTAATTTCCTGAATCAAAAGCGAAGAGCTTTGTGTATACTGCTTTGATGTAAAATTTACAAAGAAAAATGATGTTGCAATCCTGCAGAGAGCTTCTTTGTTAAAAGGGACGCTTCTGATAGAAAATCTTTTTAAGATTAGTAAGAGTTTGTCCTTTAAGTGGTCTTAAGTTTATGCTGTAGAATCTCACAGCGAAGCTGCTGAAAATTTATGCACACCCAACGCACCTATTCGGTGCAAGCTGTCTAACTCAAGTGGATGTAGTGTTTTCTAAGGTCAAACGCGGTAAGATTTTGTATACCGCTTAATTTTTCGTAAAAGTTTTTGTTGGTCTGACTTTGTTTATACGACTTCTCAAATGCCCGTAAATACTGAGTTGAGAGCGGCAGCCAATCGGCTGCCAGTGGTGCTAAATCTGTGATAAATTTGACAGGTGTCTTACGATTGAGCCAAAATTTTAATCACAAATTTGCCTTCGTCTTACTGGGTTAGCTGCTTTAAATAAATTCCGCCAAAGTCCAAATAAGCACTTTTGCCACATTAAGAATTCTAATTTTTAGATCGCTTTTCCTCCCAAGTCCTTTTTGAGACAGCTTTAAAATTTTCCAGATCCGCTTCTTGCCTTTTGGCCTTCTTTCAATTATTTTCTCATCGAGAATTTTGCGGATAGAAAAGTCTTCAATCCCGCTTCAAACTAAAATTAAAGATTTTGTGATCACTGACAATAGCAGCGATATTATGACAGTCAGAGAGGTAGCCGACTATTTAAAAATAGCGGAAAAAACTGCCTATCGCCTTGTCTTAGATAAAAAAATTCCAGGCTTTAAAGTGGGTAATGCTTGGCGTTTTCGTAAAAAAGAAATTGAAGATTGGATTGTGAATCAAACTAAAGGTAGTGCCTCTATAAAAAGTGGAGGCCCATTGGATGCTAATTGATAATAAGGGGAATGGAAAAGTTGTTACCGAGTTAAAGAAGAAAATTACCTCAAATTCAAAGCTTTCAATCCTTTCAGGGTTGTTTTCAATTTATGGATTTTCTTGTCTTAAAAATGAATTGAGTCAGATCCAAGAAGTTAGAATGATGCTTTCAAGATTTGATGATAAATCAATACCACTTCTATCCGGAAACATTTCTGAATTAAGGCTAAAAAATCAACTCGATCAACAGAGGATAGCAAAAGACTGCATAAAGTGGCTGAGTTCTAACATATCAATTAAGGCCCTTAATAAAAATCTAGTTAATCAAAACTTATTCCATCTTCAAAAATCCGACGGCGAATCTTTTGCCATTCATGGAAGTTCAAATTTTACTGCTTCAGGCCTTGGAGAAACCAAGTCTGAAAAATATGAGATGAATACTGGTTTTTCTGATGCAGAGGCAACCAAACAACTACTAAATTGGTTTAATGAAATTTGGGAAGATCACCAAGCTGTAAGGGATATTAAACAAGAAATTTTAACCGCTCTTGAGTTTATTGGCTCTAATAAACCGGCCAATTTAGTTTATTTTATAACCCTCTTTAATATCTTTCAGGACTATTTAGAGGAGATTGATGAAGACAGTATCATTAGATCTAAAACAGGTTTTAAGAATACCTTGGTTTGGAATAAACTTTATAAATTTCAGAAAGATGGAGCTCTTGGTGCAATAGACAAGTTGGAAAGATATAACGGATGTATTATCGCAGATAGTGTGGGTCTTGGCAAGACCTTTGAAGCCTTAGCAGTGATAAAATATTATGAGCTAAGAAATGACAGAGTTCTTGTTTTATGTCCAAAAAAACTAAGAGAAAATTGGACGATTTTTACTGTAAACGATAAGCGCAACCTTCTTGCAGCAGATCGTTTTAACTACGATGTTCTTAATCACACTGACTTAAGCCGAGAAAAAGGAAGCTCAGGTGAGATAAATTTAGCTACCATAAATTGGGGAAATTACGACTTAGTTGTAATTGATGAATCTCACAATTTTAGAAATTCTGGCAACAAAGCTGATGGAGTTACTCGCTATAAAAGAATGATGCAGCAAGTCATTCAATCGGGAGTTAAAACGAAAGTTTTAATGCTTTCCGCGACACCGGTTAATAGTAGAATGAACGACCTCAAGAATCAGGTCGCATTTATCACTGAAGGTCAAGATAGCGCTCTTGCAGATCATGGAATTCAAAGTATTGAAAACACTTTAAGAATTGCTCAAACTAAATTTAACCAATGGCTTAAGCTTCCAGATAGTCAAAGAAAGACAGATGCTTTATTAGAAGGATTGAATTTTGATTACTTCAAGCTGCTTGATATTTTTACTATCGCAAGATCAAGAAAACACATTGAGAAATATTATAATGTAGCAGAAATCGGAAAATTTCCTGAAAGATTGAAGCCGCTAAATATCAAGTCAGATATAGACCTTGATAAAAATTTTCCACCGCTAAAAGAAGTAAACACTAAGATAAAAAAGCTTAACTTGGCAGCTTATGCCCCAATGAAATATGTTAGGCTTAATAAGAGAGAAGAATATAGTCGTAAATACGACCAACAAGTTAAAGAAGGATCAGTATTTAAGCAGGTTGATAGAGAGTTAAGCCTTATTCATTTGATGCGCATTAATATGCTCAAAAGAATGGAGAGTTCAATAAACTCATTCTCGCTGACTGTTGAGAAAGTTTTGAACCAGATTGGTAGCCTAATTAAAAGAATTGAAGACCACAAAGGCTCTGAATTTGAAGAATTAAGCATTGAGGAAATTGAAACCGATTCTCCTGAATTTGAGCAACTTTTAATTGGCAAAAAGGTAAAAGTTTTAATCCAAGACATCGATCTACTTCATTGGAAACAAGATCTGGAAGAGGATAGAGAAATTCTACAATTGTTACTTGATGAGGCGAAAGCCATTGATGAATCAAGAGATGCCAAATTATTAGAGCTCAAGAAGGCCATAATCAATAAATCCCAAAATCCAATTAATGACGGTAATAGCAAAATCATAATTTTTACCGCTTTCGCTGATACGGCAAATTACCTTTATAGAAATCTATCCAATTGGGCTTTGTCTGAATTAAATTTACATTCAGCATTAGTCACGGGCTCTGGCGCCAATCAATGCACAATCAAAGGTTTGGATAAAGACCTAAATAATATCCTGACTCACTTTTCCCCAATTTCAAAAGAACGAGTAAAAATTGATCCAGATGCAGCAACTCAAATAGATATTCTCATCGCCACCGACTGCATTTCTGAGGGACAAAACCTACAAGATTGTGACACTCTGGTTAATTACGACATTCACTGGAATCCAGTTCGCATCATTCAAAGATTTGGTCGAGTTGATCGATTGGGATCAAAGAATAAGGCAATTCAGCTAATAAATTTCTGGCCGAATATGGAGCTAGATGAATATATCAATCTTGAAGCCAGAGTTAGTGGTAGAATGGTTCTTTTAGATATTTCAGCCACTGGCGAAGAAAATGTTATCGAGTATGACGAAAAGAAGCAGATGAACGATTTAGAATATCGTCGTCGTCAAATGCAGCAGCTTCAAGATTCAGTTGTAGATATTGAAGACATGGATGGCAGCGTTTCAATAACTGACATGACGCTCAACGATTTTAGAATGGATCTGTCGGGATTCATGAAAGAAAATCTTCCTCTTCTTAAAAAATCTTCCTCGGGATTTTATGCTGTTGTGAGAGGTTTTGACGAAGAAATTAAATCCGGAGCAATCTTCTGTTTGAAAGATGTAAGCGGCAAAGTTCAGAAAGATCCGCACTATGCTTTAGCCCCTTATTACATGGCTTATGTTGCCGATGATGGCAATATTATTTTCAATTACATTCAGGGCAAAAAGAGTTTAGATATTCTTAAAAAACTCTGCTCTCACAATAAAGAAATTGATCTTTTAGCGGTTCAGAATTTTGAAAAGATCACGAATTATGGCAAAGACATGGGTCATTGCCAATTCATGCTTGAGAAAGCCATTTCTAGCATAATTGGTAAATCAGAAGAAAAGGGTGTTGAAAGCCTATTTACAAGAGGTGGTACTGCAATTCTTCAAGATAATTTTAGGGGCATGGAAGATTTTGAAGTGATCAGCTTTTTGGTAATTGCTAAGGAGGAATCCGAATGATTCAGGTGATCCTTAACGCATTGGCAATTCCAACTTTCTGCAAATTAGAAAGGCCAGTTTTTAAAAAATTCTTTCTCGAGAGTAATAATCTTGATGCTTCCGACAAAAAGATAATTCGCGATGACGTTAAAAAGATAACTTGGCTTTATGCTCTAAAACCAAGCAATATCAACATTCCTAAATATGAAGATGGCGTTGTTGATTATTCAGAAATTGCAATTTTGCAGATAGATTTATTAAGCGAAAATAAAGCCAAAAAACTTAACAACATTTTAAACAAAGCCATTCCCTATCCACTGGTTGCCTTGTTTGCGTTCGATGATAAATGCGCCATTGGTTTGGCAAATAAAAGAATTAACCAAATCGACAAATCGAAATCATTGATTGAGAAAGAATGGTTAACTCGTTTTTTTGAAAAAGATAAGATGGGTGAAATTGAGCAAGATTTCTTACAAGATTGTTCAATCAAAAATTTGTCATCACTCAATTTTTATAAGCTTTATCAAGATCTGGTTGCCAAAGTTGCCGCGCTTGGCTTGGCTGAGAAGACCGGAATTTATTTGGTGACTAATTTTTTAAAGTCAGAAGCAGGAATTAACTCTTTAAGAGAAATGCAGGAAATTGAGCAAAAAATTTTAAATTTAAGAAACTCTTTATCTAAAGAAACTCAGTTTAACAGAAAGCTAGAATTGAATGTAGAAATTAAAAATTGCCAAAGCGCAATCGACGAAATTTCAAAGAAATTTTATAAATAAATCAAAAGCAAAACTATGGAAAAGTTAGATATTAAAGACGCGCAAACCCTCAACATCATTGACGAAAACGTCAAACAACTAAAAGAAATTTTCCCCGAAGTTTTTCGTGAAGACAAAGTTGATTTTAATCGTTTGCAAGAATTGCTTGGCAATTATGTGAATGACTCGGAAGAGAATTATAACTTCACTTGGCATGGTAAGAGAAGAGCAGCAAGGCTTGCTCAAACTCCATCAACTGGAACTTTAAGACCTTGTAAAGAAGAAAGTGTCGACTTCGACAAAACTCAAAATCTTTTTATCGAGGGTGATAATTTAGAAGTTCTAAAGCTGTTGCAGAAGTCTTATCACCGCAAAATCAAAATGATCTATATCGACCCGCCTTACAACACGGGCAATGATTTTGTTTATGAAGATGATTTTAAGGATCCAGTAAAGCATTACCTAGAACTAACCAAGCAGGTTGACTCTGAAGGAAAAAAGATTGGTACCAATTCAAGCAGTGCGGGAAGATATCATACCAACTGGCTAAATATGATATATCCAAGGCTAAAGTTAGCGAGAAATCTATTAAAAGAAGATGGAGCAATTTTTATCTCAATTGATGAGAACGAATTACACAATTTAAAGTTGCTATGTAATGATATATTTGGAGAGGAAAATTTTCTTGGTTGTATAGCTAACGTGAACAATCCAAAGGGTCGTTCAGATGATAACTACTTTGCAACTGCTCACGAATACCTAGTCGTGTATGCAAAGAATGCTAAAGAAACTAGGTTGTATGGATTTGAGCCAGAAGAAAATATTCTGCGTAGATATAATAAGCATGATGAAAATAACAAAAAGTATAGAGAGATAGACCTAAGAAAGACGGGAGATTCCGATAGAAGAGAGGATCGTCAGGATATGTTTTATTATTTCTACTTCAGTCAGCAAAATGAAACTCTAAGGGTTTCAAAATTCTCAGATATCCAAGACGGAGAGATTGAAATTACTCCTTTAAGAGATGACGGATCGGAAGGGCGTTGGAGATGGGGATTTCGAAATGCACAAGATAATATCTCCTCTCTTATCGCGAAGTATATGCCAAACAGAAGAATATGGGGGATTTTTGAAAAGGATTATTTGGATGGTAGGCCTCCTGTTAAGCCAACTACTTCATGGACTTTTAAAGATGTTAATAGTGAGCGTGGGAGTGAGCAATTTATTGAGTTGGGTTTTGAGAAAGAGGTTTTTCAAAGACCTAAGCCAATTGGAACTCTCAAAAGAGTTCTAGAGATTGGTACGTTGCCTATGGAAAAGTCTATTGTTTTGGATTTTTTTAGTGGTTCGGGAAGTTTTGTTCAAGCAGCATTGGAGCTTGAGTCTAAAGAGGTAAGGGACTTTTCTATAATTGCTGTTCAACTACCTGAATGTATTAATTCATCGAATAAAGAACAAAGATTTGCCTATGAATTTTGTTCTAAAAACAATCTTGATACAAATATTGCCGAAATAGCGAAAGAACGTATTCGCCGTGCTGCTAAGAAAATCAAAGAAGAAGAACCTGATTATCAAGGAGATCTGGGATTTAAGGTTTTCAAACTTGATAGCTCAAATATCAAATCTTGGGAAGCTGGTTTTGACAGCCTGCCAGAAGATTTATTCAACGCAGTTGATTACATCAAGCAAGATCGCTCAAAAGAAGATATTTTATACGAGCTTTTGCTTAAATATGGCCTTGACTTAACCGTTCCAATTGAAACCAAAACCATTGCTTCAAAAACCATTTATTCAGTTGGTTTGGGAGCTTTGATTGTTTGTTTAGAAAACGATATTTCTTCTGAAGTCGTGACAGGAATTGTTGAACTAAAAGAACAGCTAAAACCAGAAATTACCCGAGTGGTTTTCAAAGATAGTGGCTTCAAAGACGATGTTGTCAAAACTAATGCCCTTCAAATTCTGAAGCGCGCTGGGATTGAAGATGTTAAAAGTTTGTAGGGAGCAAATATGAAAATTAAATTTGATCCTTCGCAAGCGCACCAAAGAAGAGCTTGGGAAGCAGCTTGCGGAGTTTTTGAAGGGCAAGAGTTAAATAAAACAGTTTTCTCAATGCCGTCGTTTAAACCAGTTGGCGGACTTGATAAGATTATGACATCAAACCAAACCGATAAAGGTTATGGCAATCGCTTGAAGCTCATTGATGAAGAGATTTTAGAAAATGTAAGAAATATCCAGCTTAAGAATGGTATCAAACAATCAGAAAAACTGAATGGTCGAAATCTTACAATTGAGATGGAGACCGGGACGGGAAAAACATATGTTTACCTGCGTTCTATCTTAGAGATGAACAAGCTTTATGGCTTTACCAAGTTTATCATAGTTGTACCAAGTATTGCGATTAAGGAGGGTGTTTTGAAATCGCTACAAATGATGGAAGGTCACTTCAGAGCGCTTTATGAGAATCTGCCGTTTGATTATTTTGTGTATGATTCTGGAAGGCTTGAACAAGTAAGAAGCTTTGCCTCTAATGACTATCTGCAAATTATGGTCATAAATATTGATGCTTTTAAAAAAAGTTTTGCAGATCCAACAAAAGAGCAAACTGCTAACATCATTCACCGTTGGAATGATAAAATGCAGGGAGTGCCGATTGATTTTATTAAATCTACCAGTCCGATTGTTATAATTGATGAACCTCAAAGTGTTGATACCACAACAAAATCTTCTGAGGCAATTTCTTCTCTTAATCCACTTTGTACTTTTCGTTATTCGGCAACTCATGTTGAGAAACATGCCATGCTTTATAAGTTAGATTCAATTGATGCTTATGATCAGAAGTTAGTTAAGCAAATTGAGGTTGCTTCAATTGATGTTTTAGATGGGCACAACAAGGCTTATATTAAGCTTCTGGCTGTTGATAATAAAAACGGACACAAGGCAAAAATTGAATTAGATATTCAACAAAAAAGCCAAGTTAAGCGTGATGTAAAATGGGTGAAGCAAGGTGATGATCTTTTAACAATTTCCGGCGGAAGATCGATATATGATGGCTATGTTATCAATGATATTTACTGCGAAGAGGAAAATGAATATATCGATTTTACCAGCAAGCCGGAAGTAATCAGACTTAATGCTGCAATTGGTGACGCAGGGCAAGATGAGTATAAGACTCTTCAAATCAGAAAAACTATTGAAGAGCATTTAGATAAAGAGCTGAAGCTGAATCCTCTGGGAATTAAGGTTCTGAGCCTTTTCTTTATTGATAAAGTTTCAAACTATCGCAGCTATGACCAGCAAGGTTTAGTCGTGAAGGGTAAGTATGCGATTATATTCGAAGAAGAATATGCTAAGGCCATTAAGAAGCCGAAATATCATACTCTGTTTAAAGAAGTCGATATTGCATCTTTGCCAGAAGTTGTTCATGACGGATATTTTTCTCAAGATAAAGGAAGAGCTAAAGATACCAGTGGATCCACAAAGGCAGATGAAGATACATATAGCTTAATCATGAAGGATAAAGAGAAGCTTTTAAGCTTTGACTCAAAGCTTAAATTTATTTTCTCACATTCTGCATTGAAAGAAGGTTGGGACAATCCAAATGTTTTCCAGATTTGTACTTTAAACGAAACTCAATCTGTAATTAAAAAAAGACAGGAAATTGGGCGTGGTTTGAGAATTTGCGTTAATCAAAATGGTGAAAGAGTTCAGGGTTTTGATGTTAACATTCTAACCGTTATGGCAAATGAATCTTACGAATCTTTCGTTGAGGCTTTGCAAAAAGAGATAGAACTAGAAGAAGGAATTCGCTTTAACATGGTGGAAGAGCATAGCTTTGCCAATGTTATTTATAGGGATGAATCTGGATTGGATAAATTTTTTGGAACTAAAAATTCTGAAATGGTTTATCAACATTTATTAGCTCAGAAATATGTTGATCAAAGAGGTAAAGTTACTGATGAGTTAAAAAAAGCTATCAAGACCAACAGTGTTACTCTTCCAACAGAGTTTGAGCTACAATATAATCAGATATCCACAGTTTTGAGAAAAATAACTGGCGGATTAAATATCAAAAATAACGACGATAAAAGGTTTGTTCGTCTGAATAAGGCGGTTTTTGAAAGTCCGGATTTTAAAGATTTATGGGAAAGAATTAAATTTAAGACAACCTATCAAGTTGAGTTTGATCCGCAAAAGCTGATCAATAAATGCGCTGAATCAATTAAAAGAAATTTAATTGTTGGAAAAACCAAGTTTACCTACTCAAAAGCTAGTGCAGAAATTTCTCGAGGTGGTGTTGAAGCTAAAGAAACTGCTACCAGCTCCTTTGTTTACGACGCGAAGGATTATCAAATTCCCGATATTTTAAGTTATCTTCAAAACGAAACGAACCTCAAAAGACAGTCAATTCTTGATATTTTGGTTAAGTCAGAACGCTTGAATAGCTTTAAAGACAATCCTCAGAAGTTTATCGACGAAGTAAGAAATATTATAAAGCTTGAGATGCAGCAATTCATAGTTGATGGCATTAAGTATCAGAAGATTGGTGATCAGCATTTTTATGCCCAAGAGATGTTTCAAACCGAAGAGTTAGTTGGATATCTTAACAAGAATATGATCGAAAGTGGACGATCTGTCTATGACCATGTAGTTTATGATTCCGAAGTTGAATCAAGTTTGGCGCAAGATTTTGAAAAAAATGAACAAGTAAAAGTTTACGCTAAATTGCCAGGATGGTTCAAGATTGATACTCCTCTTGGTTCCTACAATCCAGATTGGGCAGTTTTGTTTGAGTTGGATGGTGAAGAGAGGCTTTATTTTGTGGTGGAAAGCAAAGGATCAACTCTGGAAGGAATGTTGCGAGATAGTGAAAAGGCTAAAATTGAATGTGGGAAGAGGCATTTCGAGGCTTTGGAAACAGGGATTAAATATGTTTTGGCGAATAACTTTAATTCGTTTTTAGATCAAGCTGCTAAGGGAGATGTGAATGGTTGAGAAAATCAGTATTTTAAAAAATATAGGGCAATTTGATAACGCTGTAATTGGTCAACCAATTGAGTTAAATAAACTCTCTCTGATTTATGCTGAGAATGGTCGAGGAAAAACAACTCTTGCAAACATACTTCGTTCTTTGAGTGAAAATAACCCTACTTTAGTTCAGGAAAGACAGCGTTTGAAAGCTATAGATTCCCCACATATTGCGATTCAAGCAGATGGGAAATCTTTTACTTTCCAGAATGGAGCATGGATTGTTCATATTCCTAATATCGCTATATTTGATGATAATTTTGTAGCACAGAATGTTTGCTCAGGGATAGAAGTTGATTCTGAACATAGACAAAATCTTCATGAATTGATCATTGGTGCGCAAGGTGTTTCTCTAAGTAAAGCTTTGCAAGATGAGGTTGTTAAAATTGAAGATCATAACCGATCTATTAGAGAGAAAGAAGCTGCAATTCCTATCTCTGTTAGAGGTTCATTAACTGTTGATGCCTTTTGCTCTTTAAAGCCAAATCCTGATTTAGAAAATTCTATTCAAGAAATGCAGCGTAGTCTTGAAGCGGCTAAATCTTCTGACGCTATTAAACAACGGTCTGATTTTAAAACTGTTACACTACCTTCATTTGATCTTGAGGAGATTAGCAACCTTTTGCAGTTAGATCTTCCTGATTTACAGAAAGAGGCAGCTATAAAAGTTCAGCAGCATTTGACAAAATTAGGTAAGAAGTCTGAAGAATGGGTTGGGGATGGTATGGATATGATTGCATCCATTTCTGAGAATGGCCGTGAAATATGTCCTTTTTGCACTCAAGATTTAAAAAATTCTGAGATAATTATTCATTATCAAGGTTATTTCAGCAAGGCATATGCAGCTTTAAAGAAAAGCATCATTGATTTAGGAAAGAAAATTTCTTCTGCTCATAGTGTAGATATACAGACAGCATTTGAACGCTCTATCCAAAGTTTGCAGCAAGATATAATATTTTGGCAAAAATTTACGGATATACCGAAAGTTGATATTGATACAGTTGAAATTGCTCGTGCTTGGAAGGCTGTTCGGGAGCCAGTGTTAACTATCTTAAGAAATAAAGCTGCTTCTCCTCTAGAGAAAATTAGTTTGTCTGCTGAGATATTAGAAGTCTTATCCGTATATGAAAATCACAGACAGAAAATAGCAGATCTTTCTCAGACGCTTCAGGATTATTACTCAAGAATTGCCTCAATTAAAGAACAAGCTGAAGGTGCAAATGTTGCAGCCATTAATGCTGATTTATCAAATCTTAAACTTATACAAGTTCGATATAGCTCAGAAGTAGCACCACACTGCAAATCGTATCAAGATGAAAAAGAAGCAAAGAAAATAACTGAAAAGAGACGCGATAAGGCGCGACAAGATTTAGATTCTTATCGTCTAACTATTTTTAAAACATATGAGGCAGCGATAAATAGTTACCTTCATCAATTTATAGCTGGTTTTCGTTTGCATAGTATGGCATCTCAGAATACTAGAGGAGGAACTTCTTGTACCTACAATGTTTTGATAAATGAGACTTCTGTGCCAGTAAGTTCTGAGTCAGGTCCGTCATTCAAAAATACCCTAAGTGCTGGTGATAGAAATACTTTAGCATTAGCATTTTTCTTTGCTTCTCTAGATAAAGATCCAAGCCTTACTCAAAAGATTGTAGTTATTGATGATCCTATGACAAGTCTGGATGAGCATCGATCTCTGGCTACGATAAATGAGATAATAAAACTAGCTGGTCGTGTAAAACAGGTTATTGTATTATCACATACCAAGCCTTTTTTATGCAAACTCTGGGACGATGCAAAAAAGAAAATAAAAAATATTCCAAGAAGCTCTCTACATATTATTCGCTCCGGTAACTCATCTGTAATTGAATTGTGGGATATTGAGAGAGATCGTATTACTGAACATGACAAGCGTCACGAACTTGTATCTTCCTACATCTTAGCTGGACCTGCGGATCCTAATAAGCAAAGTGAAGTTGCTGTAGCCTTACGACCAATGATTGAGGCATTTCTACGAGTTTCATATCCTGCATATTTTCCGCCAGGAAGTATGCTTGGTCCATTTCATGAAAAATGTTTAAATTCTCTGAAAAATGGTTCTGCTATTTTGGGTCAATTAGATACTAATGAATTAAAGTTATTGATAGAATACGCTAACCATTTTCATCACGATTCTAATCCTGCCTATGCAACAGAAATCATTAATGACCAAACTTTGCTAGACTACTGTAAGCGAGTTATATCTTTTACAAGTAGAAGTTAAAGCGTAGGTTACCGCCACCAACCTAAATTGATGGCGGTACATTTTGAGTTTTACTCCAGCTCAGTCATGCCAAATTCTCGGCGCATTTCATTTATTTCAGACCTGAATTTTCCAAATTGTTCGTCGGTCATCTGATGTTCGCTGATAAACTGAATGTAAGCGGCAATAGTGACGATAAGCTTCATTACTCTTTCCTCAAATAGTTTACTTCTCTCCGGTCTTTTTTCAAAAATTCTTTTCCGCATAAAGTCAGAAAGCGTTAAGCCTTCCTCGTTAGCTTTCTTCATGATAAATTCATATTCTGGTTTGCTAAATTTAACCGAGAGCATCTGATTTCTTAGTTCTTTCATAGTTTGTAAATTTTGTTTGTTAAAATTTGATATTGATTTGTGTGGCTGCCTCTATGGCTTAAAGGCATCAAGAAACTTTTTGACATCATGAATGCAAAAGCCGGATGCGCGGCTTCCGTTAATTTTGGTAGGCTTGGGAAACTTATTTTGTTTGATCCAAGAATAGATGGTCGATTTGCTGACGGGGATAATTTTTAGCAAATCTTTAAGCCGGATGAATCCAACATCTGGCAGGGTGGTTTGGTTTGTCATGTTTAGAGTTTATTAGTTTTTGAAAGAACTCGCGCGGAGTTTTCAAAAACTAATAAAACTTTAGGTCTTTATTTTGGCTAGTTCGTCGATTCGTAGTTACTAGTAAATCAGGAATTTTCTTTTAAAAGCCAGCGACGCACTCGGTCTGGAATGCTGTTTTCTGTAAGCTGCAGTGATCTTTCTAAGATTTTTAGTTTTTCTTCTTCGCCTAGATTTATTATTTCGTCTTTCAATTTTTTTATCACAGCGTTGCTTTCAATTTGATCGCGCTTCTTGGCCGCTCCAAATATTGCTGCGGATATTGCTTTGTGCAAAGCTTCTGGTTCAGAAATTTTGCACTTTTGCCAGAAAAACGCCAAGGCTTCATTTTCTTGTCTTCTTGCCATATTTGTTTTTTCGCAGCCTTTTCTCTGAGTTTTTTTAATCATGTCTTTTCTGCTCAGGCTGGCAAAAAATTGCATCGCTTCAGATTCTTTATGAACAAACATTGGGTTAAGATAGTGATAGGCGCGATAGCAATTTAGGCACTCTTTGTAGCTGGAAATTATATCAAGATTTAGAAATGAAACCAAATCTGCGTCCAGATTTTTAGGATCTTGAATCAAGTGAATATCAATTCCGTTTTGGCGGATCACCTTCACAAAACCATCTAGTTTGCTCATCAAAATTTCTAGCTTCACCCAAAGCAGAATTAGAAAGAGATAGCTGTAATTGTATTTTTTGCTGTCAAAGCCGGTCTTGTTAAGAAATTCAATAAAAGCTCCAATTCTTTTGCCTTCGGCAAAAAAACGTATGTCGTTTCTGGTGCGCGATTCGTAAAGATTACCGTCTCTTTGGCAGAGATTTTGGTGATTGGTTAATCTTTCCATAAAGTCTTGTAAAAGCTCATACGAGAAGAAGTCGCCGTTTGATATAATATTGCGCTTTTGTTCAATGGACTCGAGATAGTTTGAGTAGCAAATCGCTTGATAAATGGATTTGATCAAATTTTCGTCACCCATTTCTTGCAGAGTTTTCTGGGTGAAGCGAATTTCAACGTCGATAGTTTTTAAAAGGCTTAGTTGGTTTTCAAAATTGAATTGGTGATTAAGTGGAGTTCTTTCAAAAATCTTATGAAGATTGGATCCGTGATTTTTTAAAAAGTTTTCCATGGTGAATATAGGTGACATAAGTTGCTGTCTTTGTGTTGATAAAGTTTTGCAAAATCATGTGGCACAAAAACCTTGCAAAAAATGAGTTATACATTGATGGCTTCGCTGGTTTGTTATTCTTTGACCTTATCCAAATAGTCCGCCCACCACTGCATCATGGTTGTGCGTTGAGTCAGATATTCCGCCTTGTTGTAAGTACCACGAATTTTGTTTTCTTCAATATGAGAAAGTTGGCGCTCAACCCAGTCACCTTTAAAACCATTTTCGTTTAGGATAGTTGAACCTAAGTGCCGCACGCCGTGTGGAGTCATTTTTCCTTCGCTGAATTTTTTCATCATCTTGATCATCGAAACATCAGACATCGGGCGTTTGGTGCTGATGGCGCTTGGAAATAGCACTTCATAATTTCTGCTTATGTTTTGGATAGTCTTTAAAACTTCGATTGCTTGTGTTGAAAGTGGCACAAGGTGTTCACGCCTCATCTTCATGCGTTCTTGCGGAATGTGCCAAAGTTTTGCTTTGAGATTAAATTCTTCCCATCTGGCTTGTCGAACTTCGCCGGGTCTTTGCAAAGTCAGCAGCAGCAATTTAATTGAAAGAGCACTGAGGTTGAGCTTGTCGTACGAGTAAAGGTTGTGCAGAAAATCTGGCAGCTCTTTGTCTTTGATATGTTTGCGGTTTTGTTGTGTGTGCTGTCCTAAAATTCTGGCGCGTCCCAAGGCGGGATTTTCACTGCAAAGCGAAGACGAAATCGCATATTCAAAAATCTCAACGCAATATTGATTAATTCTTTGTGCAACCGTGATTGATCCGCGGCTTTCGATATCTTGTAAAATTTTAACAATGTGAGCGGCGCTGATTTCTTTGATAGAAATATCACCAATCACCGGAAATACATCTTTTTCTAAACGGCTTTTGATATTCTTAGCATGTTTATCAGTCCAGTTCTGGCGGGTATACCAATCCTCTGCGATTAGGCGGAATGTATTTTTTGAAGTGGTAATGTTGCGCTGTCTTTTACTTTTCTTATTTTGGTTTGGGTTGATGCCATCTTTTAACGACTCTTTTATTTCATTTCTAATCGCTCTCGCTTGAGCAGAGCCGATCTTTGGCGATTCAGTTCCATACTCGCCTATGGTGAAGATATTGTTCTTACCATCAAATTTATACGGCAATTGCCAAACCTTTTTACCACTCGGTCTTACGAGAAGCCTTAAGTTCCCATCATCAAACAGGAAATATTTTTTGTCTTTTGGTTTAGCTTCTCTGATTTCTCGATCAGTAAGTTTGCGATTAATCTTAGGCATTTTTTCATGTATAAGTTTTTGGATGTACAATTTTGTACATTACTTTGTACATGAAAAAAATCTAGATTTTACTAAACTTGGCTGGATTTCTTTGGACTAAGGAAGCGGTCTGGAGCCTTTAGAATCAAGGCTTAGATGGACTTAAAAAAACTTTACTGGAATGGGAAGTGGTTGCGGGGGCTGGATTTGAACCAACGACCTTCAGGTTATGAGCCTGACAAGCTACCGGGCTGCTCTACCCCGCGATATGACAAAAAGTGAAAGAACCTTTTTTTGAAGAGGGGCGCAACTTAGAGAGGGTGAAACGTAAATGCAAGTTACAAAATCGTCCTACATCAATTATTTTTCAAAATCATCTCGCATCAATTACAAGTTACAAAATTGATTCAACGTCAATTATTTTTTCGATGCGGCGCAGCTTGGAAACATCGGACTCGTCGAGGAAATAATTTTGGGGTAATTCGACTTTGATAATTTTTTTATCGGCGGCGATGACCAAAAAAACTTTGGTGAATTTTTCGCTGTTGATTGGTGCGGGATATTGGGAGAGAAAAGATTTGATGCTGAAAAGTGGGTCGCGGTTTTTGATTATTATTTCAACTTTTGACAGAACTTTTTTTACAATTACTGGTTCACTTTGTTGTTGAGAAATTGGGGCTTTAGATTCGCCAGATGGGGCAGGGCGTTGATTATAGCCGCCACCATTATTGCCGTTGCGATTATAATTATTGCGCGCTGGTTGTTTTTTTATGTCTTCAAAATCCTTGTCCTGGGCTTTGGTATTTTGAATAAATTCTTCGAGTTTTTTTACTTCGCGAATTAAAATTCTAACACCGCCATCATCTTTTTTAATCAGGCATTCCAGCGCGATAACGCTGCCATCAATTAAAATATCGCGGGCGGAAGTGATTAAAGCTTCATCAAAAATCATCGCTTCGAAAATTCCGTAAGGATCGGAAATTGTCATGTAAGCGAAGCGTCCGCGTGGGCCGGAGCGATGTTTACTTCCGGCGACAACGCCGGCCATTTTTACTAAATTATTATCTTCAAGTTCATCGCGTTCGAGTTTGTCGGAAAAAATTACGCCGCGTTTTTTTAACTCGGAAACATTGTCGTCCAGCGGGTGTTCATTTAAGAAATATCCGAAGGCTTCGAACTCTTTTTGCAGGCGTTCGATTTTTGTCCAATCTTCAGTTTTCTTTAATTCAGGTTTGGCGTTAGCTTCTGGAAGGCCGCCAAATAAGCTCATTTGGTTGGAATTTGCGGCTTCGGTTTTTTGAGCAGAGTAGGCGGAAAGTATTTCAAAAGATTCTGCAACCTGGCGGCGGTTTTTTTGCAAGTCTTGAAATGCGCCGGCTTTGGCTAAGGCTTCGATTGATTTTTTATTGATTGAACGCGGGTCAAGGCGTTCGGCGAAATCGTAAATATCGGCAAATTTTCCGTTGACTTCACGTTCTTTAATTGCAGTTTCCATCATCCCAAAACCAACCGCTTTAATAGCGCCGAGACCGAAGCGGATCGCAAATTTTTCTTGTGTGTTTTGATGGTCTTGCGACATTTTTTTAAAAAACGATATTTTTTAATTATGAAAAAAATTTCCAATAATTCATATAAAAGAGCGAATATAACTTACTCACACATTTACTTTGATGATGTTTTTAATGAGGAAGAAATTGCGCGTGTTGTTGAATATTGCGAAAAACAGGAATTTCTAACTGCAACTGTTGGAAGTGACAGATCATTGAATGAAACGATCCGAAAATCAAATGTAAATTTTCACAATCCAAATGAAGAAAATAACTGGATTTTTGAACGCTTAAACTGGGCGATCGAAAAGATGAATAGTGATTTTTATAATTTTGATTTGGATGGTTATGATTTTTTCCAATATTCGCAGTATAAAAGTTCGCAGCTAGGGAAATATGATTTGCATATAGATATGTTTATGGGCGATGAATTGCCAACAAATACAACCGGAACCAGGAAATTATCTTTAACGTTTTTGTTGAATGAACCAGGTGTTGATTTTGAAGGTGGAGATTTTCAGATTGTTTTAGCGCAGGAAAGTCAAGCGCAGACGATTGAGATGAAGAAAGGGCGGATTA
This sequence comes from Pseudomonadota bacterium, assembly GCA_040384945.1. Classification (GTDB taxonomy): domain Bacteria; phylum Pseudomonadota; class Alphaproteobacteria; order Rickettsiales; family UBA1997; genus UBA2645. Next base: position 58,298 of record JAZKII010000004.1, read on the forward strand.
TTGCTTTTCCTTCGTTTGTTTTGCATCGTGTGACGCCAGTGACGAAGGGAGAGAGAAAGTCGATTGTGGTTTGGGTTGAAGGGCCGAAGTTTAAGTAGGGAAGGGTTATAGTAATCGAGTACAGCACTTTTGAGCAGGACGAGGTCCTTGAGCAGGACGGGGTTTGTAACCCCGTCCTCACGTTCATATAAAGTTAAATTGAACTGAAAATGTGGACTGGGTTACAAACCCAGTCCAGCGCTAGGATTAAGTAGCGTGAATAAAATAGAGTAGGTTAAGCAATAAAAACCAAAACCAAAACTCCCAGCACAATTCTATAAACACCGAACGGAATAAAATTGTGGCGGCTAACAAAAGTAATAAACCATTTTATCACCAAAATCGCTGAAAAAAAAGCTGATAAAAGTCCAATCAAAATAAGTTCAATATTTGCTCCGGTAAGCTCAGAAGAATTTTTTAAAAGATCATAAAAACTCGCCGCAGCAATTGTTGGAATTGCTAAAAAGAAAGAAAATTCCGTCGCAGTTTTGCGGTTTAATCCGAGCAAAAGCCCGCCAATAATAGTTGCGCCTGATCTTGAAACTCCGGGAATCATCGCCAGACATTGAAATAATCCAATGTAAAAAGCTGAAACCGGTTTGATATTATTAACATCATCAACTTCTGATTTTTTTGGTTTTCTCTCAACTAAAATCATGATGATGCCGCCTAAAATTAAGCTGAATGCAATCACCAAATTTGAAAAAAGATATTCTTTGATAAATTTATGCAAAAGACCGCCAATTATGGCTGCAGGCAGGAAAGATAAAATCAGATTTAGCGTGAATTTTTGTTGTTCTTTTTGTTTTAAATTACAAATAACTGTGAGAATTTTTTGGCGATAAATCACGCAAATCGCAAGGATAGCGCCGAATTGAATTACGATTTCAAAGAGACTGTTTTTGATGGTTTGGAAATCGATAATATAAGAAGAAATCAACAAGTGCGCAGTTGATGAAACCGGAATAAATTCTGTTAATCCTTCGACAATTCCAAGGAAAACAGCTTTAAATAAATCAGCAAAATGAAGCACTTTTAATAGAGAAGAAAAAGATGGTACCTCCGATCCGAATCGAACGGACACGTCCCAGGGGACAATAGATTTTGAGTCTATCGCGTCTACCAATTCCGCCACAGAGGCATTTAAAAAATAATCTTTAAATGGGTAGTAGGTTTAAGTTTTTCGATTTTTGGCAAATCGTAAATAAACCAAGAAGATGAAGTAAATTTAAAACGTAGAAAAATAAAATCCTACTAAAGATCTGATCTTTTTAAAAAAAAGTTTTGTCAAAAAATCTTTCTCGAAATTTGTCCTAAAAAATCTTGTCCAAAAATTAGTTCAAATTTTGTCCAAAAAATTTGGCCAAGAAATTTAAGCTATTGCCTAAAATTTCTTGACCAAACCCAAAGTAGAAAATCTAAAAAGTAAAATTTTGGGAGGGGCACTTTAACAAAAGCTAAAATAAAAAGTCAAAAACCTTTAACTAAAATATTATGAATTTAGGTAAATGAGCTAGAGCCACGTATTTCTGGACTCAAATAATATAGTTTTACATAATAGCCATTATGTGGAGTTAGGATTAGAAGTTTTTTAAATAATTTTTGGATCAGTTCTTTTGGGTCGATTCAGATTAGTTCAGATTAGTTCATCTTCAGGGTTTATTTATGATTAATCGGAAAACTTATTCTCGATTCGGTTTTTGATCGTTTACTGAAAATATGTTAATGATCATGTTAATGATCGGAGCGGCCGTGTAGATTCTGTGTATTAACAACCGAATATCCGCTATTTGCAGATGGCATTTGTCCCGGAGTTTTTGTAATTGTTTGACCATCTGCTGTAAGCAGTGTTTTTGAGGATCTTTGTACCAACTCGCTTAAATCATCAACTCTAGTGCACATAAAACAGCCTTCTAATTTTTTCTCCGGATGCTGTTTTTTAGCTTGTTCCATCCATGTTTGAAGAGCTTTCTGATTAAGAACACCATTATTCAAAAAATCAGATAGCGGAGTTCCATGATCACCTTCTCGAGAAAAATCTTGTGTTTGGCCGATGTTGCGCCATCTTTCAAAAATGATGGTTTGTTGTGGGTTTATGAAATCAAAAATTTTTCCATGAGTACGAAAATTAGGCATATTTTCATAAACCAATTCTTTAGTTAGAGGATTGGTAACTTTCATTCTTTTCATTGAATTAGAATAATAAGCTTTACCGGAAAATCCTGATTGTTCCAAAATTTGGGGAAGTAAAAATCCGCGCATCAATTTAAGAAACCCCTGCCCGCTATATTCTGGTACAGTTTGAGAAAGATCAAAAAATATACTGGTTGCCTTTCGACCTTCTTCATCAATTAACATTTTTGTTTTCTCGTCATTAATCGTAAAGCTCATCGCGGATAATGGATTCCCATCTTTATCTTCCAAAATCATCGCAGTATAATCATTGGTCTTATTGGTATTTCCAAATTCTTCAGGATCTAGCGATGAACGTTTTTTCATTTCGGTTTCAAGCCAGCTGGTATCCATTTCAGATGGCACTGTTGTAGCATCCTTCTTTTTCAACAAGTCTTCAATCAAACGTCTTTGAGTTTCCCACGCGATTGGTCCTAGTAATTCAAGTGCTTTCGGACTGTTTTTGGCTGAGTTTTTACTGGTAATAATGTGAACAGATAATTCTTGGCCTTGATGTTTACAAGCTGGAAGCCTTTGATTATCAAGCTTTCTAAGCGGATGTTGCATTTCCTGAATATTAATTCTGGCCTCAAATAAAGCGGGCAAATCTTGCAAAAATTCTTGTGAAAGATTTGTAGTTACAAGCACAGGTACTTGCGGATTAAGATCTCTTAAGATTGGTCTTAGAGTTCGCTCATTGTGAATATGCGAATCTTGCGCGGCTAAAATTACGAATGGAATTTGATAGTCATCAATTGGTTCAATTATATCAGAAGCACCAAACCTTCCTGAATTATGAAGTTTCGGATGATCGAAACTTTGGTGAACGCCCTTACCTTCAACACGATGCGGCAAAATACAAAGAAGGCCTTTGCCGTTTAATTCTTCTAATCTTCTTTCCGAAATATTTCCGGCAGTTCCGGCAATAATATCAAATTCGAGATTTTCTTCATTTTCTAAAAAGGCTTGGCCAGCTTCATTCATAGCCATAATGCGTAATTCTGAAAATTTGTGATTCAAATCTTCGCTTTGTGTAACTGGAGCGGTGACTCTTTTTGAATAAGGATAATTTTCTTTAACTTTTTCGCCAAGATAAACTACGGAATCTTCGCACGACAAGGGAATCACAAAACTTTTTTCATACCAAACTTTTGGTGTAATTGTGTGAGGCAAATTTTTTTTCGGAATTTCTGCAACTTCTGCATTATTTCTGATTAATGAATTAACCACAATTGCCTGTGATCGATCATCAAATTCAATGCCGGAAATATAATTCGGCTGAATAATAAAATTTTTAGCATGACCTGCCCTGACCTCTCCGCCTAGTATGGTTGGGATTCCATATCTTTCGGCAACTTCTTTAATTCTCGCAACTTCATTATTATAAGCGCTATTGGCGCGAATAATATATCCACCGATTAAATCTTCTTCTTTATCAACGCTGATTTTTGGTAAATTATTTCTCTTGCACAAAATTCCTAAAATCTTGTCTTTCTCAGATCTGGTAAGCATTTCATATTCAGGAATATATCCATCAATTCTTCTTACACTCATTTCATCTTCTTGGACAACAATATTTTCAACTACGACTGCAATTAGTTGCTCAGGCTTGATCACGCCACTTTGTAAAGCAGTCTCTAAAACTTCGGACGCATTATATCCGGTTTCAGATTGGAGATAACCTTCCAAACCAAGGATTAATTTTTCTCCGGCAAAATCAGGACGATAAGGTGAATCGATCGCGGAAAGCAATTGGCGAGGAAAATAAGTATGCAACCTGACTTGATCACCTTCTTGATATCGGCTTTTTATTTGATTGTAAGTCGCTGAATTTTCGCAATTTAAAACTCGTTGTAGTGGATGATCTTTCTTCTCTTCAAAAATTTCGATCATTTCTTGAACCTTTTCTGGTGCTGTTGGCCAAGTTGTTGAAAAAGTTTTTCCGGCATTTCCAGCATGAATATATTCAACAATTTCTCTTAAGCCAAATTGGTTTTCTGAGCCGTCAGAAAATCCGGCAATAATTCGTCTTTTATGATTTTCTGGTAAAGGTTTTACTCTGAAATAATCACGTACCAATTCAAGCTTTGGCTCAATTTGAACGCCACCGGCCATACAATGAATGTGGAAACCATTTTCAATCGCGCTAGCAATTTGTGCAGCGCCAGCTTTAGGTGACATATAGCCAATTCCACTGTGAGGATTAAAATTATTATGCACCACAATATCGCTGTATGGTGTTTTTTCTCTTATTCCATAATATTGTTCATGGCCATCAATATAAGGAAGAGCGATACAAAATTCGGAAGGGCGACCTTTATAATTAAGAGCGGTTTCAACAATGCTTTGCATCTTATTCGGGGTTTGATCTTTCGGCTTCTCAATAAAGCAAAGTGAAGTGGTTAAAACTGCAACTTTGTTGCGCTCAACTATTGATCCATCTTTTCTGGTAAAGGCGGGAATTTCTTCGGCTTGGGTACAATGTTTAATTTCTCCATCTTCTTGATCTAAATAAAAATATTTCCATTTAACTTGCTCGGGATGAATTTTTAACAGATCCGGCCTAGACATGCTTATATAAAATGATTAATAAAATATTGAATTTCTTAGAACATTTTCTGATTTGACTATCAATAGAAATTTTTCTTGAAGTATAGATAACAAAAAAAATCCCGACCAAAGTTTTTTAAAACTTCGTGTCGGGATTTTTTTCTTTGTTGTAGTAAGCTTATTATTTAGATGAGTTCGATAAATCGATAATTATTGATTTATCGTCATTTTCTTTAGGAACCGGTTTTGGTGCCGGAGCTGTTGGTTTTGCCGGAGCTGGCGGAACCGCAACTGGTGTTACAGTTGTAGTAGTTTGAACTTTAACTGCTGCTGGCGCTGGAACAGGAGCTGGTTTTGGCGCTACAGGTTGAACAGCTGGAGCTGGTGGAGCAATTATAACTGGTTGTGGAGTTGGAGCAAGAAGTTCAACTTTTTTAACAACCGGTTTTTTCGGTTTTTTGTGTTTTACAACCTTCCCTGTTTCACCTTTATTAAATTTAAAAGATGAAGATTCAGATGTTTCTTCTTTAGTTACTTCCGGAACGATTTCTATCGCTGGAACAACAGTTGGAGCAACAGCTTGCGGAGCTGCAGCAGTTTTTGCAACTTCAGATTTATCGCCAGCCGGAGTTTTAAGTAAATAAATCACCCTTTTGTCTTTTTTAATCTGATCATTGGCGACGGCATTTTTAGCAACCTCTGTATTAGCTGCTCCAGCTGGTGCTACCAGCTTATATCTAACTGCGCCATAATTTTGCGTGCTGCCTGGCTTCTCAATTGAAATCGCATTTGGGTTTTGTTCAGTATAATCATGAAGCGATTTACCATTTTCGCCGGAAACCAATTTAAATCTTTTGGTTACAATTGCAGTAGAAGGAGATCCTTTAGCAATCATCGGCACTGGTTCGCTAAATTGTTGCGATTTGCCTTCTGGTGAAGTGAATCTAAAAATTCTTTGCGATTGTGCCGCAGTTAAACCGCTAGTATCAGATTCCATAAATGAACCCATTTTCACAACGCGATCAAGATAAGCCTCAAGAATAATTTGAGCGGGCTGATTCTCGCGATTTCTGGCGATAACAAAAGCTTCAGTCAATTGTTCTTTTAACAATCTTACATCCATCAATTTGATGAAATTATATTTTTCAAACATCGAGTTTAAACAGTCTGAGCAGTCAGACATTGCGGCGTGAAGGATTGCTGATTCACCCGATGAATTAATGCTGCTTGCTTGAGCACCTTTGATTAAAAGCAAATCTACAATATCTTTATCACCAGCCAAAGCGCCGCGCATAAGCGGAGTCCAGCCTTCATTATCAACGGCGTTTACGTCAGCTTCATTTTCCACTAAAATTTTTACGATTTCAAAATTCTTTTCGCGGCAAGCCATGTGTAAAGCGGTTGCACCACCAACATTTTTTTGATTTACAGTTGCCCTGCCCGCTTTGCTGAAAAATTTTACGCCGGTTACATCATTGCTGGTAACTGCCGACATCAGGGCACTAACTCCTACAACCTGATTATTTGAATTGTCGTAAAGCCCTTGAATTTGAGCGCGGATTGATTCGCTGCTGAAAAAAATTGTTAGGGCAACAGAAGAAACTCCAAGCAATAACAGGCTTTTTTTAGCAAAATTTTTCTTAATCATTTTGTCAACTTTATATTTCGTTATAAAACTTATCTAAACACGCTAATTCCAGCGGTTTTCTAATTCTTTAATTAATGATTGATCACCAGGATCATAAGGTTTTTCAATCCAGGTTTTAGCACCATTTTGCAAAAGATATTTCACCACAATTTCTTTTTTGTGGCGATATGCAATTGAAAGTGCTGTGAATCCGTCATTATCCATCGCATTAATATCAACGCCCTTTGAAACAAACAATTCAACCGCCGGCAAAAAGCCAACGCGAGATGCATGCATCAGGTAAGTTCTACCAAAAGCGTCAATATATTTGGGATCAGCCTTGTTATCGATTAATAGTTCGAGTGCTTTTATATCGAGCATCTCAATTGCAATATCAATCGGGGTATATCCAAGGCCACTCGGCAGATTTGGATCAGCGCCTTTAGCAAGCACTGAAGCCATGATAGCCGGTTTTTGTAAAAGTACAGAATAAGTTAAGATAGTGTCACCATTTTGATTTCTTATGTTCGAATTTTCTACATCTTTAAATGCGCTGTTGAAATATGAAACACTGCCGGAAGAAATGGCGTTAAATAAAACTTCGATTCTTTCCTGAATTGTTGGAACTAGCGGAATATGAAGATTATCCGCCGTGCGATAACGATTTAAAATTGGTGCTGCCGGCAATTCATCACTAATAAAACGATTAATTTCTTTGGGGCGCGGAACTATTTTTTCATCACTTTCATCAAAATCTTCATCCGATAATTGCGAAGAATTTTTCTCGATTTGAATTAAATATTTTGCTCGCAAATCTTGCAGTTTTTTTAATTTTTCTTCGCGCTTTTTTTCATTCAATTTCTTTTGTTTTTCAGCAGCCAAGCGCTTTTTCAAATTTTGTTTTTTGGCGGAATTAATATATTTTTCAGTTTTGGATTTCGGGGATTTTTGCGGTGCAATAATAGTTTCTTCTTCAGGTTTATTGGATTTTTTATTTAAGAAATTCTGAATTTTGGAAATTGGACTTAGGCTTTGAGCTTTGTCAATAAGCGCTCCAACTTTACTTGATTCAGCCGCCGGAACAATCGGATTTGGCTCCGGATTCGCTTTAGCCGGGATTGTCGGAGCTGCAGTGACCGCAGGCAATTCATTAACTTGTGGCTCTTTTGGTTCGGCAATTTTAACTTCAGGCGGATTTTTTATTGCCGCTTCAGATTTTTTATCAAGATCGTCAAGCCCCAAAGACTCAACATCAATCTTCACTTTTTTAGGATCAAAAGGCTCCAGCGCTGCTTTTCTGGCCTTCAAATCTTCGGCAATTTCTTCCATACTTTGCGGAGTTTTACTAGCATTAGTATCTTGGGCAGCATGAAGCGACGAGCAAAAAACAAAGTAAGCAGCAATGAAAAATATCTGAAACATAATTGGATTATTTCACCGGATCAAAGCCGCTTTTTTTTGAAAAAGGATGGCATTTAAGAATTCGAAATGTTCCTAAAGTTAAACCTTTAATCAACCCTTTTTTCTCAATTGCCTGAATCATGTAATTGGAACAAGTCGGAGAAAATCGGCATTTATGTTGGCCGAGTAAAGGGGAAAGAATTAGGCGATAGAGTTTGATTAGGGAAATAAAAAAATAGCGCATTTAAATATTTATAAATTTACAAAAACTGCAGAAACTATAGGTCATCGAGCAAAGCGCCTTTTGGCGCGTCGTCGAGATGCTAGCTCG
>JAZKII010000004.1:66427-101578 GCA_040384945.1 Pseudomonadota bacterium
TGCTCGATGACCTGAAACTTTTTCTATTCATTATTCATCTCCAACCACTCATCCTCATTCAAAACTTTTAACCCCAGTTCATTTGCTTTTTTTAATTTCGATCCCGCTTCAGCTCCAGCAACTACAAAATCAGTTTTACTCGAAACCGAACCCACAACTTTCATGCCTAAATCTTCAGCTTTTTTCTTGGCTTCAGCGCGAGTCATTTTCTCTAAAGTTCCGGTAAAAATTATCGACTTTCCGGCAAATTTTGAATCGGAATTTTTAATTACCGCATCTTCAATTTGCAGTTCATTTTCCAAATCTAAAACCATTTTTAAATTCCGTTCATCGCGGAAATAATCTAAAACCGCCTGTGCCATTTTTTCACCGATTCCATCAATTGCGACAAAGGTTTGATATTCTTCCTGATCTAGCGCCGACTCAAGTTTCGCCAGCTTTAACATCACTTCGATAAACTTTTTATAAGAAGCAAAATGCTGTGCTAAAACTTTAGAAGTTGTTTCGCCAACATGACGAATTCCAATTGCGTAAATAAATTTCTCCAAAGAAATATTACGCTTTTGATTGATTGCCAAAAATAGATTCTCAATTGATTTTTCGCCCCAACCTGGCTTTTCAGCAAGCGGATTTGCAGAAGTTTTTTCATTTTCTTCGAGCTTAAAAATATCGGCAAAACTTTTGATTCTTCCTTCGATAAAAAAATTCTCGATCTGTTTTTTCCCAAGGCCGGTAATGTCAAAAGCATCTTTGGAAACGAAATGTTTTAAAGCTTCTTTTAATTGCGCCTCGCAAGATAATCCGCCATTGCAGCGCAAAATTACATCATCTTCGTTTTTAACAATTTCCGAACCGCAAACCGGGCAGTTTTTTGGAAAAATAAAAGCAATTGAATCGGATTCTCTTTTACTCAAATCAACTTCTAAAACCTGCGGAATCACGTCGCCAGCGCGTTGAATCAAAACTACATCGTGAACACGAATATCTTTTCGGGCAATTTCATCTTGGTTATGAAGTGTCGCGCGCGAAACCACAACGCCGCCGATATTGACGGGACGCAGTTCGGCAACTGGTGTGAGCGCGCCAGTTCTGCCAATTTGGATTATTATATTTTCAATTTCTGTTTTAGCTTTTTCAGCCGCAAATTTATGTGCAATCGCCCAGCGCGGGCTTCTAGCGACGAATCCTAAACGCTCTTGCAACGCAAAATCATTCACTTTGTAAACCATGCCATCGAGATCGTAATCAAGCTGGTAGCGGGAATCGGCGATTTCTTCATATAATTTCATCACATCATTAATATCTGCGCAAAGCCGAGAATTAGGTTCATCTTTAAAACCAAATTCCTGCAATTTTTGGTGAAGTTGGGATTGAGAATTACAAATAAAATCATCGGAAAATTCGCCAATTGCGTAAGCAAAATAACTTAATTTTCGGGAAGCGGTAATTGTTGGATCAAGTTGACGAAGCGAACCAGCAGCAGCGTTACGAGGGTTGGCAAAAATTTTAGCACCCTGCTCTTCTTGCCTGATATTTAATTCTGAGAAATCTTTTTTACCCATGTAAATTTCACCACGAATTTCAAAAACTTTTGGTGGATTTTTGCTGTTTAAAACTTGCGGAAAACCTGCGATAACTTTTATATTTTGCGTAACATCTTCGCCCTCAAAGCCGTCACCACGGGTTGCGGCGTGGATTAATTTACCATTTTCAAAGCGTGCTGAAAAAGAAAGTCCGTCGATTTTTACTTCGCAGAAAAGTTCGAGTTTGGGATTTGGCGCGCTGAATAAATCTACAATTTCATCTTTTTTATCGAGGCCTAAAAAACGATTTACGCGATCGATAAAATCAGAAATATCTTCGCGCGAAAAGCCATTTGCAAGCGACAGCATTGGTTTTGCATGGCGAATTTTAGAAAAACTATCTAAAGTTTTTCCACCGACTTTTTCTTTTTTTTGGTCAAAAAATTGCGGATAATTTTCTCGATATTCTTCGAGTTTTTTTCTTAATTCATCATATTCAGCATCCGAAATCAACGGTTCATCCATTGTGTGATAAGCCGCGTCGTGCTTGGCTATTTCGGCTTTCAGATTTTCAATTTCGAGTAAGATTTTTTCCATTTTAAACTAGATTATCATCATTCACGTTGTTCAAACTTTTATAAGCTTTTTGCAGATCGAATTTCTTGAAATAAGCTTCGTCAATTGCATGAATAAAGACTTCATGCTCTTTCATGCCAATGCAAAAAAGCCCGGTGGTCATATTGAAACTCGACATTAAAAGTGCAGGATTAAAATGATTTTCTTCCTGAAGTTTTACGACATAAACTCTAGGATGAAGCGGCTGGTTACTGATTGCTAATTTTACAACCAGTTTTACGGCGCTAAAGAAATTGCGCAAAAAAGATTTAAAAAAATGGCGGTAAAAACCGAAGCTTAAATAAAGTAATTCACTTTTTTTTTCGATGATGTTTATGCGGTAAGAAGCAACGCTGACAATGGCTGAGGCCAATATTCCGAAGAAAACGTAAAGCCATGAAATATTTCCACCCGCGACCATAAACATGATCCAAAGCGCGAAGAGGAATAAAAATAAGTTGAAAATGTTTAACATTTATCAAATGAAAATTAAGAATGATTTACGTGATTAATTCTCTTTAAAAAAATCCTCAAACACAATGAAAAAAATTCTGATTGTCCAAGCTGTTTTTTACGAAAAAATTTCTGCCATGCTTTTAGACGGCGCGATTAAAAAATTGGAAGCTGCGGGCTATGAATATGAAATCGTAACTTTGTCGGGAGCCTTTGAAATCCCTGCTGCAATCGCCTTTGCTGAAACTAGTAAAAAATATGCCGGCTATGTTGCACTCGGTTGCGTAATTCGCGGCGAAACTACACATTATGATTATGTTTGCCTCGAAAGCGCGCGCGGTTTGAATGAATTAGCCTTTAAGGAAAAACTGGCGATCGGTTATGGAATTATTACCACTGAAAATGAAGCTCAAGCGATTGTGAGAGCTGATCCAAAACAAAAAGATAAGGGTGGATTTACAGCTAAGGTTTGTTTGGAAATGGTGAAATTAAAAGAAAGATTTTTGTAGTTTTTAACTTAGGTAGTTTTTAGGTCATCGAGCAAAGCACGAAGTGCGTCGTCGAGATGCTGGCTCGATGTTGCAACATCACGCTAGCATCTCGACGACGGCCTAAAGGCCTTTGCTCGATGACCTAAAAACCTTTTACTTCCTAAACCCCGCAAAAAACTGTCTTATTAATAAAGGTGCTTGTTTTTCTAAATTAAATAATTGCGGATTTCTTAAATATTCGATCACCATTCCTGACATGTAGCAAGCCAATGAAATCGCGGTGATTTTGGGTTCAACATTTTCGGCTAATTGTTTATTTTCTTTGGCGCGTTCGAAATATTTGGAAAATAAATCGATATTTTTAAGTTTCTGAACCCGCTGTTTTTCTAAAATATCTTCCATGCCGCAGGAATAATCGCATTTGCAAAAAAATATGGTCAGAATTTTTTTGCGCATTGGATCATTATCTAAATCGACTAATAATTTCACACATAACTTCTCGAGTTGGCACAATGAATCATCGCAATTTTTTTTCATGTCTTCAAGGATTGAAGAAGTGAGTGGCTGGTGTAATTTTTCGTGGAGAGCTTCAAAAATATCATGTTTATTTTTGAAGTGCCAATAAACCGCGCCCCGCGTTACATTTGCTTCGGTGGCGATTTCTTCTAAAGTTGATTTAACAAAACCGCGGGTTACAAAAACATTTATTGCGGCTTCGAGAATATCATTTTTTGTCGCTTCGGGGTTTCTGGTTTTTTTTATTTTTTGGTCGGACATATTGTTTAAAATATTTATCAAATAAATATTGAATCGCTTAAAACTGAAACATACATTCATGTATGCATGTTTCAAATGCACCCATTTTCTTTTACAAAATCTATGCGCAAAAAAATCAAAAAAAACAAGAAGTCAATAATTGCTGTTTGCTTATTAGTAGCGGCGCTTTTTGTAGTATTTAAACCAAAATACAATCAAGCAAATGCGATGAAGGCAAGCGCAAATGTTGCGGAAGTAAATGTTGTAGCGGTGAAAAAACAAAAAATCCAACTCACGCAAGAATTGCCGGGACGCGTTGAGGCTCTAAGAATTTCAGAAGTTCGTCCCCAAGTTGATGGCATTATTAGAAAGATAAAATTTATCGAAGGCTCTTTTGTAAAAGAAGGCCAGCAGCTTTACCAGATTGATCCGACAGTTTATAAAATTGCCCAACAAACTGCTGATGCAAATCTTAAAGCTCTGAAAGCAAAAAAAGAGCGTTATCAAAATTTGGTTGAACTTGATGCAGTTAGTAAACAAGAATATGATGATGCAGTTGCCTCTTACGAATCGGCTAAAGCCTCGTCAGCAGCAGCGCGCAATAATTTGGAATATAGCAAAGTTTTAGCACCGATTTCAGGATATATCGGCAAAACCAATATTACTGAAGGTCGTCTTGTAACTACAAACCAGGCTGATGTTTTAACCACAATTACTCAACTTGATCCGGTTTATGTTGATATGGCGCAACCAACGCGCGACATGATTAAGCTTGGTAACCAAAAAGAAATTAAAGTAACGGTTTTAACTGAGGACCCAACTTACAAAAATAGCGGAACTTTAAAATTTTCAGAAGTTTTTGCTGATGAAAGTACAGATTCAGTGCGTCTTCGTGCCACTTTTTCGAACAAAGATGGAAAATTAATCCCGGGAATGTTTGTCACCGGTAAATTACATTTAAAACCAATTGAAGCAGTTATCGTTCCGCAAAAAGCTACAATGCGTACGCCGGATGGCAATTTGCTGGTTTTTGTAGTGAAAGAAGGAATTGCTAAAGCCAGATCAATCAAGGCTGAACAAACATATAATGATAATTGGGTTGTCATTGAAGGTTTAGAAGATGGTGAAGTTGTAATTTTAGAAGGTTACCAAAAAATTGCTGATGGCGCGAAAGTAAATCCAGTAGAAGTTGTAGTGCCAAGCATCGAGGAGAAAAAATAAACATGTCCAATTTTTTTATTGACCGCCCGATATTTTCCTGGGTTCTCGCAATTATCATCATGCTTGCGGGCGGCTTGTCGCTGCTTAAAATGCCGGTTGAACAATATCCCAATATCGCACCACCTTCAGTTTCAATTTCAACTTCAATGCCCGGCGCTTCTGCCGAAACTCTAGAAAATAGTGTGACGCAGGTAATTGAGCAAAGCCTTACTGGTATTGACTCTTTACGCTATTTCAATTCAACCAGTGATTCAGACGGCAACGTGATGATCACCCTCACCTTTGAGCCGAAAACCGATCCTGATATTGCCCAAGTTCAAGTCCAAAATAAATTACAGGCAGCAATGCCGTTGCTTCCGCAAGAAGTTCAACAACAAGGTGTGCGCGTTTTAAAAGCCAATAATAACTTTTTGGTGGTTATCGGTCTTTATTCGGAAGATGATTCAACCAGCGAAAGCGTGCTGGGCGACATTTTATTAACTGATATTAAAGATAGTATTTCGCGCATTAATGGCGTTGGTAACGTAACGATTTTCGGTAATCCGCGCGCTATGAGAATTTGGTTAAACCCCAATAAACTTTTTGGTTACAGCATTACAACGGCGGATGTTATCGCCGCAATTAAAGCGCAAAATGCCGACGTTTCTGCCGGCCAGTTGGGCGGCCTTCCGGCGATGCAAGGCCAGCAGTTAAATGCGACAATCACTTCGCAATCAAAATTAAAAACGGTTGATGATTTCAAAAAAATTATTTTACGCGTTAATAAAAACGGGGCGCAAGTTCGTTTAAAAGATGTCGCAAAAGTTGAACTTGGTTCACAAAGTTATAGCACCAGCGCCCGTTATAAAAGACATCCTGCTTCGGGTATGGCGGTGATTTTAGCCAGCGGTGCCAACGCTTTGGACACAGCGGATGCCGTAAAATCAAAAATGGCTGAACTAACCCAAACTCTACCACGAGGCGTAAAAGTGGTTTATCCATATGATTCAACGCCATTCATTAAACTTTCAATTAAAGGCGTATTCGTAACTTTATTGGAAGCGATTTTTCTAGTGTTTTTAGTGATGTTGCTTTTCTTGCAAAACTTCCGCGCCACTTTAATTCCAACCATCGCCGTGCCTGTAGTATTACTTGGCGCCTTCGCAATTTTATTTTCTTTGGGCTTTACGATTAACACGCTGACAATGTTCGCGATGGTTCTGGCGATTGGTTTGCTGGTTGATGACGCGATTGTCGTTGTTGAAAATGTCGAACGTATTATGAGTGAAGAAGGCCTCTCACCAATTGATGCCACACGCAAATCAATGAAACAAATTACCGGCGCTTTAATTGGTATCGCTTTGGTTCTTTCCGCCGTATTCATTCCCATGGCATTTTTTGGCGGATCAGCGGGCGCGATTTATCGCCAATTCTCCATCACTATTGTTTCTTCAATGATTCTTTCAGTCTTGGTAGCGTTGATTCTATCCCCTTCCCTTTGCGCTACAATTTTAACACCGGTTAAAAAAGGTCATACTTTAAATGAAAGTAAATTCTTCAACTTCTTCAACGCTAAACTGGATATAGTAAGAAATTTTTACACCAACAGCGCTAATAAAGTTATCGGCAAATTATACCGTTTCTTCATGATTTATGTCGTGATGCTTGGTGGCTTAGTGTTTTTATTCATGCGTATGCCAACTTCATTTTTACCAACTGAAGATCAAGGTATGATGTATTTGATGATCAATACGCCAAGCGGTTCTTCGCTTGAGCGTACCACGGAAAGTTTGAAAAAAGTTGAAAATTATTTCCTCGAAAAAGAAAAAGATAATATCGACCATTTATTTACAGTTGCTGGATTTAGCTTTGCCGGTCGCGGACAAAATGCCGGTTTTGGTTTCATCGGTTTAAAAGATTGGGATCTGCGCAAAAAACCAGATCAATCAGTTGCCGCCATTTCTGGCCGCGCGATGGGCGCACTTTCAACCATGAAAGATGCGATGGTTTTTACTTTCTTCCCGCCGCCAATTCGTGAACTTGGCAATGCTTCCGGTTTTGATTTGCAGCTTTTGGATCGCGGCGGACTTGGCCACAACGCCTTAATGGGCGCGAGAAATCAATTGCTTGGAGCTTCATCCAAAAACCCGCTTTTGGTCGGCGTTCGTCCCAACGGCTTGAACGACATGGCGCAATATAAAATTGACATCAATTTTGAAAAAGCCACCGCGCTTGGAGTTTCAATTGCGGATATCAACCAAACTTTACAAACCGCTTGGGGTTCAACTTACGTAAATGATTTCCTCGATAAAGGCCGGATCAAAAAAGTTTATTTGCAATCTGATGCGCCATATCGCATGAATCCAACTGACATCACAAAATGGTATGTCAGAAATAAAGAAGGAAAAATGGTTTCATTTGGCAGCTTTTCTACAGCCCGCTGGACTTTCGGTTCGCCAAAATTGGAACGTTTTAACGGAACTTCTTCAGTAAATATTCAAGGCGCTGCAATCCCAGGAGTCAGCACCGGAACCGCGATGAATGAAATGGAAAAAATGATCAAAACTCTTCCGGAAGGAATTGATTTTGCCTGGTCGGGAATTTCTTACGAAGAAAAAACTTCCGGTTCACAAACTTTAGGACTTTATATAATTTCTTTAATTGTAGTGTTTTTATCGCTCGCTGCGCTTTATGAAAGTTGGTCGATTCCGTTTTCCGTAATCTTAGTTGTGCCTTTCGGAATTATCGGCGCTTTGATTTCTTCGCAACTCAGCGGCATGAGCAATGACGTTTATTTTCAGGTTGGTCTTTTAACCACAATTGGACTTTCCGCCAAGAACGCGATTCTAATCGTCGAATTTGCCAAAACTCTTTACGACGAAGGTCACGACATGGTTGAAGCAACTTTGATCGCAACCAAATTGCGCTTCCGCCCGATTATCATGACTTCAATGGCATTTATGCTTGGTATAACACCTCTTGCAACTGCAACTGGCGCTGGTTCTGCCAGCCAAAGAGCAATCGGAATCGGTGTAATGGGCGGCATGTTCGCCGCTACATTCGTGGCAACTTTATTTGTGCCAATGTTTTTCGTTTTAGTGCAAAGACTTGCTAAAAAAACTATTAAGAAAGTTAAAGCTTAGGTCATCGAGCAAAGGCCGTTAGGCCGTCGTCGAGATGCTAGCTCGATGTTGCAACACCGAGCTAGCATCTCGACGACGCACTTTCAGTGCTTTGCTCGATGAGCTAAAAATTCTATTTCAATTTATGAAAACAAAAAATTTTCCAACTTTATTTGTCACTTTGGCAGCCTTCACTTCTTGTACTATGGCGCCAAAATATACCACGCCAAAAGCGCCGGTTCCATTTCAGGAAGAAGATAAAAATAAAGAAAAAATCACTAAAATTTCCTGGGATCAATATTTTGAAACTCCCGATTTACAAAGAGTAATCAGGCTGGCACTGGAAAATAACCGCGATTTGCGCATCGCCAATCTCAATATCGAAAATAGCAAAGCAGCTCATGCAATTGCTCGTTCCAATCTTTTTCCTACAATTAACGCGACAGCTTCAACAACGCGTCAAGGAGTTCCCGGAGCCTTCGCCGGTTTCACTCCAAAAAAACAATTTCGCGCTAATTTAAATACAACTTCTTACGAAATTGATTTTTTCGGCAGATTGCAAAGCTTGAAAAAAGCCGCGTTGGAAACTTTTTTAGCCACAGAACAAGCTCGCAACGTGACTAGAATCGCTTTAATCAGCGAAACCGCCAATTCTTACGCCCAGTTTTTACTCGATAGTGAAATTTTAAATTTGGCCGAAGAAAATTTGGCGGCGCAAACGCAGCGTTATAAATATACAGAATTACGTTTGCAGAATGGCATCGATTCCACGATGGATTTATTGCTGGCTCAAACTTTGCTTTCAGCCGCGATTTCTACCCGCGAAAATTATGCTAAATTAGTTTCGCAGGATAAAAACGCCTTGATGGTTTTAACCGGAATTTTTGATGAAAAATCTTTGCCGAAATTGACTGATATTAATGATATAACAATCAAAGAAGAATTACTTGATAATATTCCTTCAAATGCCCTGCTTTCAAGGCCGGATATTAAACAATCTGAACATGTTTTGAAAAGTAAAAATGCCAATATTGGCGCTGCTCGCGCGGCTTTTTTCCCATCTATTACTTTAACTGGAAGTTATGGTTATGCTTCGCGTGAAATGAATAGTCTATTTGATTCCAGAACCTGGGTTTTTACGCCGCAAATTAACTTGCCGATTTTCACTGGTGGCAAAAATACTGCTAATTTGAAAGTTGCCGAAATCGAGAAGAAAATCGAAATCGCGCAATATGAAAAAACGATTCAAACTGCGTTTAGTGAAGCTTCAAATGAACTGGCAGCAAGAGATGCAGCGATTAAGCAGTTAAAAGCTTATAACGATGTTTTGAAAGCGCGGGAAAAATCTTTGACGATTTATGAACATCAGCATAAAGCTGGAATTGCGAGTGGATTAACGCTTTTGGATATTAAGATTGCGGCCTTAACGGCGAAGCAAGATCAGATGAGTGCGAAAAAGGAATATATCGCAAATCTGATTACTCTTTACAAAGTTCTCGGCGGTGGGAGTGATATTGAAGAGGATGGAGACAAGTAAAATATTTTTAGGTCATCGAGCAAAGGCCGTAAGGCCGTCGTCGAGATGCTAGCTCGATTTTGCCACATCCAGCCAGCATCTCGACGACGCACTTTCAGTGCTTTGCTCGATGACCTGAAATTTTAAATCCTTTTAGAAACCGCAATCGCAAACTTGGTTGTGCATTTTATAAATGCAGAAAGTGGAGTAAAACATTTCAATTCCGCAGCATTATTATCGTAAGCAATATCACGATGTTCCAATTCTTCATCGCGAAATTTCTGAATCTTCTCTTTTAGATTTTTGATTTCCGATTTTTGATTTTCATCTAAAAATTTTTCTTCTTTTTCCAGTAGTTTTATTTGTTCTTGGTAATGTTCATCAATCGTTTCTTCCACCGCAGTTGTACAAACCATCGCCGCTTTTTTATCCGCCAGCGCCGTGAAAAAACCAAGTGCAAATCCACCTATTCTCCAAATCGGCTGCATTAAAGTCGGGCGGATTTTTTGTTTTTTAATTTCAGCGTTAAAATAATCATAATGCACATCTTCCTGCTCTTTCATGTGCTTCACGATTTCCAAAGTTTCATAATCCTTTTTCATCTTCAACGCCGCCATCTGCCCATCATAAATCACCTTCGCACCAAATTCCCCGGCGTGATCAACGCGGATTATTTCTTCGAGTTTTTTTTGAAAAGCGGTCATATTTTTAATTAAACATTAAACCTAAAGTGAAAAACATCACCATCTTGCGTGATGTAATCTTTACCTTCTAACCTCAATTTACCTGCTGTTTTAGCGCCTTCTTCGCCATTTAAATTTACGTAATCTTCGTAAGAAATTGTTTCGGCGCGGATAAAGCCTTTTTCGAAATCAGTGTGGATTACGCCGGCAGCTTTTGGAGCGCTGGAATCTTTTTTCAAAGTCCAGGCGTGACATTCTTTGGGGCCGACGGTGAAAAAAGTTATTAAATTTAAAAGATGGTAAGAGCTTTTGATGATTTGTGCCAAGCCGGTTTCTTCCAAACCAACTGATTCTAAAAATTCTTTTTTCTCTTCATCAGTTTCAAGTCCGGCAACTTCGGCTTCAATTTGGGCGCAGATTTTTAAAACTTGGTAAGAATTTTCTTTGCCGAATTTCTCAACTAGTTCAGAATATTTATTTCCGGCAAGTTCATGTTCTTTTAAATTACAAACAAAGAGCTGCGGCTTTGATGTGATTAGTTGCAGCTCTTTAAAAATCTTTTCTTCTTCCGCTTTTATTTTAGCCAAACGCGCCGCTTTTCCATCTTTTAGAACTTCTAAAACTTTTTTGGCGACTTCAATTTGTGCCGCAGCTTCTTTATCTAAACGCGCTTTTTTTTCTAAAGTTGGAATGCGTTTTTCTAAACTTTCCATATCGGCGATAATTAATTCTAACTGAATTAATTCGATGTCGCGAAGTGGGTCAACTTGGCCTTCAACGTGAGTAATATTTTCATCTTCAAAACAGCGAACGACATTAATAATTGCGTCAACTTCACGAATATGCGACAAAAATTTATTTCCCAAACCTTCACCAGTGCTGGCTCCGCGAACTAGGCCGGCGATATCAACAAATTCAATTTGCGCTGGAATAATTTCTTGCGAACCGGCAATTTTAGTTAATTTTTCTAAACGAAAATCCGGCACATTTACTTTGCCGATATTTGGTTCAATCGTGCAAAAAGGATAATTCGCTGCTTGCGCTGCGGCAGTTTGAGTTAAGGCATTAAATAAAGTTGATTTGCCAACATTCGGCAAGCCAACGATTCCGCATTGAAGAGACATTTTTTTTTAAATTAAGTGAGAAGATGAGAAAGCAAAAATTATTTTGAATAAAATAACTTTATTTGGTTGAGATATTTAAACAAATATTAATTCTTAAACCATAATTTTTTTTATAATTTTCTTGCAAAAAAACTCCCATGTTCAGATTTTTTATTATCGCTTGCCTCTTACTCCTGCAAGGTTGCTTGTTTAATCAAAAAGTTACGATTCGTGGAAAAGGTAATATAAAATTAACTGAAGTTGATTTCGAAGATCTTTCGGGATGGGAAAATGATGATCATAAAAAAGCGCTGCAGGCGCTGATTCAATCTTGCAATAAATTTTCTCGAATGGCGCAAAGCCGCTCAATTGGCGGTCAAATTGGAGATATTACGGTGGGAGATTTTCGCGATGTTTGCGATATTGCGCAGGTGATAAAAACCATGAATGCCAAACAAAGTAAAAACTTTTTTGAAAATTGGTTTAAACCATTTTTGGTTGAAAGCCGCTATGGAAGCAGCAAAGGATTGTTTACAGGCTATTATGAAGCGTCGCTTCAAGGCAGTAAAATTCAAACTGATAAATATCAATATCCGGTTTATGCCAGGCCAAAAGATTTAGGAACTGATCCATATTTAAGTCGCAAAGAAATCGAAAATGGGGCGCTAAAAGACAAGAATCTGGAATTATTATATGTTGATGATCGCGCTGAACTTTTTGCGATGCATATTCAAGGTTCAGGTAGAATCGAGCTTCCAAATGGCAGTGAAGTAAGGCTTGCTTATGCCGGAAGAAATAATCAACCATTTACTGCGGTGAGTAATTACATGCTTGATAAAGGTTACTTGGATCGCGCTAGCATGAATGCTGCAAGTGTGAAAGAATGGATCAGAAATCACCCGGAAAAAGCGGATGAAGTTATGAATATGAACGCCGCTTATACATTTTTTAAATTTGCTGATGGTGAATATGTTGTCGGCGCTCAAGGTGTTCCGCTTACTGCAGAGCGATCTTTAGCGGTTGATAGCGATATTATTCCTTACGGATTTCCATTATGGGTTGATACAAACTTAACTAAAAAAGGCGGATCGAAAGAAAAATATTCGCACTTGTTTGTGGCGCAAGATACAGGAACTGCAATTAAAGGTGCGGTGCGTGGTGATATATTTTTCGGGCATGGAAAAGAAGCTGAAGATAAGGCGAATTACATGGCGAGTCAGGGGAAATATTATATTATGTTGCCGATTGGCGTGGTGGATAAGATGAGAGGGTTTTAACTCTAGTTTGTTGTTCGATGAACTAGAGCTGGACGGGGTTTGTAACCCCGTCTAATTGTTCATGTCCTAATAATTGAACTTGAACTGAACATGAGGACGGGGTTACAAACCCCATCCAGCTTATCTTCCTACTTCCAACATCGTCATCCTGAAATTGATTCAGGATCTAGCGTGAATTAGAAAACTCCAAAAATTTTTCTTTTATAAAATCTTCTTTTTCAAAAAATTCCTGCGCTTCTTTCAGGCTATTGCAAAATCCCGCAACCTCATATTGTCCATCAAAAGCATTGCCGTGAATTTGCTGTGGATGATTTTTTTCACTCTTCGAAATAACAAGTAAAAGCGCCGCAACTACTAAAAAAATATCGGCATCTGCTGCTGCAATTCTATACTCCAAACGTTTACCATTTTTCTGAAACGGAACGCGAATTGCACAAGTTCGATTATCGCCGCCAAAGCTTAGATTTATTGGTGCGGTGAATTTTCCTTTTTTGAATAAATTGTGATTTATTTCATGAGAAAATCGGGCATAATCTTCTTCTTTTGGTGCTAAAAAAATCATCATCTGGTTGGTCATTTCCAATAAACTTCCGGCGACATTTTTTAAAATATTTTCATCAGATTCAAAAATATTTTTATCATTTTCATGTAGCGAAATATTGAATTGCAAAGCGCTACCGCAATCATCAATAAAAGGCTGCGCTGCAAATGAGGCGGTTATTTTTTTTTGCACTGCCAAAGTTTTTATGAAATTTTTTGCGCCTTCCAATTCTTCGCAAAGGCTTGATAAATCTGGCGTAAACACAGTTTTAACTTCAATTTGTGAAGCGCCCTGCTCTTTTTCAATTTGATAAATTAAAGGAAACTTTTTGGGTAATTCAATTTGTAACTTAGAAATAAAATCATCTCTCACGTCTTGATTCACGGTCTTTGATGAATTTTCTTCAAACAAAAAAAACTCCAATTCGCATCCGATTTTCAGGATTAACGAATTGGAGTTTTGAAAAAATTTTTGCGATTTTTCTAAAATCTCGCGTTTATTTAGATAAAGCTTTTCCAGCATTTATGAATTGCTTTTTACCCATTCCACCAAAGCTGATTTTGGTAATGAACCAACTTTAGTATCAACGATTTTCCCACCTTTAAAAATCATCAAAGTCGGAATTCCGCGTACCATATATTTTGATGGAATTTCCGGATTTTCATCAACGTTGCATTTTACAACTTCGATTTTTCCAGCTAATTCTTTTGCCAATTCATCAATAGTTGGAGCCAATTGGCGGCAAGGTCCGCACCATGGTGCCCAAAAATCTACCAGAACTGGAATTGCAGAATCTAAAACGTCTTTTTGAAAATTATTGTCGTTGGTTTCTTTTGTCATTTTTTCCTCGTAATTAATTGGTTGTTTTTCGCCTAAAGATTCTTGAAAGATAAACTTAAATTAAAAGTTTTTTGTGGTTTGGTTAAACTGCTGGGGTTGGTTTCAATTGCAGAAAAACCAAAAATCGTGCAGCAACCGTCGCGATAAAGCGTGATGCCGCGAGAAAGAGTACGGCTGCTTTGCAAATCTTTAGTCATGGTGGTCGTGACTTTCCATATTGGCGTAACTTTCATTGAAGCGGAAAGATTGATTTGTTCTTTTTGATCGGGGTTTTGAATGGTTTTTCTGATTAACAAATAGTCACTGGAAAAAGAAAAACGATCTAAATTTAAGGCAGCTGTAACCTGGTTTACCTGATTACTATAATTTGATTCACTAAGTTGAAATGAGTAAGTTATAACAAAATATTTTACTGCTTTATACAAAGCCTGACCAACTATATTTGATTTATTATTATCTGTGAAGCCACGAATTACAACGTCTTGTGAGTTTCCTTCTTTTCTATATCCTTGTCCAATAGTTAATCCGAATTCGCCAAATTTATTAAATAAAGAAGATTTAACACCATAATTTACGCGCTTTCCGGATTCGTTGCGATCAAAACCAGAAATACGATCTGCGACAAAAAGATTACTAACGCTCAATTCTGAATCATTACTATCTTCATTGGGAAGTTTAGCAAAATTCTTGGTAAAAGTACTGGTAACCACGTTGATCATTGGTTCAATCATCAAAGTGTTGGTCTCTGATTTTCTGATTAAAGGCAATCTCCAACTCATTGATAATTCAGGTTTAACATTTGTTTGTACGCTATCGTAATCATTGGTGCGTGATGTGAACTGAAAATTATTTTCTAAAGAATAAGCATCTGTTTGGGCGCGGGCATTAATCGCAAAAAGATTACCGTGAAGATTGAAGGGAAGATTAGCTTCCGGAGTCATTGTAGCGCGGCGATATTGTAAACCATCTTGACGGGTAATCACAGTCATGTTGGAAGTCAAAGCGAATTTTTCTTTAAAGAAATATGGCTTGGTTTCGATGTGGGAATCAATTTGCGGCAAAATTAGCGGCGCTGCTTCTTCATTTGAAGTTGGCTCTAATTCCTGAATTCTGATTATTTTAACGGCGTGGTATTCGCGGCCCTTGATGTAATCAAGATTAACTTTGGTTAAAGTGTAGTTGAGATAATTATAATGATAATCCCGCAAATAATCTTTATCGCCAACTGTATTCCCGATAAAATCCAACCCAATATTTTTGGTAAAATCAAAAATACCATTTCCGGTTAAGTTCCAGCGATATTCTTTGTTAGTTCTATTAGTCACCGTGGTATTGAGATTGGAGGTGATTTTGTTATTAGCGATTTCAAATATGCCCTGATAATTGCCATAAGTTGAAAAATGGCGCAGATCGTTATTGATGATAAATTGGTTGTTACTAACCCCGATCAATGGCGTTACGGTTAAATCCATGTTGGGGGCGATGTTGAAATAGTAAGGAAGTCTGATGCCCAAACCAAGATTGGTACTTTTTGCATAGCTGGGATTTAAAAAACCAGATTCTCTTTTTTTCGATTGTAACGGCACGCGTAAGTAAGGCGTGTAAAGAACAGGTATATTATAAAAACGTAATATTCCGCCCCTACTTCTCATAACTTGTTGTTCGCGATCAATCGTGGTAACTCGTGATTTTATTGAAACAAAATCTCTTTGTTTGCCTGCCAATTCATTGTTTTCAACAATTTCCGGATTTGGACAAATTGAAAAAATCGGATTTTGTAAAACTGTGATGAAAGGAGTTTGGCGGTCAATTTCCGGTGAATCTAAATAAGAACCATCAGTAAAAATCATCTTGGTGTCATAAAATTTTCCACTGCTGAAATCATCTTTTATTTCCAATTTACTGGCGCGCACATTGCCAACTTCAAGATCTTTAATTCTTACATGGCCAAAAGCGTGAATTATGCCGCCATTTTTATTATAAGTAACTTTGTCAGCATAAATTGTGCTGGTGCCTTTTGCTATTTCAACATTACCAGTTGCAACTAGAGTTTTGGTTGCTTGATCACCATCAATTTCATCAGCTTTTAAAACAGCGTGCGGGGAAGTATCTTTACCTTTTTTAAGCGATGGTATCGCCCAGGAATTCTGCGCCACCAAGCCAACCGCAAAAAAAGGCAGTAGAAATGTGATACGGCGCGAAAGATTCATCTAGAGTAAATTCAATTTTTGTGGTCTGCGTTTCTTGAGCCAAACAGCGATCAGCATTCTTGAAAGAATAATGGCTGAGAACATTGAAGCGATAATGCCGATTGATAAAGTTACTGCGAAACCTTTCACCGGGCCATTGCCGAAAACATAAAGGAAAAAAGCCACGATTAAAGCGGTAATATTAGAATCTGTAATGGTGCGGAAAGCTTGATTAAAACCTTGTTCGACCGCAACAAAAACGCTTTTTTTCTCACGCAATTCTTCCTTAATTCTTTCAAAGATTAACACGTTAGCATCAACTGCCATGCCCATTGTAAGCACGATACCGGCGATTCCCGGCAAGGTTAAAGTTGCACCGATTAATGCCAAAACTGCGAGAATTATTGAGATATTGATTAGCAATGCGACATCGGCGATGAGGCCAAAAAATCCATAAAATAAAATCATAAAAAATGCTACAAACACAAGCCCGGCAAGCGCTGCCATGCTTCCGCTTTTAATTGAATCCATTCCTAAAGATGGCCCAACTGTTCTTTCTTCAATAACTTTTAAAGGCGCTGGAAGTGCGCCAGCTCTGAGTAGAAGTGAAACTTCATTTGCTTCCTGAGTTGTAAAGCTTCCTGAAATTACGCCAGAACCTTGGTTAATTATGCCGTTAATTCTTGGTGCGGTGATAATTCTGCCATCAAGTACAATTGCAAAAAGTTTGCCGATATTGTCTTTAGTAATTTGGGCAAATTTTCTTGATCCCGCGTCATTAAAGCGGAAAGCTACTGCCGGTTGGCCTTCGTGATAAGTTGTATTGGCATCAACCAATAAATCGCCGCTTAAAATCACTTCTTTTTTGATTAAATATGAACGGCCTTGATAATCAAAAATACGTTCTAAATCAGAACCGACATAGTTTTGAGCAGCTGAGGTAAAGGTTTGGTCATCAACAAAATGGAAAGTCATTTTGGCAGTTTTGCCTAAAATTGATTTTAATTCTGAAGAATTTTCCACACCCGGAACTTGTAATAAAATGCGGTTTTCGCCTTGAGCCTGAATGGTTGGTTCTTTAGTGCCACTTTCGTCAATTCTGCGGCGTACGATTTCAATTGATTGTTTGATCAGGTTTTGCCTGGTTTCAAGAATTCTTTCAGGAGAAAAATAAACTTCAAAACTTCCGGAATTTTCATCAAAATCAGTACCGCGGCTTAATTTTTTGATGATTTTTTTAGCAGCTTTTTGTTCATCTTCATTGCTTAAAGAAAAAGTGATTTTGCTGCCGGCGATGGTTGGAACTGCGTGAACACCTTCGTCGCGGAATGATGCTTTAATTTCATCTTTTAAATTATTGAGCTGTTCTTTGATGTAATAATCAAAATCCACTTCCAGCATTAATTGCGAACCGCCGCGTAAATCAAGCCCGAGACTAACTTTATTATTCGGTAAAAATTTTTCTAATTTTTTGGCGATTGGTGAATTTTCATTATGCGCAACAAATGACGGAGCCGCATAAATCAAGGCCAAAAGGCAAGCTGCTAAAATTGAAATTATTTTTAATCTCGAGAAGTTAAGCATGATTTTGTTGGTTTGTTAATTATTTATTTCGAAAATTCTTCTTATCGCGATAGCAATGAAGCAACGCAAGCGCTGCTTCATCCTAAATTTTATTTCTTACCTTTTTTAGTCACTTCTTTTTTGGCTTTAACAACTTCGTCTCTAACCAAATCAGCCACATAATTTTTCAAGATTTTCACTTTCACACCATCAGCGATTTCAACTTCAACTTGATTTTCTTTAGTCAAAACTTCAGTCACCACGCCTACAATCCCACCAGTTGTAAGAACTTTATTTCCAACTTTCAAATTATTAACCGTGTTTTGATGTTCTTTCATTTTCTTGCTTTGCGGTCTTACAATCAAAAAATAAAACACCGCAAAAATCAGGATTAATGGCAGTAAACTGGTGATTGAAAATTCTGGTCCAGCTGCGACAGCAGCAGTTGCAGCTTCTTGAGCGAAAGAGTCACTAATGAAAAATTGTTTTAGCATTTTTATAAATTATTTGAGTTGTTATTATTCGTCACTTTTAAGCAAAAGCTCTTTAAGTTTAGCGACGCTTTCTTCTTTTTGTTCATTTGTTGGTTGTTCCGGATGGTTGACATCAGGCACTTCAGCAAAATTTGGCGGCACGATCAATGGATCATCTTTTGCATTATTAATGCAGGATGAAACCAGAAGAATCGCGATTAAACAAAAAATCTTTTTCATTTTTTCTTAAAAAATAGGTCATCAAAAAGTAAGATCATCACGCCGATAAATACGAAAGAATCCGCTAAATTAAAGGCCGGCCAATGATATGAAGCAATATGAAAATCAAGAAAATCTGCTACTGCGCCATTTTTTACACGGTCAGTAAAATTGCCTAAAGCTCCCCCGATTATAAGACCAAGAGCGTAAGTAAAATGCAATTTCTCATTACGGTAAAGCCAGAAAAAAAGTATGATTGCGATTGAAAATTGGACGATGCAAAAAATGAGTTGGCTATTTTGCAGGCTGTGAAACATGCCAAAACTAACGCCGCGATTCCAGACATAAACTAAGCTGAAAAAATCAAAAACCCTGATTTCAGGATTTTCCAAACCTTGCGTGTGAGCAATGTTTTCAAGCATTGCGAAGATATATCTTTTGCTGAGTAAATCAAAAAATGCCGCGCAAAAAGCAATAAGAATCCCGAGCAAAAATAATTTTCTAACTTTCAAAATATTTATAAGAATTAAATTTTAACGTTTTACAATGGTTCAAACCTGAATGGAACCTTTCTAAATCTTAAATCATAAATCTAAAATCCTAAATGAAAATTATCTTCATGGGCACGCCAGATTTCGCCTGCCCCACTTTAGAAAAATTAATCGCTGATCCTGATTTTGAAGTTGTTGCCGTTTACACGCGCGAGCCGCAAGTCGCGGGCCGCGGGCAAAAAATCACCAATTCACCAATTCACCAATTGGCTTTGCAACATGGTTTAAAAGTCATTACGCCAAAAACTTTGCGTAATTCCGAAGCACAAAAAGAATTTTTGGATTTACAAGCTGACGCCGCTGTAGTTGTGGCTTACGGCCTTATTTTGCCGCAGGAAATTTTAGACGGCACGAAATTTGGCTGCGTAAATATTCACCCTTCTCTTTTACCAAAATGGCGCGGCGCTTCGCCAATTCAGCGTCCATTGATGGCGGGAGATCAAGAAACAGGAATTACAATAATCAAAATGGATAAAGGTGTTGATAGCGGTGAAATGATGGTGCAGGAAAAATTTACTTTGGATGGTAGCGAAACTTACGCCGATTTAGCAGAAAAATTATCAAAAATGGGCGCGGAAATTTTAGTTAAAACTCTGAAAAAATTGCGTGATGGAAATGTGGTTTTAAGCAAGCAAGACGATGCTTTAGCGAGTTATGCCAAAAAAATTGATAAGGAAGAATGTAAAATTAATTGGACTGAATCTGCGGAAATAATTGAAAGAAAAATTCGTGCTTTAAACGGCTCACTCGAAGCATTTTTTAATTATGGCGATGAAAAAATTAAAATTTTTAAAGCCAAAATTTTAGATGAAAATTCGCTTGGTGAATCTGGGAAAATTCTTGATGAAAAACTGGCAATTCAATGTGGAAAAGGCTCAATCACACCTTTAATTCTGCAACGCCAAGGCAAAAAACCAGTTACAATTCGTGATTTATTATTAGGTTTTAAACCGGAAGTCGGAAAAATTTTAAATTAATTTATCTCACCGCAAAGCACGGCAAATAAGGCTGCAACAAAATCAACCGCGAAGTTTTAAAGGGAAAAAGCTCATCATCTGCATCCTTTGCTAAACATGCATCGCTTGCAGCAGTAAGCTCTTCACCATTTTTAAACAAAAAACACGCTTCATCATCCAACATTTTTTTGATCGCCGCAAATTCCTTATTCTTATAATAATTCGCCGCCTCTGCAAATTTCTCTTTCGACAAACACCCAATAATTCCATCTTTCGCCGTAACCTTATAAGTAACTTCCTTCACATTCTCCGCCCGCTTTTCCGACCCAAAAAACACATTTAAAACTTGGGTGATAATCAGCGAAATGATAAAAACTATAATAAATTTCCACATTGGTTTGGTGCTTTATGATTAGAGTAAGAAAAACTCCTAGTCACCCTGAGCCGAGCTTAAAAACACCTCGCGCTGGACGGGGTTTGCAACCCCGTCCAATTATTCATGTCCCAATTTCTTAAACTTGAACTGAACGTGAGGACGGGGTTACAAACCCCGTCCTGCTTTAGGAATATGATATCTTTCTTCTTTAATTTTGCTTTGGCTAGAAACTTTGCCACGAAGTAATTTTTCCGTTTTCTATATAAACGTAATTGCTTTCATAAATGTATTGTTTGTGAACTCCCCAACTGCCAACTGATTGCGTAACATTATTTGGATTGCCCCAGCTTAGAATTAATAACTCTTCTGGCATTCCCAAGCTTATTCTTTTCTGCTTTACTGTGGTATAATATTTTTTGTATTTTGTGTCTTTCTTTAAAGATTCTATCTTTGTTAATGCAGCTAGATTTTTCTCTTTAACCTTTTTGTCTTTCTCTCTCTCAGCCACAGCTTTGTCGTCGTGGAACATAAAGTTGCTATTAATGGCTCTTTTAATCTTACCTTCTAAAGATTGCCCAGAAAAGAAGAAATCTATATCAATGCTATCCTCCAACCCATTATGATTTTTGAAGGATAAAGTATAAAGGCACTTTATTTCAAATATGCTGTTATTGATATATTCACATCTTTTGTACTTGGAATTTTCTAATCTTAAGGCTTCCCAATCTTGGAAGGTCTTGTTTGTCCACCTTCTTTTAAATAACGCGTTATAGTAGCGAGTGTTATCATTGATTGAAGATATGCTTTTTTCTGAGGCTGACTTTAATTCATTTTCTAATTTAGGATTAATCGCCTTTTTAGTTACTAACGAGCATGAGGTAAGTAAGAAAATTACTAGTAAATGTTTTATAAACTTTGAATCAGCTCTCATGAGTAGGTATTGTAATGGATTAATGGCCAGAAATAGATATTCCTTAGCTACATTAATTGAAGTAATAGTAAAATTATGAATCTGGCCCTCGCGCTGGACGGGGTTTGCAACCCCGTCCAATTATTCATGTCCCAATTTCTTAAACTTGAACTGAACGTGAGGACGGGGTTACAAACCCCGTCCAGCTATTGCCTTTTGCACAAAGATGCTGAAAGGGAATTACAATGCCGCTCTAGCCGCTGCTAATCTTGCAATCGGAACGCGGTAAGGTGAGCAGCTCACATAATGCAATCCTGTTTTGTGGCAGAACTCGATTGAGGCTGGGTTGCCGCCGTGTTCGCCGCAGATTCCTAGTTTGATGTTTGGTCTGGTCGACTTGCCTTTTTCGGCGGCGATTTTGATTAGTTGGCCGACGCCGTCTTGATCTAATTCAGCAAAAGGGTCTTTTTCTAGGATGCCGGCTTTTTGGTAATGGCCAAGGAAACTTGCGGAGTCATCGCGAGATAGGCCGAAAGTTGTTTGAGTTAGGTCATTAGTTCCGAAGCTGAAAAATTCAGCATCTTGGGCAATTTGATCAGCCATTAGCGCGGCTCTAGGAAGTTCGATCATCGTGCCAACCATATAATTCAATTTCACGCCCTGCTCTTTCTCAACTGATTTTTCAGTGGCAACGATCAGGTCTTTTAAAATTTGTAACTCTTTTCTAGTTGCAACAAGTGGAACCATGATTTCCAAAAGCACTTCTTGCTTAGTTTCTTTTTTAACAATTGAAGCAGCTTCAAAAATGGCGCGGGCTTGCATTTCGTAGATTTCCGGATAAGAAATTCCTAAGCGGCAACCGCGATGGCCCAACATTGGGTTTTGTTCTTGCAGTTGGTGTGTACGATGTTTTACGTAATTAACATCAACACCAACAGCTTTGGCAACTTCAGCAATTTCGCTGTCTTTATGCGGCAAAAATTCGTGAAGTGGCGGATCAAGTAAACGAATTGTAACTGGCAATCCGGCCATGATTTTGAAGATTTCAATGAAGTCTTTACGTTGCATTGGCAATAATTTTGCCAAGGCTTTTTTTCTGCCTTCTAATTCATCAGCTAAAATCATTTCGCGAACTGCAACGATGCGGTCTTCGCTGAAAAACATATGTTCAGTTCGGCACAGGCCGATTCCTTCTGCGCCAAAGTCGCGCGCGGTTTGGCAATCTAACGGAGTTTCGGCGTTAGTTCTAACTTTTAATACGCGAACTTCATCAGCCCATTTCATGATAGTTTGGAAATCGCCGGATAAATTTGGTTTCAAAGTTGGAACTGAACCAAGAATTACATCACCGGTTGAACCATTAATTGTAATAACTTCGCCTTCTTTAACTTTCACGCCACCGGCAGTGAAAAATTGTCCGTTATGGTCAACATGAAGATTGGAAGCGCCGGAAACACAAGGAGTTCCCATGCCGCGTGCAACTACAGCCGCGTGCGAAGTCATGCCACCGCGAGCGGTTAGAATACCTTGAGAAACGTGCATGCCTTTAATATCTTCCGGGCTGGTTTCAACACGAACTAAAATAACTTTATCGCCATTTTCAGATTTTCTTTCCGCTTCAGCAGAAGAAAAAACTACAATTCCTGAAGCCGCACCCGGAGAAGCCGGAAGACCTTTTGAAATGATTTGAACTTTCGCTTTCGGATCAAGAGTTGGATGTAAAAGTTGATCTAAACTGGCAGGATCAATTCTTTTTAATGCTTCTTTTTTATCGATTAATTTTTCCTCAACCATATCAACCGCAATTTTAACTGCCGCTGCCGCGGTGCGTTTACCATTGCGGGTTTGTAGCATCCAAAGTTTTTTATTTTGAACGGTAAATTCGATGTCTTGCATATCGCGATAATGCAATTCGAGTTTTTTATAAATATTTACCAATTCAGCAAAAACGTCAGGCATGGTTTCTTCCATTGAAGGAAGATCGGAAGCTAATTGTTCTTTGCCTGAAATCGTGATTGATTGCGGAGTTCTAATGCCGGCAACAACATCTTCACCTTGGGCGTTGATTAAATATTCGCCGTAAAGTTCTTTAGTTCCGGTTGACGGATTTCTAGTGAAAGCAACACCTGTTGCAGAAGTGTCGCCCATATTTCCAAACACCATTGATTGCACGTTTACTGCGGTGCCCCATTCGGCTGGAATGTTGTTTAAGTCGCGATAAATAATCGCGCGATCATTCATCCATGAAGCGAAAACCGCTTCAACTGAACCCCAAAGTTGTTCATTTACATCTTGTGGAAATTCGCGGCCTAATTCTTCTTGTACTTTGGCTTTAAAAAGATCAACGATTTCTTCGAGATTTTCACAGCTTAAATCAGTGTCGGCGCTGGCTCCGAACGCATGTTTTTTCTCATCTAAAATTACTTCGAAATTATAGTGATCAACTCCCAAAACTACGTCAGAATACATTTGGATAAAGCGACGATAAGAATCGAATGCGAAACGGCGATTGTTACTTTTTTCAGCCAATCCCAAAACTGTTTTATCATTTAAACCTAAGTTCAAAACTGTGTCCATCATGCCAGGCATTGAGGCTCTAGCGCCGGAGCGAACTGAAAATAAAAGTGGATTTTTGTCATCACCAAATTTGGCACCGATTTTTTCTTCGATTTGTTTAAGTGCGGCTTCAACTTGCTGCTTTAATTCGGCCGGAAATTTTTTGCCGTTTTTATAATAAAAATCGCAAAATTCGGTTGTGATTGTAAGCCCTGGCGGAACCGGCAAGCCCATTTTTGACATTTCTGCCAAGTTGGCCCCTTTACCACCAAGAAGGTTTTTCATTGAAGCGTCACCTTCAGATTTACCGTCACCGAAAGAATAAACGAATTTTTGAGCAGTCATTTTAGATTAAATCAAATTGAAGTTTTTGAAATTCAACACCATTTACAACCAATGAAATAAAGTGCTTTCCAGCATTATGTTTCCTGGTTGTCATATCGCGAAAGGCGTGTTTTTTTGTAAATTTAAAAACACCTTTAGCGAAACTTTTGGTTGTGATTTGGAAGATTTTTTTACCATGAGTGCCGTTTTGCCTTAGAAAGTAAACGGCATATTCAAGTCTTATTTTATTATCTGCTGCTTGATTCTCTAAGGTAAAATCAAATATCAGATTTTGCGAAATATTAATCGCGGCTTTTTGTAAAGCAAAGGTTTGGATGGTAAAATTTTTTGACAAATTATTGCCATCAATGCCGATAAGTTTTAAAGCAGTTTTATTTCCCTGTTTTAACAAGGTGCGCAGAGCGTGGCGAATTAAGGGTTTATCGACATTTTCTTGATCCCATTTTGTAAGTATTTTTAGGACAATTTCAGGATTATCTTTGGAAATATCATTTAAATTATTGGCGACACTTTTTTTTACATAAGCTGATTCATCATTTTTTAAATTTTCCAGAATCGGCAGAATTTCGCTTGGATCTTTTTTGAAATTTTGCAAAGCTTCACCCCAAGGAAGTCTTGGGCGACAACCTTCGGAAGCTAATCTGCGAATATGATGATTGTCACTTTTGCTCCAGGTTTCAACGAAAGTTAAAGTGTGCTTTTGGTTAAGTTTGAGAAATTTTCGGATGGCGAATTCGGAGCTGCCAAATTCAGTAAAAAAAGATAAAGCGTTGAGAGAGGTATTTAGAGTATGGATAGATTCTGAAACAAGTTCAGGATGACGGAATTTGTTTAAACTAGATTCTCCCACATCGTCATCCTGAACTTGTTTCAGGATCTGTTTTTCACCAAAAACTTCCACAAAATCAGGGAAAATAATTAACGCTAATCCGGAATTTTTATTTTTTAAAATTTTGGTTACAGCTTTTTTTAAAATTTCAATTTGCTCAAAAAAATCTTTTTGTGAAAGCATTTCACCAAGCGCAATCGTAATCGCCCTCATCCTTTGTTTAAGCTCTTTCTCAGCCCAAATTCTATCTTCAAATTTTGCTAAAAACTTCTTTTTTTCAAAGCTTTTATCAATTTCTAAAATTGCATCCGCAAGCGAAGTTAAAAAATCTCGATTATAAACTTCTTTAAGTTGCATATTTTTTAGCTTATGACTTTTGTAAATTTATTTCAGGCAAACTTAATCTTGAGGCTTCATTTGGTCTTATCGCGGTAGTTTCAACTATAGAATTAGCCATTTCTCTAATATTAATTCTTGTTTCAAATAAAGATGGTAATTCCTGCGGAAGGATTTTGGCAAGATTTGTTGCTAAAAACACTGGTAGTTGTGGATTAAAATCTTTAAGCATCGGTTTTAACACTATTCCATTTTGTATTTCGGGATCTTGTGCTGCTAAAATTACGAAAGGAATTCGATATTCTGGGTTTGGGTCAATGATATCGGAAGCGCCTAATCTTCCGGAATTATGAAGTTTGGCATGATCAGCATTTGCCGAAGCATCAACACGACGTGGCATGATGCAAATTAATCCCTTACCATTTAATTCACTTAAACTCCTCTCAGAAATATTTCCGGAAACGCCAGCTACAACATCAAATTCAATATTTCTTTCATCATTTAAAAAATCTTCGCCAATCTCATTAGCGGCTTCAATTTTTAATGTTGAGATAAACTCATTATTTTGTGCAGCAGCTAAAAAAGATGTTTTTGAATAAGGGTAATTTACTGTTCTGCCTAATGAAGCGACAAAATCTTTTTGTTCTTGTGAGACAGGAGGCAATAAACTTTCTTGCCAGATTTTTGGGTTGATGAAATTTGGCGAAACTTTTGTTGGAATTTCTATAACCGGTTCATTTCTTCTAATTATAGAATTAATTTCTAGCGTCTGAGGATTATCATCAAAGTGAATATCAGTTACACAATTTGGTTGAATGACATAATTTTTAGCATGACCTGCGCGGACTTTTCCACCCAAGATAATTGGAACTCCATGATTTTTAGCTACTTCTCTAATTCTTGCTAACTCCTCATTATAGGCGTTGTTAGCACAGATAATATATTCTCTGATCAAATCCTCTTCTTGTTTAACATTAACTTCTGTTAACTTTTTGATTTTTTTCATGATCTCCAGAATTTTATCTTTCTCTAAAGTTTCTAGCATTTTATATTCTGGAATATAGCCATCAACTCTTCTCACACTCATCTCATCGTCAGGAATAATTATATTTTCAATAACAATAGCGATCACTTGGTTTGGGTCAATTGCTCCACTTTGCAAAGCAATTTCCAAAGCTTCCGAAGTATTATATCCGGTTTCACATTGTAGATAGCCTTCCAAGCCTAAAATCAATTTTTCACCAGAAAAATTAGGGCGATATGGTGAATCAATTGTAGAAATTAATTGGCGTGGAAAATAAGTGTGAAATCTAACTCGATCACCTTCTTGGTAGCGACTTTTAATTTCATTATAAATGGCATTATCTTCACAATTTAAAATTCGCGGTAAATTGTGATCATTTTGTTCTTCAAAAATTTCAATTATTTCTCGAGTTTTTTCGGGGAATCTTTCTTTATTGCTTTCAGGCAGGAAAGTTCTTCCGGCATTTCTAGTATGAACATATTCAACCAATTCTCTTAAACCGAATTGATTTTCTGAATTATTGGAGAAGCCGGCAAAAATTCGCCTTGGGTGATTTTCTGGCAAGGGCTTAGCTCGAAAATAATCACGAACAAATTCTTGTTTTGATTCAGCCTGAACACCACCAGCCATAGCATGAATATGAAATCCGTGTTCGATTGCGCTGGCAATTTGCGCTGCTCCAGCTTTTGGTGACATGTAAGCAACTTTTCTGACGGGATTAAAATTATCGTGAGCTATAATATTGCTGTAATGACTTTTTTTGCTTTCATCAATTCCATAATATTCTTCGTAATTTTCTTTATAAGGAAGTGCGATACAAAATCTTGAAGGGCGTCCTTCATTATTAAGAGCAGATTCGACCACTCTTTTTATAATGTCTGGAGTTTGGGTTGGTGTATCAGCAAAAAAAAGAGCTGTTGTCAAAATTGCCACTTTATTGCGGTTAATTTCCCGCCCATCTTTTTCAATAAAAGACGGTACCTGATTTTCATTATGACAACATTGAACTGACTCAGTTTCTTGATCCCAGTAAAAATATTTCCAGTTAACTTCTTCTGGGTGAATTAATATTTGTGGCTTGGACATCAGTTAAATATTTAAGAAATTTCTACTTTCGATAAATCCGCCACCTGATTAAACAAAGCGCGGATTTCGGATAGAATTAACAAACGATTTTCGCGTAAATTTTCTTCTTTGGCATTAACCACAACATGATCAAAAAAGTGGGTTAAAGGCGCTTCTAAAATATCGAGTAATTTGAAAGCCATTTCAAATTCACCTTTTGCAATCAGCTTTTTAAAATCAGTCGTAATTTGTTTTATGCGACGATGTAAAACTAATTCATATTTGGTTTTCATGGCCAAGCGCGAAGGTTTGCCGCTGTATTTTTTTTGACTTTTCTTTTCTTCAATCGCCAAAATATTGGCTGATCTTTTGTAAAGTTCGATGATTTTTTCGTTCTTTTTGTCTTTAACAAATTGGCTTAAAAATTTAATTTTTTTAGCCAAATAAATAATGTCGCAAGATTTATTCGATTGTAAATCGGACAAATATTCATCAATCACAGCGTTAATAATATCAGGTTGTAATTGCTCATTTTCACGCAAATAAGCTTTTAATCTTTCGACAAAAAAACGAATTATTTCTTCAATCAATTGTTCTTTATTAGCAAAAAATTTGCCTTCTTTTTGACCTAAAAGTGTTTTTAAAACTTTCGGTGGATAGGCATTGAGTGATTTTTCAACCAAAATGCGAATTGGAAATGCGATATTATATTGAAAGCCGATGCGGATAATTCCAAGTACTGCGCGCCTTAGAGCGTAAGGGTCTTTCGAGCTGGTTGGTTTTTCGTCAGCCAAGAAAAATCCGGTGATGGAATCGATTTTATCAGCAATTGAAAGTGCAATTCCCAGTGGTGTTTTCGGCAATTCTGAATTTGGACCCAAAGGTAAATAATGTTCCCAAATTGCGGCGGAAATTTTTATATCTTCATTTTGTTTTTGCGCGTAAAAGCTGCCGATTTTTCCTTGTAATTCCGGAAGTTCGCTAACGGTTTTGGTGACTAAATCTGCTTTGCATAAATCAGCGGCGCGATCAATTAAAGCTAAGTCGCAATGTGGAATAAAAATGGAAAGGAATTTTGCTAAACTATTAATGCGAATAGTTTTGTCTAAAACCGTGCCAAGTTTTTGATGGAAAACTACTTTTTTAAGGTCGGAAATTCTTGATATTAAAGGCTTCTTCAAATCTTCACTGATAAAAAATTCGGCATCATTTAAACGAGCGCGAACTAATTTTTCATTATCCTTGATAATTTTTTCTTTTGCGAAATCAGCAGTATCAACGTTGGAAATGAAAATAAATTTTGACTCCAATTCACCATTGGAATTTTTTAAGCAAAAATATCTTTGGTTTAATTTTAGAGTTAAAACCAAAACTTCTTCAGGCAATTCCATGAATTTTTGGTCAATCTCGGCAACCCAGGCTACTGGCCATTCGCAAAGGCCGGTGACTTCATCGTAAAGTGGAGATTTTTCTTCTTCATCGATTGTTTCAAAGCCAAGATGAGTTTTAATTTTAGTGATTTCTTGAATGATTTTTTTTCTGCGATCTGCGCGATCTAAAATTACAAAATTGTCGGCGAGAGTTTTTTTATAATCGCTGGCATCCTTTAATTTCAAAGGTGCGGAGCTTTTTAGAAAATGACCGAAAGTTTGGTTATTTGATTTTAATCCGGCAAATTCAACTTCGATAATTTCGCTTCCAAACAAACAGGCAATATTGCGAATTGGCCTGATCCATTTCGGTTGAGTGCTAGAATTTTCAACATCCCAACGCATTAATTTTGGCCAGGCGGCGACCATTTTTTGCAAAATTTGTGGAATTGAATCTTTTAAAATTGTGACAGTTTTGATTTCAGATTCAGGCTTGATGTAGGCGTAGCAAGTTTGGCCGTTATTTTCGGTTTTTTCTAATTGTGATTCATCGCTTAAGCCGACAGATTTTAAAAAGCCTTCGATTGCGCGTTTATCGGCATTAATTTTTGGTCCGATTTTTTGGGTTGTTGGAGTTTTTTGAGAAGCTTCGAGGTTTGAGATATAAAGCGTTAAGCGGCGTGGAGTGATAAAGCTATTTAATTGCTCAGGAGCGAAAATTAAATTATTTTTGGTGAGAATTTCAGAAGCAATTTTGGCGAAATTTTCTGCAGCAGTTTTTTGCATTCCGGCAGGAATTTCTTCGCTTAAAATTTCGAGTAAAAAGTCGGTCATTATAAATGTGTAAATATGTAATTGTGAACGAGCCGTATTATTTCAGGTCATCGAGCAAAGGCCTTAGGTCGTCGTCGAGATGCTAGCTGGATGTTGCACAACACCGAGCCAGCATCTCGACGACGCACTTCGTGCTTTGCTCGATGAGCTAGAATCCTATTTCTTCAACCCGTAAAAATTTTGAAGATTTAACCAATCCGGAATCAAGATTCTTTAAAACTTCAACCACGTCTTTTTCAACTTGGGAATTAATCAAAAAGCCGCAAATAATTTCTTCATTTGCATCAATAAACGCCGCTTGTTCGACCAAAATTTTATTTCCAAAAATTGTTTGAGCGATATCAGTTTTTTGGGCAGAATTTTTATCGATTACTAACTTTAAAAAATATTTTCCAACCCGCTGTGAAATATCGATAACATTGGCTTCACCCAATTTTGAATTTTCTACACCAAATAAATAAGAAGAACGTCCGCAGGCAATGTCAATTAAATCGGCCACAACCGCAGATCCAGTTGTTAATCCGCCAGCGCCGCGGCCAATTGAAAGATTCCAGCTTGCATTTGAAGTGTTAACTAAAACTGCATTAAATGGCCCATCAACTTGCGCGATTTTATCGCATTTTTTTACTAAAGCCGGATAAATCGTTTGCTGGCAAGCATCGCCCAGCTTTTTATAAATTCCTAAAAGCTTAATTTTATAACCAAGTTCATCGGCCAATTTCACATCTTGAATTGAAACTTCATCTACCCCTTCAATATGTAATTTCTTGAAAGCCGGTTTTGTTGAAGAAGAAATTGCTGATAAAATTGCCAATTTATGTGCGGTGTCGATGCCTTTAATATCAAGCGTCGGATCCGCTTCAGCGTAGCCTAATTTTTGGGCTTCGGCTAAAGTTTCTAAATAATCTGAACCTTCATTTCCCATCTTGGTTAAAATGAAATTACAAGTTCCATTTAAAATCGCGTAAAGCTCAGTAATTTCGCTGGAAGTGAAACTTTCTTTAAAAGTTTTAATGACAGGATTTGCGCCCGCAGTTGAAGCTTCAAAGCCAATATAACCATTATGTTTTTCAACCAAAGCCGCAACTTCGCTGCCAAATTCAGCAAGTAAAGCTTTGTTGGCGGTGATAACTTTTTTGCCATTTTTAATTGCGGTTTCAACTAATTCTTTAGCGAGAGTTGTGCCGCCGATAACTTCAATTACCACGTCAACTTCAGGATCATTCGCCAAATCAATCGCATTTGGATAAAACTTAATTTTTGAATCAACAAAAGCTTTATTGCTGCGCGCTGAAACGGCAACAATTTCAAAAGTAGTTTGGCTTTTTAATTCAAGAATTTTGGCATCTTTCTTCAATATTTCATAAACGCCCTGCCCGACTGTTCCCAAGCCGGCAAGACCGATTTTTATCTTTTTCATTTTTTAACTTAAATCTGAGTAACTAAATAATTTTGTAAGCCGACTTTTTGGATAAGTTCCAACTGCGTTTCTAAAAATGCGTAATGCGTTTCTTCGCTAATGAGGATTTTTTCGAGCAAATCTTTAGTTCCGGTGTCTCTATTTTCAATGGCTGCGGCAATTGCATCTTTTAAATCGGCGATTGCTTCAACTTCTAATTGGAAATCACTTTTCAACATTTGTTCAACAGTTTCGCCGATATACATTTTTTTATAATCATTCATTTTCGGCATTCCTTTTAAGAATAAAATGCGGGCCATAATCACATCAGCGTGGCGCATTTCATCGATTGATTCAGCTTTTGCAACCGCACCAAGCTTCATGAAACCTTGATCTTCAAGGATTTTAGCATGCAAAAAATATTGGTTAATCGCCATTAATTCATTGCGGAGAATAATATTTAAATGGTCGATAACGGCCTGGTTTTTATTGCTTGTCATTTGTTTGATGAAATTTTTTAAAGATAATGTGACAAACTTTTCTAAGTTTTAATTGACCTAAATTCAAGCTGTTTGTTATGCTGTAGGTAAATTCATTTCATAAAATTTCTCCAAAATAATGACAAAAAAATCACACTATCCGCAAGCAAATCAGAATCTTGATTTTGCTAAGATGGAAGAAGAAATCTTGCGCTTTTGGCAAGCAGAAAAAATCTTTGAAAAATCAGTTGAGATCAGGAATTTCAACGATCTGGAAGAAGATAATGTTTCGCCTGTGATTGAAGCTTGTGCGCTAAAAAGTCACACCGAATGTCGCCACCCAAAAGAAGAAAAATCAGAATTTGTCTTTTACGATGGACCACCTTTCGCCAACGGACTTCCGCATTACGGCCACTTGTTAACCGGCTTCATCAAAGATTTAGTGGCGCGTTACCAAACTATGAAAGGCAAAAAAGTTGAACGCAAATTCGGCTGGGACACGCATGGATTGCCAGTTGAGATGGAAACTGAAAAAGAATTAACCGCGAAAGAAGGCTATCAAATTTCCGGCCAAATCGCGATTCAGGAATATGGAATTGAAAAATTTAACGATGCCTGCAGAAAATCGGTGATGAAATATGCTGATGATTGGGAAAATTATGTTACGCGCCAAGGCCGCTTTGTAGATTTTAAAAATAGCTACAAAACCATGGATATTAATTACATGGAATCAGTAATTTGGGCTTTCAAACAACTTCATGAGAAAGGTTTATTATATGAAGATTTTCGCGTAGTTCCATATTCTTGGGCTTGCCAAACGCCACTTTCGAACTTTGAAACGAGGATGGATAATTCTTACAGGCAGAAGGCGAGTAAAGCTGTGACTGTTTCATTTACTTTAACTGAAGAAGATTCAAAAAAATTACTTGAAAGCGGTAAGATCGGCAGCGGGACGGGGTTTGTAACCCCGTCCTCACGTTCATTAAATGGACATGAAAATGAGAACGGGGTTACAAACCCCGTCCTGCTTCAGGCTCTGCCTCAAGTTAAGCTAGTTGCTTGGACAACAACGCCTTGGACTTTGCCTTCAAATTTGGGATTAGCAGTTGGAAAGGAAATTGATTATGCAGCACTTAAAAAAGATGATGAACTTTTAATTGTTGCTGATGGTTTAGTTGAGAAATTTTCTAAGGATTTTGGTGAAGTTGAAAAA
This sequence comes from Pseudomonadota bacterium, assembly GCA_040384945.1. Taxonomy (GTDB): domain Bacteria; phylum Pseudomonadota; class Alphaproteobacteria; order Rickettsiales; family UBA1997; genus UBA2645. The sequence continues at coordinate 99,235 of JAZKII010000004.1, forward strand.
GTTGCAACCTTTAAAGGCGCTGATTTGGTAGGTTTAAAATATAAACCACTTTTCCCATATTTAGCCAATCACGAAAAAATCCAAAATAACCAAAAAGCTTACACAGTTTTACATGGCGATTTCGTTACAACCGAAGAAGGAACAGGCATCGTCCACATGGCTCCAGGCTTTGGTGAAGATGACCAATTACTTTGTAAAGCTAACGGAATTCCAACTCTTTGCCCGGTTGATGAAGGTGGGAAATTTACTTCGGAGATTTTTGATTTACCGGAATTGTCATTAAAAGGTCGTCAGGTTTTTGATACTAATGAAGACATTATTAAACATCTGAAAGTAAGCGGCGACTGGATTAAAACCGAACAATATCTCCACAATTACCCTCACTGCTGGCGCACCGACACGCCGTTAATTTACCGCGCTGTTTCTTCCTGGTATGTAAAAGTTACAGATTTCAAAGACCGCATGGTTGAGTTAAACCAGGGAATTAACTGGATTCCAAACCATATTAAAGATGGCCAATTCGGAAAATGGCTGGAAGGAGCGAGAGATTGGTCAATCACGCGCAACCGCTTCTGGGGCTGTCCGGTGCCAGTTTGGAAAAGTGAATCTGGCAAAATAAAAGTGTTTGGTTCAGTTGCTGAACTTGAAAAAGTTGCTGGCAAAAAAGTCGAAAATTTACACCGCCCTTTCATCGATGAAATTGTTTTTGAAGAAAATGGCGAAACTTACAAACGCGTTACCGACGTGCTTGATTGCTGGTTTGAATCCGGTTCCATGCCTTACGCGCAAATGCATTATCCGTTTGAAAATAAAGAGCATTTTGAGCAAAATTTCCCGGCGGATTTTATCACCGAATATGTCGCGCAAACTCGCGGTTGGTTTTATACTTTGATGGTTTTATCGACTGCCCTTTTTGACAAAGCACCGTTTAAAAACGTGATTTGCCACGGAACTATTTTGGATGAAAAATCGCAAAAACTTTCGAAACGTTTGAAAAATTACGCCGATCCGTTGGAAATTTTTTCAACTTTTGGTTCGGATGCGATGCGTTTTTACATGATTTCGCAGCCCGTAATGCGCGGTCAGGAACTTCGTATTGATAAGGATGGAAAAGCAATTCGCGATACTTTGCGTCTTTCGATCAAACCTTTAATCAATGCTTTTAATTTCTTCTGCCTTTACGCCAATGTTGATGGAGTTGTGGCCCAAAGAATTGAATTCAAAAAAGACCTAAAAAATATTTTGGATCGTTATATTTTAGCCAAGCTTAAAGCGACAGTTTCTAAAATTGATGAAGCGATGCAAAACTATGATACTGTAGTCGCCTGCGAAGAATTTAACCAATTTTTCGAAGCGCTAAATAATTGGTATATCAGAAGAAATCGCCAACGTTTCTGGAAAGGCGAAATGGATCAGGATAAGCAAGATGCTTATGATTCGCTTTATACGGTTTTGGTTACAATGTGTGAAGCAGCTGCGCCTTTATTGCCTTTTACGACTGAGTTTGTTTGGAAAGGTTTGGTTATTAATTAGTGTGTTTATAAATCGAGCCAGCATCTCGACGACGCTTCGCTTTGCTCGATGACCTAAAGTATTTCAAAAAAGTTCAGGTCATCGAGCAAAGGCCGTCAGGCCGTCGTCGAGATGCTAGCTCGATCTTTATATTATCTCTTCGGAATCTCATCCGGAACCTTATCTGGTACTTCAACAGGATTATTCCCCGGCATTTCAATTGGTTTTATTTCTGGATCTTCTTTGGGGTTTCTATCTGGAAATTCTTGTGGCGGATTTTTTGGCGCTTCTCTTGGGCCTTTATCCGGTATTTCTGGTTTTGGCGGAGTTGGATCTGTTGGTTTTGATGGAGTCGGCTTTGATTTTTTATCGTCCATAATTTCGTTAATTTTAGTTAAAGAAAACTTACTGACTAATTCCGGCCTCAATAATTTGTAACGCTGCGGTTACTGCTGCTTTTCTAATTTCATCGCGATTGCCAGAAAAGTTAAATTTTCTGACCTGATTCTTTTTGGCAAAACAAAAGCCGATATAAACCAACCCAACCGGCTTATTTTCTGAACCGCCATCGGGTCCGGCAATTCCGGTGATTGAAATTGCAACATTTGATTCGGAATTTTTGCAGGCACCTTTGGCCATTTCGGTAGCTGTTTCTGCGCTGACGGCACCGAAATTTTCGATAGTTTCTTTTTTGACTCCGAGCAATTCGATTTTTGATTCGTTGGAATAAGTAACGTAACCGCGTTCGATTACTTTTGCAGAACCGGGAATGTCGGTGAATAAAGCAGATAAAAGCCCGCCAGTACATGATTCAGCACAGACGAGCATAAGT
>JAZKII010000005.1:0-11804 GCA_040384945.1 Pseudomonadota bacterium
TCATCCAGCTAGCATCTCGACGACGGCCTAACGGCCTTTGCTCGATGACCTGAAATTTGGAAACTTTGAAATTACTTAACTTCAGCTTCCGATTTCGGTCTGGTAAATTCCGCTTCAATAATCACATCAACTTCATCACCGACTCCCATTTTAGAACCTTTTTCCGGCACGCCAAATCCAATCCCAAAATCTGATCTATTAAATGAAGTATGAGCCGAAAATCCAATTCTGGAACCTTTAGGATCAAAAGCATGACCAGCGTAACCACCATTAAACTTCACTTTCAAAACTACTGGCAGAGTCACGCCATGCAAAGTCAAATTACCAGTAACTTTACCTTTATTTGGCCCAATGATTTCAACTTTACTGGAACTAAATTCAATTTTCGGAAATTTAACAACATCAAGCCATTGCGCTTTTTTTAACATGCCATTGAAGTCTGGTTTAGCTTCCGGAAAATCAGTTTCGATCGAAGCTGGGTCGATAGTTGCAGTAACTGAAGCTGATGCAGGATCAGCAGGATTAAATTGTAAAGTAGCATCAAAACGCTTGAAACGCGCAGTATAATTGGACATTCCCAAATGATTCACCCGAAAAATTAAACTGGCATGGGTTTTGTCAATTGTGTAAGTTCCGGCAGGAATTTGTTTTAAGATTGGATCTGATTCTTGAGAACAGGAAAAAATAGCGAAGCAAAGAATGATTAGAAATTTTTTCATTTAAGACTCCTATAAATTTTGGTTTTTAATAATTGTGCTAAAATTAGAGCAAGACGGGGTTTGCAACCCCGTCTTAAAGTTCAGTTCCTTTGTTATTAATGACATGAACATGTGGACGGGGTTACAAACCCCGTCCAGCGCAAGATCCAGCACAAGTTTCTCCATCTTTATGTTCAGTTTTCTTTAGAACTGGGTTACAAAATCAACGGATAAATCACAATTTTTCCAATCAATAACACCGCATCTAACGTTACTGCAACTGGTGTAATCGCGGCTTTTCCTACATCTTTAATCACACCTGAATCATTATAATAAATTGGAATTGTGTAAGCCACACTTGCCACCGCGGCATTTTGGCCTATATATTTTGCCGCATAACGACGACCAGATAATTTAATTTTAATCGACACTTCATCATTTTTATCTCCTGAAAATCCCAAACCTCTTAAAGTTTTAATATCCTCTGGAGGCAGAATACTAAAAGGCCCGGAGATAATAAAATTTCCATTAACATTATTATCGCTGTCAAGTTTGAGATGCGATTTTTTAGTATCGAGGGTTAAAATTCCTTTTTGGCGTAACATCAAAACCGTTTTAAAAAGCCCGGAATCATCAGTAAAAATATAGTGATATTTTTCACCAACCAACACCACATAACGGCCATCCGAACCTACATAAAACTGCTCAACTCTTTCATCATAACTTTTATCACTCCAAATCGCCTGCGTGATGCAGGAAGTTGAAAAAAGCAATGAAACACAAAGCAGAAAATTTATCAGAATTTTGTTTTTCATAATTGGGAGAAAATATCTTTTCTGATTTGGTCAAGCTCAGAATCACTCAAAGCAATCAAACCATTATTAAGCAGATAACCTTTACGACCAATAGTATCAACGCTGATAATCTCTGCAATAAAGCCACGCATTTGCGGCATTAATTTCAAATGCTCTTTTTTGAAATAAACAAAAAGCGGACGGGAAAGTTTATATTTTTTAGAAGAAATTGAAGAAAAATCCGGTTCAACATTATCAACTTTTACTGCTTGAACCACGTCTTTATTAGCAATTAAAAAATCAAAACCAAAAATTCCAAATGCATTGGGATCGTTTTTCAAATTTTGAATTATCAAATTATCATTTTCACCTGATTCCAAAAATTGCCCGTCACTTCTAAAAGCACGGCATTGCTGGCGGCGTAGATGATCATCTGGAAAAGCATCGATAAATTCTTTTTTCATAAAACAAAAATGTTCCATCACAATATCAACAAAAACATCACGAGTTCCTGAAGTTAATGGCGGACCATAAATCATGATTTCGCGATCCGGTAAAGCCGGACTAATTTGGCTCCATTTTTTGTAAGGATTTTCAATTAATTTTCCGCTTTTGCGATCAACAACTTTTTGTGCTAAAGCCAAAAATATTTGCTCAATTGTTAAAGAGATTTTTTTGCCGCCACTTGCGTTGCCGATTACAATGCCATCATAGCCAATCTTGATTTCACCAATTCCATTCACATTTTTGCTGGCACAATCTTCAATTTCATTTTGATTGATTGGGCGCGAAGCATTTACGAAATCAGGAAATTCATATCCCACGCCGCCGCAAAACATTCTAAAACCATTGCGCGTGCCGGTGGATTCAACCACTGGAGTTTTTACCGGAACTTTTTTTAAATCCTGATTACGGGCAAATTCTTCCGAAACCGCTGCCATTAAAGGCGAAATCGTAGAAGAGCCGACAATGAGCAAATGATCTCTTTTTGATTTAAAGAAATTCCAGTCTGAAGCTGTGCTGGCTTGCATCGAGGTTAAAACTGCAGCAAAAGTTAAAATAGCAAATGCGAAAAATTTTCTGGTCATATATTTGATTTATTCAAATTTTAATTATTGATTTTATTTAATAACCAACCCTTTTCATTGCATCGTATTTTTGGTTTTTTCAAAATGCTTTTGTAATTTTTCCCAATAACGAGCAACAGAAATTATGGCCGTACTTAAAATATTCGTGATTGGAACCGCGCTAAAAGCCATTCTAACCCTTTATATTTTTCTTTTTAAAAGGCATTATTGGGACAAGATGATTGTACTTATTGCTCTTGCAAAAAATAAAGCCTTTGATTTTTGTAAAAAATTTTCTCGCTCTTCAATTAAATAAACCGGTGTGCTTCAAGTAAAATCAATGGTTAAAGAGCAGTTTGAAAAAAATAAAGCCGGTTGGGAAAAATCTTTTTTTTACGGCTTTTCGCAAGATGAAAATGGTGATGCTGTGCCATGGATGACTTATCCGGCAATTGAATTTCTAAAAAATAATCTCAATAAAAATCACGAAATTTTCGAATTTGGCTGTGGCGCTTCAACGCTGTTTTTTTCCGGAATTGTTAAAAAAGTTAGCGGTCTTGAAACCAATAAAAGATGGCTTGGAATCACGCAAAACCTGCTCGCAGAAAAATCGCGTGATAACGTTGTAATTACATTAATGGAAGATGGTTTGGAGAATGAAAATTACCAAAATTTTGCCAGAAATTGCGGCCAGAAATTTGATTTTATTATTATCGATTCTTTAAAAAGATTTGAATGCGCTAGAAATGTAATCGATGCGCTAAAGCCAGGCGGAACAGTGATTCTAGATGATTCAGAGCGGAAAAATTATAAAAAGATTTTCGAATTTTTTGCAGAAAATAATTTTCAGAAACAGGATTTTTTTGGCATCGCGCCAGGTCAATTGCGGATAAAAAATACGACAATTTTTTCCAAGTTTTAATAGTTTTTAGATCATCGAGCAAAGCGCTTTAGCGCGTCGTCGAGATGCTAGCGTGATCATCCAGCCAGCGTCTCTCGACGACGGCCTAAGAATTTACCGGTTTTTCATCACAAAATAATTATCAAATTATCAATATGCACCACTTCCTTTTTTGCTGATTTTCCGAGGATTTTTTTTACTTCATCTGATTTTTTTTCCAGAATTTTTTGCACATCTAAAGCCGCGTAATTACTGATTCCGCTCGCAATATGATTTCCTAAATCATCTTTGATAAAAATCGCATCACCTTGCTTAAAATCACCATTTACACCAATCACACCAATCGGCAAAAGGCTGATTTTTTTATTGCGTAAAGCTTCCACCGCGCAGGCATTTACAATCACTTCGCCTTTCGCGTTTAAGAATCCAGCCAGCCAGTTTTTGCGCGATTTGGTAGAATTTTTTTTACTTCTAAAAACTGTAAAATCCTGTTTTCCTTCCACTAATTTTTTAAGAGCATTATCAGAAGTTCCGTTAGTAATCACAGTTTCGCAGCCCGAACTGGCCAACATTTTTGCCGCCATAATTTTTGTAATCATACCGCCAGTGCCAACAGAAGAGCCAGCTCCGCCCGCCATGTTTTCAATTTCTTTGGTAATATTTGTAACTTCGGAAATTAATTTGGCATCTTTTTCGACCTTCGGATTTTTATTATAAAGACCATCAATATCAGAAAATAAAATCATCACATCTGCTGAAATCATCTGCGCCACGCGGGCTGCGAGGCGGTCATTATCTCCTATTTTTATTTCATCAACCGCGACAGTATCATTCTCATTAATGATCGGAATGATGTTATTTTTCAGCAAAGTATCGATCGTATTTTTCGAATTTAAATAACGTTCGCGCGAGTTACAATCAGCTGCGGTTAATAAAATTTGTGCCACATGTAAATTTAATTTGGCAAAAAAATCGCGGTAAAATCCCATCAATTGAATTTGTCCGATCGCTGCTGCCGCCTGTTTTTCTTCGAGCGATAATTTTTTATTTGCAACCTTCAAAAACCCACGCCCCAAAGCAATCGCGCCTGATGAAACAATTGTGATTTGGAATTTTTTTTGCACTAAATCCGCAACATTTGCCGTGAAATTTTTTAACCATTTTTCACGTAATTTTCCTTCTTCTACCAAAAGCGAAGAGCCGATTTTTATTACTAATTTTTTTCTGTTTTCTAAATCTAAAATCATTGCAAACCTCTTGCTGCGCGGGCTTTTTTGACTTCTTCTTTATAAACATAATTTTCAATTAGAGGAAGTGGGAAAGATTCAAAAGAAGTGAAACCTTTCAAAATATAAATTCCCACCGTGCGGTTCGCTTGTTGTTGTGTGCCTTCTTTGGTGATGATGTCAGGAAAATCTTCGCCGACAGAACGCATTTCAACCATGTCGGGGAAAACGCCATTTTTGATTAAATAATTGCGCACAGTTTCTGCGCGACGTAAAGCTAAATTGTCATTATAAAGTTCAAGACCAACGCGGTCAGCGTTTCCGACTAGTAAAATTCGGTAATCGCCATTTAAAGTTTTTAAATATTTTAAAACTTCGACCAAGTCTTTATTGGCTTTGTCATTGAATTTGGAAATGTTGAAATCGAATAAAATTTCGTAACGCTCAAAATGCGGTTCGCGAATTTCAACTTTCGGCTGTTTGTCTTTTTTTAAGTCATCGATGTAATGCTCAATTTCATCAAGAAGCTTGTTAAATCTGGTGCGGCATTGCGCCAATTCATCAGCGCGGAAAACTGCTTTTGATTCGCGGCTGATCCAGCAATCATAAAGATAATTCAAATGCGCCAGTTGGATTGGCAAATAAAATTTCATGTGCGGCGTTTCGGTGACAGCTTCCATTCTTTTTTGCATCAAAATCATTTCTTCCATTTGCGCCGGATCTGCGCCCCAATTGAGTGGATTTTCCGGAACAACATATTCACCTTTGGTTACGCTTAAGGCTTTCTGCGAAAAATGTTCCGCGGATTTTTTGTCTTTAACTGCTTCAAGATTGCGGGCGAAAGCAAGATATTCCAGCGCGAGGTAAGATTCATAACCGCCGCGAGTTTTAAGGTTGCCTTCTTGAGAAGATAAAACTTGGGTGGAAGTTGGTGCGCTGGTGCAAGAGGCTGCGAGGGAAAAGGTGATTAGGAAAATGGAAAGTTTTTTTAGAAAACTCATTTGGGGAAAATGGCTTGAGTAATGATGAATATTTGTACCACAACCCCCCAACCCCCCTTGTCAGGGGGGCTTTTTAGACCGAATTCGGATTTAGCCCCTGATAAGGGGGTTGGGGGGTTGTGGTACAATCAATAATTATTAACTATTCATCGACTTAAAAAATTCTTCATTAGTTTTAGTATGCTCAATTTTGTGTAGCAAGAATTCCATTGCTTCAATCGGGCTCATTGGGTTAACGATTCGGCGCAACATCCAGATTTTTGAAAGTGTGGCGCGATCAAGCAGAAGCTCTTCTTTTCTGGTTCCCGATTTAGTAATATCAATTGCCGGGAAGATTCTTTTTTCGGAAATTTTACGATCCAAAATAATTTCTGAGTTACCCGTACCTTTAAATTCTTCGAAAATAACTTCGTCCATTCTAGAGCCAGTATCAACCAAAGCAGTTGCGATAATTGTTAATGAACCACCTTCTTCGATATTTCTGGCCGCACCGAAAAATCTTTTTGGCTTTTGTAAAGCGTTGGAATCAACACCACCGGTTAAAACTTTTCCTGAAGATGGAATTACGGTGTTGTAAGCACGAGCCAAACGAGTGATCGAATCGAGCAAAATCACCACGTCTTTTTTAGCTTCCACTAAACGGCGCGCTTTTTCGATAACCATTTCAGCAAGTTGTACGTGACGCGTTGCTGGTTCATCGAAAGTTGAACTTACAACTTCACCTTTAATAGTTCTGATCATGTCAGTAACTTCTTCCGGGCGTTCATCAATTAGCAATACCAGCAAAATAACTTCCGGATGATTGTTGGTAATTGCATTGGCAATATTTTGCATCAAAGAAGTTTTACCAGTACGCGGAGGCGCAACAATCAAGGCACGCTGACCTTTACCGAGTGGTGAAACCATATCGATAATACGCGTGCTGATGTCATTATTCATTGGCTTATCATCTTGAAGAGTAAGCTTTTTATTGGCATGAAGCGGTGTTAAATCATCAAATAAAACGCGGTTTCTGATTTTATCCGGCGAACCCAAATTCACTTCATTCACGCGCAGTAATGCGAAATATCTTTCACCTTTTTTCGGTGCGCGAATTTGACCTTTAATAGTGTCTCCCGTTCTTAATCCGAATCTTTTGATTTGGCTTGGCGAAACATAAATATCGTCTGAACCTGGGAAATAGTTGGTTTCAGGAGCTCTTAAAAATCCGAAGCCATCTTCTAAAACTTCCAAAACACCTTCGCCGATAATTACATTTTCAGAATTTTGATCGGAGAAATTTTTTAAGATGTGGTAAATAATATCTTGTCTGCCGAAATCGCCAATATTGTCTAAACCGTGATCTTTAGCTACATCAATCAAGCTTTCTGCTGATTTAGTTTTTAATGCTTTTAATTCTAGCGTTCTGCCTCCAGCAATTGGAGCGCGACGACTTCCGCCATTTGAACCATCTTCATCATCATATTCTTCAGATGTTGTAGAAGAAGTTGCTGCTGCAGTTGGAACTGGAGCTGTAAATTGTTGACTGCCGCCAGAACTTTGGCTGCCGCGACTAATTAAATTTCCGGTATGTAAACGTGGAGTATCAAAGCGATTTTGTACTTGCACATTTCCTTCTTGAGCGGCTTTTGGCGCTACATTTGAGGCTTGGTTTCCCGAAGCATTTTCTTGAGATTCCGGAGTTTGCGGAGTTTCGTTAGCTTGACCTTGTGAGGCACCGTAACGCAGAGTTAGTGTTGATGAAGACATTTAGAATTTAGTTTGATTAGTAAAAAACTTTTGGGAAAAATTTTTAGAACTTAAGATGAGAGAGTTTAAAGAAACTGTTTGAACACAGAGTTTGAACACCAAAAAAAGTAGAGATTGAGCTTTCTAAAAGCGCTTTTTTTTTGAGTCAAGCAGAGAAAATTAATTCAGGAAAAAATTCTTAATATAATACAATGCTTCAACTCCAAGTAGAACTGCAGTAGTTGAAATAGCAATACCCATTAAGCCGACAATAATTCCGCAAATCACTACCAATCCATCTTTTCCGAGAAGACCGAAAGAAATTATTAAAATTCCCAGGCCCGGAATAAAGTTAGAAAGTGGCATTGGCAAAACGATGAAGGAAGAAAAAATCAAAGTAAAAATACCGATCACTCTTTCAGCACGAGGCGTTGTTACAAAAGCGATGCGAGGCCGCAAAATATGTTCCACTTTGCGAATATAAGGCGAAGATTTTTGCACCAACATTGCAACAACCGATCTTTTTACAGTAAGTTTTTCAAATCTTTTCGGAAGTTTCGGCGCAGTATAACCAGCGATCATTTGTAATGAAAAAATAATCAGCGGCATTGCAATAATACTTGGGAAGGGAGGCGGCAGCGGAATAATTATACCAAAAGCAAAAATCATCATTGCCAACCCAAAACCAATCGCCTGCATTGCATCCACTAAATCGCGAACGGGAATGCGGTCAGCTGAAGATTTATTAACTACATCTTCAATTGCCTGGGTTGTGATTATTTTGTTTGGATTCACTAGAGATTTTTTTCGTCAGATTTTTTTTCAGAAACAATTTTTTCAACAGTTTGTTCTGTCGATTTTTCTTCTTCTTTCAAACCTTTTTTCAGGCTTTTAACACCTTTACCAATGTCGCCCATAACTTGCGGCAATTTTCCGGCTCCAAAAAGCACAAATACAATTACTAAAATCAGTAATAATTCTCCCATTCCTAGTGACATAAAATTTAGATTTAAGATTTTAGATTTAATTTTTTTGTTAGTTCGCCCCATTCTCTAGCGCTTAAGCCGCTATTTTCTTGGGTTACTTTTTCACCGCTTAACATTTTTTTGATAACTTCCACGGCCGGGCCGGAAAGATTTTCGCCATCTTTATGATGTTTTACGAAAGCTTCGAAGCAATGAGGAACCCATTTTTTTACCATGTCTAGCATTACTTGCGCGTAAACACGGATTTCATATTGAGCGTGAGAATCAGCGCGCAAATTCAAGAAATGTAAAAGATTATGTAAATCGATTTTCCAATACCATTGCGTGTAGCAGCTCAATGGCAAGTTCATGCGTGCCAATTCGCGAGCCAGGCCTTCTTTGCCTTCATCAGCAATATTTCCGGCTTCGTCTTGGTTAATCATTTCTAAATAATGATCGTAAGATTTTACGGAATCATTTTTTAAAATTTCCAAAACGCGTTTTGATTCTGCGGCGTTTAAAACCTTGGTTTCATCGCGACCTTGATGATTTATTTTTGATTGCGCTGACAGGTTTTCAGCTTTTGGAACGTAGAATTCATCTTCAACAATTGAGTAACGTGCTGAATATTCATTAACAGAAGCTGTGCGATGGCGAATCCATTGGCGAGCCACGAAAATTGGCAGCTTGATGTGAAATTTAATTTCGCACATTTCCAGTGGAGTTGTGTGGCGATGCGCGATTAAATAATTAATTAAACCTTTATCAGCATTTACTTTTTTAGTGCCTTGGCCGTAGGAAACACGGGCTGCTTGCACAACGGAAGAATCATTTCCCATATAATCAACAACGCGGACAAAACCGTGATCTAAAACTTCGAAAGGTTGATAGAGAATTTCTTCAAGCTCAGGAGAAACCGGGCGCAAGGTTTGGCTTGACTGGTTGCGCAAGACATTAATTTCTTCAAGTTGTTCTTTTTTGATGACCATTTTTTTTGGGAAATTTTTGATTTGAAAATATTTTAAAAAAGTAAATTACCATTTAGCAATTATCAATTATAAGTTAGGATTAATCAGAAATTATCTGGCAATATCTCAGCTGGACTGGGTTTGTAACCCAGTCCACACGTTCATTAAAAAAAATAGAAAAGAACTGAACATGAAGACGGGGTTACAAACCCCGTCTTGCTTGAAGATCGACTCGGGATCGCCACAAAACCATTTTTCATGCCAATCGAAACCATAAAAATACAACTCCAATCAATTCCTGAAACACCGGGCGTTTACAAGTTTTTCGATGGCAAAGAGCAAGTTCTTTACGTTGGCAAAGCCAAAAACCTGCTCAAAAGAATTTCGAGCTACACCAAACAAAACCTGCTTTCCACCCGCATTGCACGCATGGTTTATCTGGCTCAAAAAGTTGAATTTATCCAAACTGAAAGTGAAGTTGAAGCTTTGCTTCTCGAGCATAATTTAATTAAAAACCTGCTACCGCGTTTTAATATTTTATTGCGCGATGATAAAACTTTTCCGCAAATTTTAATAACAGATCACGATTTTCCCCAAATCAGTAAATATCGCGGCCAAAAAACCACCAAAGGCCAATATTTCGGGCCTTACGCTTCCGGGCTTGACGTTAATCACGCCATTGATGTTTTGCGCAAAATTTTTCAATTGCGCAATTGTACTGATTCCGAATTTAAATCGCGCAAAAAACCCTGTTTAGAATATCAAATTAAAAGATGCGCAGCACCTTGCGTAGGAATGATTTCAAAAGATGAATATAAAATTTCCGTCACCAACGCCAACGCATTTTTAAGCGGAAAATCTTCCGATTTACAAAAAGAATTAAGCAAAAAAATGGAGCATTTAAGTGAGCAGCAAAATTATGAAAAAGCAGCTTTCATACGCGACCAGATTAAGTCGTTAAATGCGATTCAGGCCAAACAAAATATTAATGTCCGCGAAGTTAATGATGCTGATATTATCACCGTCGCCAATATTAACGGCATGGTTTGCGCTTATGTGGCATTTTTCCGCGCCGGACAAAGTTTGGGCGGCAAACCTTATTTTTATGAAATTGATAATGATAAAAAATCAGAAGAATTTCTAAGCGAATTTTTAGGACAATTTTATTTAGCGCAAACGCCGGCAAGCACGATTTTACTTGGTTTAGATTTGCCGGAAAAAAATTTGATGGAAGAATTTTTGCAAAAAATTTGCGGTCGAAAAATTGAAATAATAAATCCGAAACGCGGTGCGAAATTTACGCTGGTTAAAGAGCAAGAGCGTTTGGCATTGCAGAATCTGGAACAAAAAATTTCGCAAAATCTCAGCACTAAAGAATTGCTGTTGGAGGTGAAAAAGATTTTCGATTTACCAAAAATGCCGCAAAGAATTGAAGTTTATGATAATAGCCACACCGGCGGAACTAATGCAGTTGGAGCTTTGATAACAGCGGGCCCGGATGGGTTTATAAAAAGTGGTTATAGAAAATTCAACATTCGTTTTGAAGATATAAACCAAAATCCATCAAAACGCGATGACACCGCGATGTTGCGTGAAGTTTTAACTCGGCGTTTTTCTAAATTACATTCCGAAGAATATCCTGATTTTATTATAATTGATGGCGGCAAAGGCCAGTTGCGCGCGGCGCAGGAAGTTTTTGATGAATTGAAAGTGAAAATTCCTTTTATTTGCATGTCGAAAGGTGAAAACCGCAATGCCGGGGAAGAGTTTTTTCATCAAACTGGGAAAGAATCTTTTACTTTACCGAAACACGCACCTGTAATGCATTATTTACAACGTCTGAGAGATGAAGCTCATCGTTTTGCGATTATGACGCATAGAAAAAAGCGCGATAAAGCAACTTTGATTAATTGAAATTCAATGTCACTTAAGCAGGACGGGGTTTGTAACCCCGTCCTAACGTTCATGTAAAATTAATTGGAACTGAAAATGTGGACGGGGTTACAAACCCCGTCCAGCGACGCGATAAAGCAGCTTTGATAGATTAGCCATATTCCCCTGTCGTCATCCTTGGCCTGCAAGAACGAGGATCTCATGAGATCCTCGGCTCTACGAGCCAAGGATGACGGTTTTAGATCTACAATTTAATAGGCTTTGGCGCTGGTTTTTTTGGTGGAGAAACTGGAGCTTTTTCTATTTTTTTAGCGTCCGATGATGCAGTAGTTTTATCCGCAACACTAGCTTTTCCTCCAGATGCAGCTTTACCACCAGCCGGCGCCGGTGGTGGCGTTCCACCTGCTTTTGTATTTGCAACTGGAGCAGTTGATTTAGTCGCTGCAGCTGGCGGAGCTTTCGCAGCAGCAGTTGTATCTTTTGAAAGCGTCCCCATTTTTTCTTCACCAACATGGTGAGCACCAACACCGCGTTTTTCAAATTTATCTTGATGAGCTTCATTA
>JAZKII010000005.1:11814-20594 GCA_040384945.1 Pseudomonadota bacterium
CGCAGCATTTCTGCTTCTTGAAGCTGCGGTCGAACCACCACCAAATTCTTTTGTTGGCGCTGCTTTTTTCTCAGCCGCTGGCGGTGGTGGAGGCGCAGAACTACTACCACCTTTAACTTCCGACTGCACTGGATCTGCCTTTTTCTCTTCAGCCGCTGGTGGTGGAGCCGGCGGTGGCGGAGGCGGAGGCGGTGGTGGCGGTGGAGCCGGTGGTGGCGGTGGCGGCGCAGAACTACTTCCACCTCTAACTTCCGGCTGTTCCTCAGCTGCTGCTGGAGGTGACGATGGAGGTGATGGTGGTGACGATGGAGGTGGTGGTGGAGCTGCATCCGCAGCAGCTTTACTCGTTGGAGCCTTATCACCACTAGTAGAACTATTTACATTTCCTCCGGAATCTCCACCTGTATTATTTTGTGGGCCGACATTATCCGCACCGGCACCTTCGGATTCCTCTTTTTGCCCTTGAACTTCTTCCTCCTTTGCCTCTGTTGCGCTATCCTCACCTGGATTTTCATCAGTTACATTATCTTCTCCCTTTAGCTGCGAATTTTCTGGAGCTGGAGTTTGATCAACTCCAGCGGCAGATGCAGCTTCTAGAGCTGGTTGGTGATCACCACCACTAGCTTGACCAGGAGCAGGAGCAGCAGTAGCTTTGCCTCGATTTCCCATCGAACCAATCATGCTTTTTGCCTGACCACCTGCCCGCATGATTCCCTTAGCTCCTGCCTTAACTACACGCTTACCCCGCTGTTGAATTCCACGCAAAGTTCCGTAAGCGTTTTTGGCCATTCCGGAAGCAGAAGCGTCCCAGTCGCTTTTGAGTTCTGCCCCTCCCACCAATTTTGTGGCAAAACTGGTAATTTGATCCATGAATTTCATAAAAATGAACATGATGAGCGCTGCTTTTACGATGCTTTGCAATTTTTCCTGATTCATTGAACCAAGCATCGGCAAACCTACTCCCAAAACTTCCAGACCCGGGAAAGTTTTGATATCGGGAATTTTGAAAATACAAATGATACTGGTATTTTGTGCCGCATCACTACAAACCATTTGTTTCGGATTTTGTTTTCCATCGCCGGTAAATCTTACATCATCACCAATAACCACCTTGTCAAAAAGCGTGATTAGAATTCCGAGATAGGCAAAGAGAATCATCGGCTGTAAAGTGAAGCCTAACATTTGCTTCCACCAGCCATCAAAAATATGTTTGGTTTTGCCAAATAAAGCTAAAGTTATGGTAATCGGCGACACATACATCAGGATAATTATCGACGTAATCGAGAGCAGGAAAATATGAAGAGCGCGGATGGTTAGCGATATCATGAAAAAGGCTAGAGCAAAAGAGGCGACCACAAAAACAATGCCAAATCCACCGGTTAAAAATCCTCCCAAAATCATGAATATCAGGTTAGGCACCGAAACCTCCGGACCAAATCCTAAAGCGCGGGCGATTTTACAATCAAGCGTGTCCCAAATTCTTAAATATTCACTGCCTGGTGGATAAGATGCATATGGCGTTGCAACACTATTGCCGCTACTATCAGTAGTGTAAGTATATTCGTCATATTTAGTATCTTCATTTTGATCGGCATAATTAAATCGTGGAAACTGGCAGCCATCAAGAGTGTCGGAAGTGCCACTCTCATCAACTCGGAACATAATGTCCGACAATAAAGTCGAAGTTCCCAGCACACCTTTCATGAAGCCATATTGCCAACCATCTCCCACAGCAAAATACATCACTAAACCGATTTTTAGAATATAAGGTAATAATTGTTTTTTAGTAATTGCGCTACCACCACCGTGCAGAATCATATAGCCGAAAAACATGATCGACATCGTCAAAGTCAGCTTGATTATGGTTTGCAGGTTTTCCTGAACTTTTAAGAAAAATGATTTGGTTGTTAAACCATGCCCACGTTGATAGGCATAACCACTTGTACATACACCACTACTGTCTGGAGTTTCATCAGGATCGGTACATTTTGTATCCCCCGCCACGTTAAGGAAAAGATTTTCTAGAGTTTCCTTAAAACATTGCGCCATTGGGGCGGAAAAGTTTTTAGTATTTATCGGAATTAATTGTGAGGTGTAACCATAAACATTTTGTGAATCACCTTTTAAATCTTTACAGGAAGCAGAAATGAAAGCTCCTTCGAGATTACTGCTATTAACATATGGCAGAATAGGAAGCTTGCTGCAATGGTTCATATATTGGCAGAAATTATCTACCAAAGTTGTGTTAGCAGCATTGATTTCCTGAGTTTCAGTTCCGCCACCAAGTAAATGGTTATAAGGACAAACTGAATAAGTTTTAGCGCAAACATAATTTGGTTCAACTTTGCTGGCATAAGCAGAAAATACGATAGTTTCTAGAGTACAAAATGATCCAATTTCACAAAATCCATGATGATAAGGTCCCAGGAGATCACCAAGACCAATTCTATTTTCTATACAAATGGCATTTTGACTTCTTCTTTTGCAGCAATCATAAGCTTTTTGCATGGAAGATGTTTTGCCAGTAGTTAAAAACCTGTAACAAGCATAAACCGGTGCAACAGCTGGTCCCGTCATGTAATAACGTTGTTTGTCATCGGTATATCCAAGATTTGTTTTCCTATCAAAAACCACTTTGCCGGAAGCATCTGTTTCGGAAGAAGGGTTATCGCAGGAATTATCTCCGCTATCTTCATATTCCATTCCACCATAAATATATTCACGGTAAAATTTATTATCGATTGCAGCCTTGGCATCAGCGGTTTTGGTGCTATCAGTGTTAATATCATAAGTATCACAACTTGAATCAACAACACCATCATTAAGGAAAAGGCCTTCTATACATTTACGATACGGGCCTTTATCGCGTTTCCAGGTAACATCAGGATCTGAAACCCATGATTGCCATTCACTACCACAAACCCTGGCATTTTCATAAGTATTTCGCGCTACATCCCAGGTAATTGCCAAAGCAGAAATTGCTGCTCCAACTGCTGCAACGTAAATAGCATATGAAGCGCAGCAAACAGTAGTATCGGTTCCTGCAAGAACAGCCTGCCCGCATATATAGGCCGTAGTAGCACTGGAAACACCAGCTGATGCCATATCCTTAGCAGTATTTACCGAACATGAAGTTGCCAAGACTGAAGCTTCTCCACTTCTAGCTCCACATTGCGCGCCACCATAAGCAGATCTCAATACTGTTAATGGAGTAAGTATGGCCGCGGGAACCAGCGTAGCCAACCAAGTTTTTTCTGCAGGCTGCTTTGCTATAGCAAAATCATTTTTTGCAACCGGAGGAAGACAAGCTATACCGGAGGCTATATCAGCAAGTTTCATGGTCAACCCAACCCCAAGCGCAAAGCTTATACAAGCAGGAACACTCAAATCCCAATCAAGATCTTTATTTGTTGTAAAAGGATCAAAAGCAATAGTTCCGGTATTACATCTATTGGAATTGGTATCGTAACCTCTACCCGAAGTAAAACTAATACCATCACGCACATCTTCATAAATGGCGTAAGAATTGTGAGGAGTTATAGCAGCAAGAACAGCAATAAAACAGGCGCAGAAAAAACTTAGAAATGTTTTAAAAAAACTACGCTGCATCAAAAATTTTAATTAACTGATTAATTTCATGATTTGCTGTTTTGAAAGAGGTACGATTAACCGTCAAGTAAGAACTGACATCAAGAATTTTTCTAAGCTCAACCATGTCGTTTTCAATAAGAGTTTTGCCGCTGCTGACTAAATCGAGAATAAAATCACATAAATTTAATGTCGATGCAATTTCAATTGAGCCATTGAGCTTTATTGCTTCAGCCTGAATGCCCAATTCCGAAAAATAATTCGAGGCAATTGAAGTATATTTCGTCGCAATTCTGATGTGACTTCTTTTTGCCAAATCAAGTTCCACCGATTTTTTGGCGGCAATTGATAAACGGCATTTACCGATTCCTAAATCTAAAACCGGAAAAATTTCCGAGGAAGAAAATTCTTTTAAAACATCAAGTCCGCAAATTCCAATATCAGCAGCGCCGAATTTAACGAAAGTAGCAACGTCAAAACTGCGAACTTTAACTAAATCAAGATTTTTACGGTTAGTTGTAAAAACAAGTTTACGCGAAGATTCGTTAAAAAAATCAGCTTCCGGAATAATATCGCTTTTGGTTAAAAGCGGTATCAACTCTTCTAAAATTCGGCCTTTGGGAACGGCAAATATAATTTTTTTCATCTATTTAAAAATTTTTCTGATAACGCATTAAAGCACCAATAACATTTCTGGTTTCCAGGCTAGTGCCAAAATTATCGCGCTGGTTTTTATATCCGACTTGAAAAAGTAATTTGTCAAAAAAGGAATTTTTTAAAAATTCATAACCCATGGAAATTTCCGTTAAGTTACTGCTGAAGCCATATTGCGCCACGTGAGAATTATCGCGATTGGCGTAACCTAAAGTTACATTCCAGTTTTCGTAAAAATGGTTAATTACGTTAGCAGTAAAATATTGTTCTCCGACATCGGAATTGCCATTAAGATCCTTAATCGCGGCATATTCAAGCAAAGCATCGACAATATAATTTTTCTTCACCGGATATTTATAATTCATTCCCGCCACAAAACCTTTTTGGTCAGAAATTTTATTGGGCGTAACCGAACTAGCGCGGCTATTCACCGCCAAATTAATATAAGAAAAATGGTAAGATAATTTTTCCTGTTCCGCAAAATCAAAATTAATATCAAGTGAAGTTATATAAGATTGTAAGCCGCCGCTATCACCAGCGATCGCATCTGATTTTGATGCTGAATCACGATTTGTAATCAAAGAATTATCCAGATTTTTGCGATCATTTTTAAAAACCGCATAACTGATTTCGTAACGCCCTGTAGTTTTGGCATTACCTAAACGATAAATTCCATTTACCCCTAATTTTTCAGTTTCTTTGTAATATTCAGCAATGTTGTAAGTCCAAATACCACGGTTCCAGCGCCAAGCAGTTCCAAAGTTTAAGTCAAATTTACCCAGCACAAAAGCATGTTTTTTTCCATCATAAGTCAAGTTTAACTCTTCCAGATAAATTCCTTCATTTTCAAAAGAAATATCACCGCCGCCATTTGGAAGATTAGTTCTTCTGGCAACTTCAGAACTCTGATAAACCGGTTCTATTTTTATAAAACTATTTACGGAAAAATTCTTAGCAAAATTATAACCGCTATAAAGACGCATTTTACCGTAAGTATCTTTATATTCTTTTTTGCGGTCAGTGCTTTGATATTCATCATTAAAATTAGCATCAAGAACCAAACGATTGGTTAATTTCGGTTTGAAAACAGATTTATCCTGATCGGAAATTTCTTCGGCATTTTCTTCCACCAATTGTTTTAAGATTCCTGGCTTCACATCTTCAGCTGCTAAAACTTCACAGGCAAAAAAACTAAGAATCAGAAAGAAGTAAAAATTTTTCATTAATTGCTTTTTAGTCGGGGATAAGGAATTTAAAAATTAACTGTCAGTATTTTTTCTGACTAATATTTTAAGTAAATTTATGTCAATTGCGCTCTTAATCGCAACAAGTTTTTCTTTGGGATTTTTTGTTGAAAGTATCATCGGTTTCGGCGGCGGTTTAATCGCTTATTCAATTTTAGGATTTTTCCTCGATTTAAAAGAAATGATTTTAGCCGGATTATATATTTCAACCTGCGCCAGCGCTTACATTGCTTACACCGATCTCAAATCTTTTGACAAGAAAGTTTTCAAACCCGTAGTTCCTGTTTGTTTGCTCGGAACTATTTTAGGCGTTTTTGTTTTTACTTATTTTTCTTCAACAATTTTATCAGTTATTTTTGGGATTTTACTGATTTTACTCGCGATTAAAACCATCTTTTTTGACAAATTTATTTTTCCAAAAGTTTTTAAAACCAAATTACTTTTCATCGGCGGAATTTCCCAAGGCGCCTTCGGAATCGGCGGCCCATTTGTGGTTAATGCCTTAAAAAATGATTTTGAAAATAAATCAGCGCTGCGCACGACAATGGCAGTATTTTTTATGTTTTTTAATTTAGTAAGATTCGTCCAGCTTTCCTTACAGGGACAAATTGACCCGGCATTTTTTGGAAAAATCTGGTGGACAATAATTCCGGTTTTTTTAGCGATTCAATTAGGATACAGAATTCACTTAAAAATCAGCGAAGATTTATTTAAAAAAATGATTGGATTAATGACAATTTTCGCCGGATTAAAATTTTTGGCGAAGGTGTTCTAATTCGCCTTCTTCAAGTTCGATCTTAAACTTAAAACCGCAAAACCCCCCAACCCCCCTTAACAGGGTGGCTTTAATCCGAATTCGGTTCTAAAGCCCCCCTGTTAAGGGGAGTTGGGGGTTTTGCGATGTTAAATATTCCTTGAAAACCCAAACCCACCCCTTAAAAACTCCAACATCCAAAAACCAACTTCACTCATGCACCAAAATTTCAAAAAAATCACATTATCGCTAATCGCAATCGGCCTTTTATGGAGCTTTCAAATCTCCACTTCCGATTTCCACCACGAAAAATCAGCAATTTTTGACGCTGCACAAGATGAAGAATCACCCGAAAAAGAAAAATGCGAGTTAGAAAAATTATTCACCCATCCTTCCGAAATGCTCACTACCTTCCGGCTTTCTTTCCACTTACCTAAAAATAACAATTTCACCCTTCCCCAAAATTTCTTTGACGTTCCAACATCGCCACCCAACGCTTAAAGCTCAATTTGTCTCACCACAAGCTTCGTTAATTATAATTATTGGTTAAATTTTCATGAAATCTATTTACAACAATCTCAGATATGACTTGCCGGCGAGTCTGGTGGTCTTTTTCGTTGCACTTCCACTTTGTTTAGGAATCGCCCTCGCATCCGGCGCTCCATTATTTTCCGGAATTATCGCCGGTATTGTCGGCGGTATTGTCGTTGGCGCTGTCAGTGGCTCGGCACTTGGCGTTAGTGGCCCTGCTGCCGGACTTTCCGTCGTAGTTCTTGGCTATATTGCCGCACTTGGCGATTCATGGCAGACTTTCCTTTTAGCTGTTGTGTTAATGGGCATGATTCAAGTGATTGCCGGCTATTTAAAACTGGGCAGCGTCGCCCGCTATTTTCCGGAATCGGTGATAAAAGGCATGTTAACCGGTATCGGCTTAATCATCATTTTAAAACAAATTCCTCACGCCATTGGCTATAATGCCGAGTTTAAAGATGATTTTGATTTCGATATTCTCGACAGCCAAAACACCTTCTCAGAATTGTCGCACATGTTCAGTTTCATCACGCCGAACGCCATTTTAATCGCTATAATTTCAATGTTGATCCTGGTTTTGTGGGAAGAAGTTTTAGCTAAAAAACATAAAATTTTTAAAGCAGTTCCAAGCCCGTTAGTTGCAGTTATTGCCGGTATTATTTTAGGCCGGTTTTTAGAACTTGGCGAAAGTCAAATCGTAAAAATTCCAGTCACCTCAAGTTTTGGCGAATTTTTTCAGCAATTTACTTTGCCCGATTTTTCACAAATTTCTAATCCTGACATTTACGGAATCGCTTTTGTAATGGCAATTATCGCCAGTATCGAAACCTTACTCTGCGTTGAAGCAGCAGATAAACTTGATCCGCAAAAACGCATCACTCCAACCAATCGCGAATTAAAAGCGCAAGGTTTAGGAAATATCGTTTCCGGATTAATCGGCGGCTTGCCCATCACGCAAGTTGTGGCGCGCTCCGGAGCTAATATCAGCTTTGGTGCCAAAACCAAAATGTCAGCAATTTCGCACGGATTTTTATTATTGATTTGCGCCATCGCAATTCCTGATTTACTCAACATGATTCCGCTTGCCACCTTAGCCTGCGTGCTTTTATCAGTTGGTTATAAATTGGCAAAACCGGCAATTTTTAGACAAACTTATCAATTAGGTTTAGAACAATTTTTACCATTTTTAGCCACAATTGCCGGCATGCTTTATTTCGATCTTTTAAAAGGAGTCGGAATCGGCATGGGTTTTGCAACTTTCTTCATTTTGCGTAACAATTATCACGCCAGAAATGTTTTACAAAATTCCGAACATCAAGAAGTTTCAGCCTTAACCAAAGAAATACGCGATTCTTTGACTCCGGCCAAAGCCCTGAGACTTTTGAAAGATGGCAATCAACGTTTCGTCAATAACCTGAAATTAAACCGCAATCTTTTGCAACAAATTAACGAAACTTCCGGAGAACAAAATCCTTTCGCTTTAGTGTTGAGCTGCATTGATTCACGCACTTCCGCCGAATTAATTTTCGATCAAGGTTTAGGCGATATTTTCAGCTGCCGAATCGCCGGAAATATTTTAAATGATGATATTTTAGGCAGCATGGAATTTGCCTGCGAAATTGCCGGAGCAAAATTGATTATGATTTTAGGCCACAGCGAATGCGGCGCAATCAAGGGCGCTTGTAGCAATGTTGAGTTAGGAAAATTGACCGGACTTTTGAAAAAAATAAAACCGTCAGTTAAAGCAGCCCAAATAATTAAATCGACTCAGGATTTTCATGATCTGGAATTTGTCGAACAAGTTGCCGCGATGAACGTACAGCACGTTGCCAAGCAGGTTTTGAAAGATAGTAAAATTATCCATGATCTTCATAAAAAAGGTAAAATCGCACTTGCCAGCGGTATGTACAATGTATCAACCGGTATGGTAGATTTTTATTAATTAAAGAAGAATTTCAGGTCGTCGAGCAAAGGCCTTTAGGCCGTCGTCGAGACGCTAGCGTGATCAT
>JAZKII010000005.1:20628-26006 GCA_040384945.1 Pseudomonadota bacterium
GACGACGCACTTCGTGCTTTGCTCGACGACCTGAGAATTTCACAAACTCTTACCAAACATCATCCGTTGACAAGTTCATTCAACTTAATATTTTGCCCGTCCCTCTCCTATTTCATTTAATAATCAAAAAATAAAATCATGAAAGTTTACTACGACCGCGATGCTGATATAAACATCATCAAATCAAAAAAAGTTGCCATCATCGGCTATGGTTCTCAAGCTCACGCCCATGCGCAAAACCTTAGAGATAGCGGTGTTGCTGAAGTCAAAATTGCCCTTCGCGAAGGTTCACCAACAATTGCCAAAGCACAAAATGCCGGCTTTGAAGTTTTAACAAATGTTGCCGCTGCAAAATGGGCTGACGTGGTAATGGTTCTAACTCCAGATGAATTACAAGCTGAAATCTATAAAAATGATTTACACAAAAACATGAAAAAAGGCGCAGCTTTGGCCTTCGCTCATGGTCTTAACATTCACTTCAAATTGATCAAACCAAGAAAAGATTTAGACGTTTTCATGGTTGCCCCAAAAGGCCCGGGACACACAGTTCGCGGCGAATATGTTAAAGGCGGCGGCGTTCCATGCCTAGTTGCAGTTGCTCAAGATGTTTCTGGCAATGCACTTAAAATCGCTCTTTCTTACGCTTCAGCTGTTGGCGGCGGACGTTCTGGAATTATCGAAACTAATTTCAAAGAAGAATGCGAAACTGATCTTTTCGGCGAACAAGCTGTTCTTTGCGGCGGCGTTACTGCCTTGATCCAAGCTGGTTTCGAAACTTTAACCGAAGCTGGTTACGCACCGGAAATGGCATATTTCGAATGCTTGCACGAAATGAAATTGATCGTTGATTTACTTTACGAAGGCGGCATTGCCAACATGCGTTATTCAATTTCAAACACGGCAGAATATGGCGATTTAACTCGCGGCCCAAGAATCGTTACTGAAAAAACCAAAAAAGAAATGAAGAAAATTTTAACTGAAATCCAAAAAGGAAAATTCGTTAAAGAATTCATGCAAGAAAATGCCAACGGCAAGAAAAACTTCGACGCTCTGCGCGCTAAAGGCAAAGCTCACCCAATCGAAGAAACCGGCGAAAAACTTCGCGCCATGATGCCATGGATTGCGAAAAATAAATTGGTTAACAAAGCTGCTAACTAAATAAAAATCCCGGGTCTGTAAAAAACAGACTCGGGAACCTTCCTCTTTTCCCACCTCAAGATCATTTCGAGATAGAATCTTAAAAATTAATCTAACTTCTTTTCTTTGACTTTGACCTATCTTAAAAATTACGAAAAATAATTTTTATATAAATTCTCTATGACTAACAACCTTTCAATCATTATTCTAGCTGCTGGCAAAGGCAGTCGCATGAAATCTGATTTGCCGAAAGTAATGCATAAAGTGGCGAATCGTGAAATGCTAAATCTGGTGATTGATGAAGCGAAAAGCTTAAGCCCGAAAAATATTACGATTGTGGTTTCGGAAGAGATGCAAAATTCGCAAGAAAAAATTATTAAAAATCATCCGGAAATTAAAATTTCCTTCGCTTTGCAAAAAGAGCGCAAAGGCACGGCGCACGCGGTTTCAACGGCTTTAGAAAATCTTGCCGATTTAGGTGAAAAAACTTTAATTCTTTACGGCGACACGCCGCTTACAACTCACGCCACTTTAGAAAAAATGTCAAAAAAACTTGATGATTTTTCTTTATGTGTTTTGGGTTTTGATGATGAAGAAGAGAATGCTTACGGCCGTTTGGTTGTTGATGCCAACGGACATCTCGAAAAAATTGTTGAGTTTAAAGATGCGACTGATGAAGAGCGAAAAATCGCCCTGTGCAATTCCGGCGTGATGGGCGTTGATGGCAAACAAATTAAAAATCTTTTAGCTAAAGTTAAAAATGAAAATGCCGCCGGTGAATTTTATTTAACTGATATCGTTGGCATCGCAGGCGAATTGGGCCTGAAACGCACTTTTCTAAAAACCAAACTTGAAGAAGTTTTAGGTGTAAATTCGCGTTTTGAATTAGCAAAAATTGAAGAAATCAAACAACAACAATTAAGAAGAAAAATGATGGATTCAGGCGTGACGCTGGTTGATCCATCTTCAGTTTATTTTTCTTATGATACTAAAATCGCCCAAGATGTTGTGATTCATCCCCAAGTTTTTTTCGGGCCAAAAGTTGCGATTGAAAAAAATGTTGAGATCAAATCTTTTTCTCACATTGAAGGCGCTAAAATCGCATCTGGTGCGGTTGTAGGGCCTTTCGCCAGAATTCGCCCGGAAACAGAAATCGGTGAAAATGTGCGCGTGGGAAATTTTGTTGAAATCAAAAAATCACAAATAAAAAACGGCGCCAAAATTAATCATTTAAGTTATATCGGCGATTCTGAAATAGGCGAAGAAAGCAATATCGGCGCGGGTACAATTACTTGTAATTATGATGGTTACAATAAATCCAAAACCACAATCGGCAAAAATGTTTTTATCGGCTCCAATTCTGCTTTGGTCGCACCAGTTGAAATTGCCGATGGCGCTGTAATTGGCGCGGGAAGCGTGATTACCAAAAATGTGGCGCGAGATGATTTAGCAGTTTCGCGTAGTAAACAAACAAATTTACCTGAAGGTGGAAAAAAATTTCACCAGGCAAAATCGGTAAAAAAGAAAGATTAATTAAATCTCTAAGTCACCCTGATCCTGTCGAAGGGTGTGTTAGAGCAGGACGGGGTTTGTAACCCCGTCCTAACCGTTCAGTTCAAGTTTAAGAAATGGAATATGAATAATTGGACGGGGTTGCAAACCCCGTCCAGCGCTAGAATACAGCGCTAGACAAAATCAAAAATGAAAAAATGAAAAATTTTTTAGTAACTATTTTAGCATTATTTTTTTTCACCCTTCCCGCCTTTGCCTCGCGCGCGATTAGCGAAGTAAATTATTTTGCTTCCTTACGTTCCAACGAAACCAACGTGCGCTCTGGCCCTGGTCAAAATTATCCGATTAAATTTACATTTAAATTGCGCGGTTTACCGGTTCGCGTGATTAGCGAATATGATAATTGGAATGAAATTGAAGATTATGAAGGCCAAACCGGTTGGGTTACACAAAGTTTGCTCACCAAAAAAAGAACTTTGATGGTTCGCACCACTAAAAGCTTCGTCAATATGCATGGCAAAGATAGCGAAAAATCGCGGATTATTTATCGTTTAGAAAATAATGTGATTGGTGATTATTTGAAATGTCTGGAAGATTGGTGTGGTATCAAGATCAATGGCAAAAAAGGCTGGGTGTTAAAAGCTGATTTATTTGGAACTGACGAAACTAATTAATATCCACGCCAAGCTGGCCCACTACCACCACCTTTACTTGTCGCTCTGGCCCACATAGCACGAGTTTGATGATTTTTTAAGTGATGCGTCGTTAAATGATGTGCAGATTTCGGCTCAATTGATATATTTTCTTCCGGAGATTTTCCCGCCAATTTCATTGCCAGTTTCTGAATGTCAGTTATTGAAGTACCGGGCAATATAGGTGCATGATAAGTTTCTTTTGCCCGCTGATTCATTGTAGAAACCGTACGCCTTGCAAGGTCCTTAGTAGCCTCAGAAGTCGGAACTTTCATTACTGTTTTTGCTAGAGTATGAAATGATGGTTTCAAGATTTTATCCTAAGTATTTATAATGTGGTTTGAAGCATGGCTTCAAGGGATGCGGAAAATAAAATGAACTAACTTCAGAAGTCAAGATGCTTCTACTTCGGGTTGTGTAAATATTGAAATTTCAATCTCTTCTTTCTGGAATTTCTATATTCTTAGCACATAAAGAAGTAAATTTTGATGGACGAGTTTTTGAGCGAGAATCTCTTAAATTAGGAGAATTATTTGGAGCTACCGGTACATCTGGATGAGTCAAATCTATAGCATTAGATCGAGAACGGGTTGTTGTAATATTATTTTGCAAATTAGCAGAATTTGGCGTTCCTCTATTGGCACCATACATTTACTTTTTCTTCTCTTCTTTTTTGCGTGGATCGAGATAAATCAAAATTGGGGCCGAAATATAAATTGAAGAATAAGTTCCAATCACAATCCCGACAAAAGTTGCGGTGCTGAAGCTATATAAAGCTTCGCCGCCAAATAACATCAAAGCCAAAAGTGAAAATAAAGTTACGCCGGAAGTTAAAACTGTTCTGCTTAAAGTTGAATTAGTGCTGGAATTAATCAAATCAGCCAAATTCATTTTTTTATAACGGCGCAAATTTTCGCGGATGCGGTCATAAATCACCACCGAGTCATTGATGGAATAGCCAATAACTGTAAGGATTGCGGCAATTGAAGTGAGATTAAATTCCAAACCACTTAAAGAGTAAAAACCTAAAGTTAAAACTGCGTCATGAATTAATGCAAAAATCCCGCCAATACCAAATTGCCAATCAAATCGCACCCAGATGTAAATCATGATGAAGGCAAAAGACATAATCAGCGCCAAAAAACCTTTCCAGATTAATTCAGAACCAACTTGCGGGCCAACATAATCAATTTTACGATATTCAACATTTGTAAAATTCTGATTTAAGATTTCCTGAATTTTTTTAACGATAACCGATTGTTCTTCATCGGCTTTGGCAACGCGGATAAGTAAATCTTTTTGATCTACATTTTGAATTTGAACATCTTTAATTTGCGAAGTGATGAGTTCGCGAACATGTGCTACATCAACATTCTCAGCCATTCTGGCTTCGATTAAAATACCACCGGCAAAATCAATTCCGAAATTTAATCCCTTAACAAACACCAGAGCCAGCGACCCAATAATGCAAATAACCGACATTATTAATGCCAGTTTATGCACCTTCATGAAGTCAATATTGGTGCGGCTCAATGAGGAACGAAAAGATGAAATAATTTTCAAATTATTTTGCGTTTATTTTACGAATTGCGGAAGCGATTCTGCTCAATTTTCTTGCAGCAGTGTTTAATTTATAAACTTTTTTAGTAACACCGCGCATGATTTCTGGCTCTAGTGCTTTAAAGGCTTCACGAGCTTTAGGTTCATCACCTGCTTTAACAGCATCATCAACTTTTCTAACGAAAGTTCTGATTCTGTTTCTTCTAGAGTTGTTAACTTCTTTCTTTGCTGCGCTGCCGCGAAGTGCTTTCTGAGCTGATTTGGTATTAGCCATTGTTTTGTGTTAAGTTTTAGTTTGGAAAAATTTTTTTTGGGAGCGGCGTAAAATATGAACGAAATCGAATTTAGCAAGGAAATATTAACTTAAATTTCTAAAACCATTTTAAAGTTGACTAAATAGATAAATTCAGGTCATCGAGCAAAGCACGAAGTGCGTCGTCGAGATGCTAGCTCGATTTTGCAACATCCAGCTAGCAT
>JAZKII010000006.1:0-1680 GCA_040384945.1 Pseudomonadota bacterium
GCTCGACGACCTGGAATTTGTTTATGTAAGACAAGCTATAAGCCGGATTTTGTACCTGATTTCTCAGGTGACGATCATTCATCTAGGATTAGCATCGCTACTAACCTCAAGCAACCTACCCGAATGACGATGTGATGGGACATCTGTTCATTAAAGAACCTGCCATTCCTATTTGGTCTTGCTCTAAATAGGGTTTTTCCAAATGCATGTTACCATGCAAGCGCGTGAGCTCTTACCTCGCGTTTTCACCCTTACTGGCCTTGCGGCTTAGCGGTATATTCTCTGTGACACTTTCCCTCATGAGCCCTATGTATTCAGGCTCTAGGTCAGCCGTTAACTGATATTTTCCCATCATAGAGTCCGGACTTTCCTCTGGTTTTCAAACACTTGCGCATTAAAACCAACGACCATCCACTTGCCTTACAAGATCGAGAAATTAAAGTGCCGCGCTCTTTGGCGCAACCTTAAAATTGTTTTTTGCCGAACTAATTATTGAATATGGTGCTGGACGGGGTTTGTAACCCCGTTCACATGTTCATGTCTTTTTTAAGTTTTGAACTGAACGGTTAGACGGGGTTACAAATCCCGTCCAGCTATAGTATTTTTATTTATTCATGAAAAAAACCGTTTTCTCCGGAATCCAGCCTACAGGAAATTTACATTTAGGAAATTACTTAGGCTCAATTAAAAACTGGATCGACTTGCAAGACCAACATCGCTGCATTTTTGGTGTGATGAATTTGCACGCGATTACGTTGCCGCAAGATCCGAAAGAGCTGCAAAAAAATATTTTAGATGCGACTGCGGTTTATTTGGCAGCAGGTTTAGATCCAAAAAAATCAATAATTTTTGTTCAAGGCGAAGTGGCGCAGCATGCAGAATTGGCGTGGGTTTTGGGAACAATTACGCCGATGGGTTGGTTGAATCGGATGACGCAGTTTAAAGAAAAATCAGCAGAAAATGAAAATCTTGGGCTTTACGCTTATCCAGTTTTAATGGCTGCCGATATTTTGCTTTATCGCGCTGATTTAGTTCCAGTTGGCGAAGATCAAAAGCAGCATTTGGAATTAACTCGTGATTTAGCAGGCGCTTTTAATCGTCGTTATAATCAGGAATATTTTAAACTGCCGGAACCGATGATTTTAAAGGCGGTAAAAAGAATTATGTCGTTGCAAGATGGAACGAAAAAAATGAGTAAGTCGGATGAATCAGATTTATCGCGTATTAATTTAGAAGATTCTGCGGATGTGATTTTGAAAAAAGTCAAAAAAGCAAAAACTGATTCACTGCCAACAATTGCTTTTGACGAAAATCGTCCCGAAATTTATAATTTATTGAATATCTTTGCAGCGGCTTCTGGCAAGTCTCCAGAAGATTTAGCTAAAGAATATGAAACTGCAGGAAATGGAAAATTTAAAACTGATTTGGCGGAAAGTTTAATTGAAAAACTGCGTCCGATTCAGGAAAATTTAGCGCGGTTTAAGCAGGATTTAAGCTATATAAAGCAAGTTCTTGAAGATGGCAAAAATCAGGCGCAGGAAATTGCGGTGAAAACTCGGAAAGAAGTTTTCGAGATTGTTGGTTTATAGTTAAAATTATAAAACTTGGAAAATAGATTAGGTCATCGAGCAAAGCACGAAGTGCGTCGTCGAGATGCTGGCGTGATCATCCAGCTAGCAT
>JAZKII010000007.1:0-450 GCA_040384945.1 Pseudomonadota bacterium
ACCGATAACCGAAGCCCTGCTAACTTGTGTTGGACCTTCAATTACCCAATCCGTTTTTTTCTTTTTGTCGTAACGACACGTGTTACAAATAAAGTCATGCACTTCATCCCACTGATCTTTACGTGCAGTAACTCTTAATATGTCATCACCTTTTAACCACAAACGAACCAAACCTTTACATTTTGGATTTTCACAATCTCTGTGAGCGTCCATAGGTTTAGTGAACCAAACACGTTGTTTGAAGCGGAACGTTTTATCGGTTAATGCTCCTACAGGACAAACATCAATTACATTTCCTGAGAAATCATTATCAATTACTTTTTCAATGTAAGTAGAGATCTCTGCATTCTCACCACGATGAACAACACCATGCACACGACCGTCGGTCAATTGTTCTGCAACTTTAACGCAACGGAAACACATGATGCATCTGTTCATGTGTAATTTTAT
>JAZKII010000007.1:460-1222 GCA_040384945.1 Pseudomonadota bacterium
TATTTTATCACCAATATCAATTGGATCAAATTCTCTTCTTTCAAATTCGTAACGTGTGTTTGCTGCACCGTGTCCATAACCAAGATCCTGTAAATTACATTCACCTGCCTGATCACACACAGGGCAATCCAAAGGATGGTTCAATAATAAAAATTCAACCACACCTTTACGCGCTTCTAACACTTCGGGTGAAGTAACATTTTGTACAACCATTCCGTCCATTACTTCCGTTCTGCAAGATGCAACCGGTTTCGGCATTGGATTAGGATTAGCAGTACTTCCCTGTGTTACTTTCACAATACAAGTACGGCAATAACCGCCACTTGTTTTTAGTTCGCTATGGTAGCACATGGTTGGTGGAGCTACCTCCGGACCAATCATCCTTGCTGCCTGTAGAATAGTAGTACCTTTTGGCACATCTATTTCTATTCCGTCTATTGTTACTTTCATCCTTTAATATAAATTCTTTTAACTAGCATTGAACATTATAATCTGAAAACTTAATGGGCAAATTGAAATATACTGGCACTGATTTTCCATTTTGCTGGCCGGCGATCCATTTTGGCATTATATTAACAATCCGTTTTGCTTCATCATCAAGTAAAGTGTTTCCGCTGCCTTTTTGCACTGTAATATCTGTTAAGGATCCATCTTTCTCAATAAGAAATGATAGATAGGTAGTGCCTTGAATGTTGTTTTCGAAAGCCGCTTTTGGATACTTTATTGATGCTCCCAAAAATTCATAGAACTTCTGGATACCTC
>JAZKII010000007.1:1232-2036 GCA_040384945.1 Pseudomonadota bacterium
ACAAATTAAATCCTTACTCTTCACTCCTTTTGGAAGTTTAATATTGGCTTGAAGAAACTGCATAAGTTTTTGCATTCCTCCAGGATATTCAGGCATTTTTTCAACAGGCGTAAAAATTTCTTTATTCGCCATAAGTGAGTCTTTACAATATTTTTCTACTAATTGATCAGCATCAGTTTTGCCAAGTGTTTTTATTTTATACCATTCTTTACAAGCCTTATCAATATCTTTTTGTTTTAAATAGATGGCGCCTTTGTTATACAAAGCATCAACGTCCTTTGAATTTAAACTAAGGCATTGATCGAAGAGCATCAGGGCCCGTGAAAAGTTATTCGCAGAAAACTCCTTTACCCCTGCGTTATAATAATCGTTAGCGGTAAGCTCTTCAGAGCCATTACTTGTTTGTGTTTTAGAGCCATTGCTTAAATGAAAATTAATTGGCATATTAAAATTAACTGGAACAGGTTTCCCGTCTTTTTTTCCGGGAACCCAATTTGGCATTATTGAAACTACTCTTATTGCTTCTTTATCTAAAGAAGCAAATCCTGAAGATTTTATAATAACAGGGTCTTTTATTTTGCCTAATGAGTCTATAGTAAATGTAACAAATGCTTTTCCTTGTGCATTCTTTTCTTTAGCATCAGATGGATAATTAATGTTTTCCTGTAAAAACAACATTAGTTGCTTCATTCCTCCAGAGTATTCTGGCATTATTTCTCCAGGTACAGGTATAAAGGCTATGGCAGAATCCTTCTGCGAAAAACCATTCGCAAACGAAAACACAAAAAATAATATGTATACCAG
>JAZKII010000007.1:2046-4326 GCA_040384945.1 Pseudomonadota bacterium
CTAATTACTAATCACTAATTATGCTTCTACAAGATTGTTTAATCTAAAATAATGCTTCACATCTTTAATGTTCTTAGGATTTTTTACGTAATCGATAAACTCATGTTTAAAGTGACGTAAAGCAGCAGCTACAGGCCATGCAGCAGCTTCTCCCAAAGGACAAATTGTTTTTCCTTCTATCTTGCTTTGGATATCCCACAATAATTCAACGTCTTGTTCTGTTCCTCTTCCATCCAAAATTTTCTTCAAGATTCTTTCCATCCAACCTGTTCCTTCACGGCATGGCGAACATTGTCCGCATGATTCGTGATGATAAAAACGAGAGAAGGTAAATAAATTTTTTACGATGCTGGTGTCTTCGTCCATTGCAATAAATCCACCTGAACCCAACATGGTACCTGTTTGGAAACCACCATC
Source organism: Pseudomonadota bacterium (assembly GCA_040384945.1). GTDB lineage: Bacteria > Pseudomonadota > Alphaproteobacteria > Rickettsiales > UBA1997 > UBA2645. The sequence goes on from JAZKII010000007.1 coordinate 2,464, forward strand.
ACCTAAGCTTTCGTACGACATTAAGCGTGGCTCGCCTTTAGCGGTTTTTAAAATTAATTCAGTAGGAAGGATTGGAACCGAAGATCCACCTGCAACAACCGCCTTTAATTTTTTACCGTTACGGATTCCTCCGCAATACTCTTCGCTATAAATAAATTCTTCAACTGGAATTCCTAATTCAATTTCGTAAACACCTGGCTTGTTGATGTGACCTGATGCAGAAATTAATTTTGTTCCGGTTGATTTTCCAATTCCAATTTTTGCATACTCTTCTCCGCCCATGTTTACGATCGGACAAACAGCAGCAATTGTTTCAACGTTGTTCACCACAGTTGGACAACCCCACAAACCAGCTACAGCCGGGAATGGTGGTTTGATACGAGGGTTACCACGTTTCCCTTCCAGTGATTCTAACAATGCTGTTTCTTCTCCACAGATATAAGCTCCACCACCAACTTGTACATAACAGTCGTGAGAGAAATCTGTTCCTAAAATGTTTTTTCCTAACCAACCTGCTGCATAAGCTTCTGCAATTGCTTTTTCTACAATACGTGCAACATAAAAATATTCACCGCGAATGTAGATGTAAGATGTTTTTGCTCCCAATGCATAAGATGAAGTGATCATCCCTTCGATCAATGCATGAGGAATAACTTCCATTAAGTAACGATCTTTGAAAGTTCCCGGCTCCGATTCATCAGCGTTACAAACTAAGTAACGTGGAACGCCTTCCGGTTTTGCAAGGAAACTCCATTTCATTCCTGTAGGGAAACCTGCTCCACCTCTTCCGCGTAAGCCTGATTTTTTTACTTCATCAGTAACCTGGTCAGGTGTCATGGTTTTTAATGCTTTCTCTACAGAAGCATAACCACCGTGCGCACGATAAACATCCAGCGTGTGAATGTTTGGAACCTTATCGTTGTGTATTAATAATTTTTTGCCCATCGCTTACGCCAATTATAATGTATTGTGATAATCTTTATCTGTGTAACTTCTTAAACGACCTTCGCTTCTGTATTTCTCCAATAAGTTGTCTACTTTTTCGAAAGTTAAGTTCTCATGGAATGATGCACCACACTGTAACATGGGTGCTGTTCCACATGAGCCTAAGCACTCAGCAGTTTTTAATGTGAACATTCCGTCTTTAGTTGTTTCACCAACTTTGATGTTTAATTTTTTCTCGATGTAACGAACAATATCTTCAGCTCCGTTTAACCAGCATGAACTTGTTTGACAAACTTCCAACGTACATTTACCAACCGGCTTCAAATTGTACATGGTGTAGAAAGAAGCAACTTCAAATACTTCAATTGGTTTAATGGTCAATACTTCTGCAACGTAATCCATTGTTTCGGCACTTAACCATCCGCCAAACTCTGCCTGTGCAATATGCAATACAGGAAGTAAAGCAGATTTGATCTTATCCGGTGGATATTGACTAATGATCTTTTGAACCGTAGCCATTCCTTCTTCACTGAATTTTATTTCAGCGCGTTTAGCTTTGTCGAAGTTTTGTGTTCCGTGTACTTGTGCGCTCATTATACTTTGTCAGATTTTTCGAAAACATTTTTATATACTAGTCCTGCTGAAATAGCTCCCGCAATAGGAGCTACCCAAAACAACCACAATTGTTCTAAAGCCCAGCCTCCTGCAAAAATTGCCTGGCTTGTACTTCTGGCAGGATTCACAGAAGTATTGGTAATTGGGATACTAATAAGATGAATTAAGACCAGGCCAAAACCAATAGCTAATCCGGCAAAACCTGAAGGAGCTAATTTATCAGTAGCTCCAATGATGATGATCAGGAAGATGAAGGTCAAAACAAATTCAATTAAAAATGCCGATAGCATATTATATCCATTT
>JAZKII010000007.1:4336-42183 GCA_040384945.1 Pseudomonadota bacterium
CCATTAGATGCAAAGCCACCTTCTAATGAAAAAGCAGAATGTCCGGAAGCGATGATGTATAACATTGCGCCGGCAAATAATCCGCCGCATACTTGAGAAATGATATAAGGTAAAAGGTCAGATGATTTAACTCTTCCGCCTGCCCATAAACCTAATGTAACAGCCGGGTTCAAATGCGCACCTGAAATATGACCAATTGAATAAGCCATGGTTATAACCGTTAAACCAAAAGCTAAAGAAACACCGGCAAAGCCAATCCCTAGATCAGGATAGCCAGCAGCAAAGATCGCGCTTCCGCAACCTCCGAACACTAACCAAAATGTTCCGATAAATTCTGCTAAACCTTTTTTTACCACTTTGCTTCTTTTAAATTTTAACTTCTTACTTTTAACTTTGCCTAAGCATCTAACTCTCCGGCAATAACATTCATGCTACTCATGGTGATGATCGCATCACTCAACATGATTCCTTTCACCATTTCAGGATAAGCCTGATAATAAATAAAACATGGTCTGCGGAAATGCAAACGGAAAGGTGTTCTTCCTCCGTCGCTTATTAAGTAAAAACCTAATTCTCCGTTTCCACCTTCAACTGCATGATAAACTAACCGCATTTCCGTGAGTTTTATCCAATGTAAATACAATCTCCGGAACCACGCGTAGCGCCACTTTTTTCGCCATTTGATAACGAAAATGTGGAACTGCTTCGTTCAATTTTTCGACAATTTTTTCATGCATCGCTTCATTGCCAAAAATATCAATGTAAATACGCGCATTTTTAGCATCCGGGCTGACATCAGCTTCCAGAATAGTTATGTAACTTCCCGGCACAGTTAAAATATCGTCGCGCAGAAAAATTTCTGAAATCACGCGTTTAATAGTTTCGCCGATTTGGAGCTGCCTTTGGGACTTAATTTGGGATTTCATTTTAAAACCTTTTATATTGATGAATGCCTTTCATAACCATGTCGAAAGTGCAAAGCTTGATAGAATCAGGATTCATGATGTCGGAATTGCGAACGCTTGCCGTAACCATCACGCGCTCTTTTTCATCATAAGCTAAATATTGGTAATCAGATAAATTATAAGGATGTCCGGCAAAATACATTTCAGTTTCAAGCTTGCCGAATTTGGTGCTATAAATGTTCATGTTAATGTGCGGCGCACGGCCGGGATTGGATCCGGGCATGATTGTGATAAAATGGTAATTGCCTAAATTATCAGTAATTGTACGGCCCGACATGCTAAAATATTTATCAATATATTCGCTGTTTGGCTCAAGCAAAGTGTGATATTTTCCTGCGGCGTTAGTTTGCCAGATTTCAATAACTGCGCCTTCAACCGGCACTCCGAAAGAATCAACAATTGTGCCTTGAATGAAAATTACTTCACCATAAGCACGATAAAATGAACCGACTTTTTTAGCGAGATTATTTGTGGTAGCAAATGTGTCCGGCATTGACAAATCAGCGGAAAAAAAACGTGAGGGAGTTGGTTTTTTGGGCTCAAAAACTGATGGTATCGACTTTTGAAAATTATCTACAGGCTGACCTTTAACATTTTTATATTGTGGCGCTATTTCAACAGCATCCTCAGCCGCGAAAATCGGGGAAGAAAAAACTAGCGCAAAAATGATAAAGAAAAATCTGATCATACTTTTGGCAGCGTTACTCCTGTTTGTTTCATATATTTGCCGGAACGCATGTCGTAAGAAATTTCGCAAGGCTGATCACCTTTGAAAAATAAAAATTGGCAGGCGCCTTCAAAGGCATAAATTTTTGCCGGAAGCGGCGTGGTATTAGAAAATTCTAAAGTCACGTGACCTTCCCAACCTGGTTCAAGTGGCGTTACATTCACAATAATTCCGCAACGGGCGTAAGTTGATTTACCAACACAAACTACCAACACATCTTTTGGAATACGGAAATATTCAACTGTACGCGCTAGAGCAAAGCTATTTGGCGGAATAATACAAACATCAGTTGTGCGATTTACAAAACTAGTTTCGCAGAAATTTTTTGGGTCAACTATTGCAGAATCAATATTGGTAAAAATCTTGAATTCGTTAGAAACGCGCGCATCATAACCATAAGATGAATTGCCATAAGAAATAATTTTTTGGCCTTTATCATCGAAACGAGTTTGCTCGGCCACGAACGGCTCGATCATTTTTTGCTTCACCGCAAGTTCGGCAATTGATTTATCGGAAAGAATAGACATTTCTTCAAATTGAATTTTTTAAGGATTTGGCAAGAAGTTTCTTGCCTGTAAGAGGAGTCGTTTTTATAAAAAACAAATCTCAAAAGACAATTTAAGATTGAAGATTTTAAATTAGATCCTGAAACAAGTTCAGGATCTATCCAATTTACAAACAACCAAAAACTTCATTTACTCATGCACGACATCAGTTACTTACGCGACATTCTAATTCTACTTTTCGCCTCCGTCGCAATCGTAATTATTTTTAAACAACTCGGCCTAAGCCCTGCCCTGGGTTATCTAGTTTCCGGTGCTGCAATCGGGCCTTTCGGATTTGGAGTTTTAACCAGCACCGAAACTACAAAATCAATCGCCGAACTCGGAATTGTATTTTTGCTTTTTGCCATCGGTTTAGAATTAACCTTCAGCCGCTTGCTGGCTATGCGTAAATATGTTTTAGGTTTTGGTAGTTTGCAGGTGATTTTAACTTCCGCCGTAATTTCACTAATCTGCCATAAATTTTTCCACATGAACCTCGACGCTTCAATCGTGATTGGAAGTGCTCTGGCTCTATCTTCAACCGCAATCGTAATGCAGGTTATTGCTGAACATGGCGAACAATCAACCCGGGTTGGACGTTTATCATTTTCAATTCTGTTAATGCAGGATTTAGCTGTAATCCCGATTTTGGTTTTGCTTCCTTTGCTTACAAAAACCGATTTAAATGTTGCTCATGCTTTAGGCGGCGCGCTGCTTGATGCCGGAATCGCGATGGGAATTATTTTTGTTGTCGGCCGTCTTTTACTGCGTCCGGTTTATCGTTTAATTGCCGAAACAAAAAGTGATGTTTTGTTTTTAAGTTTCACTTTGATCGTGGTTTTGGGATCAGCATTTTTAAGTAACTACATGGGTTTATCCTTCGCCCTTGGCGCTTTCATCGCCGGTTTGATGGTGGCAGAAACTGAATATAAATATCGCGTTGAAGAAGAAATCCTCTCTCTCAAATCACTGCTTTTAGGCTTGTTTTTCATGACTATCGGTATGTCTTTCGACTTTGATTTATTGCTGAGCAGCTTGCCTTACATCGTGATGGTGTCGATTGGATTAATTATCGTAAAATGCTCAATCATCGTTTTATTATGCCGTATTTTCCGTTTTCCTTTGGCTCCTGCAATCCACACCGGCTTACTTTTAGCGCAAGGTGGTGAATTTGCTTTCGTAGTATTTTTGATGGCAGTTCAGCAAAAATTTATGGAAGTTGATTTATCACAATTTTTGATGACTGTTGTTACTTTCACCATGGCGCTTACTCCATTGCTTGCAGCCTTGGGACGTAGGGCTAAAAGCTATCTTTACACTAAGGAAGTTCTTCACGATAACAAACTTAGACGCGAAATTGGTGATGTTGAAAAACACGTTATTATTATCGGTTTTTCCAAATTAGGTCGCGTGGTTTCGTACATACTTCGTAAACGCGGTGTAAATTATTTAATCTTGGAAAATAACCACCGCATGGTGCGCATCGAAAAAAGCAACGGCTATAATATTTATTACGGTGATGCGATGAATGTCGATATTTTACGCCATATCGGCGTTGACCGCGCCGAATCAGTAATTATCGCGATGGAAGATGAAACTGCCTGTATGAAAATCACTCGTTTCATCAATGAAAATTTCCCGGATGCAACCGTGATCACCAAATCCGAAACCATCAATAACGCCGATCGCTTTAAAAAAGCCGGCGCAAATCTGGTAATATCAAAAAACCTGGAAACCGGCCTGCAACTAAGCTCCGCCGCCCTCGCCTCCGTTGGCATGAAAAGCGCCGACATCAACAGCGCCCTTTCCGCTTTCCGTGATATTAATGATGATATTATTAAAGATGTGATCCTTTACGACGAAAGCGCCGAAAGCGGGGAAATTTTTAATAAGAAACCAGAGAGAAAAACTGAAGGAGAATAGAGTTCACACTAGATCCTGAATCAAGTTCAGGATGACGACGCGGGGAGAAAGGAATAACCCTTTCAGTGGGAGAATTTTTCTAAGTATTTTGATTGATGGTGGGGTTGGAAAAACTCTTGAAGGAGGGAGTGTATACCCACATACATGACCGACTGAGAGAGTTTTTCCAACCCCAGCAACGATCAAAAGACGACGAAAAATGGTCGGGGCGGAGAGATTCGAACTCCCGACCCCCTGGTCCCAAACCAGGTGCGCTAGCCAGACTGCGCTACGCCCCGACAGTAAAATTTTTCTTGAAAGGAAAATTTAGAAAGGAAATTGTGTATTCGTGTTTCGTTCATTTTTTTTCGAGGCGCGAAATAAACAAACAACCACACCAAAAGTCAACCATGAAAATCACACTTAAAAAAACTTTTTTACTTTTCACCTTTTTAACCTTTATCTTCTCCATAAATTCCAGCCTTGCCTGGGATGGTTATGATTACGATAATAAAACCGCAATTGAAATTGGGCCCGGAAATCTGGTTCGTGAAGGCTCAGTCTTTCAATTTTATGATTCAAAAATGGATAATTACCGCACCGGAAAAATATTATTCATGGATTCAGTTGCGGGTGGCACAAGACTTCAATTACAAGATCTCGACTCCAAAAAAGAGCGGACCTTTATCATGAAAGAACAACAATAAATTCAGCAAAAAATGAAAGGAATTATACTAGCCGGCGGCAGCGGAACAAGACTTGCGCCTTTAACAAACGTAATTAGTAAACAGCTTTTGCCGGTTTATGACAAACCAATGATTTGTTACCCGCTAGCCACTTTGATGAATTTAGGAATTAAAGAAATTTTAATCATTTCAACTCCGCAAGACACGCCAAATATTGAAAAATTTTTAGGCGACGGATCAGATTATGGATTGAAGCTTTCTTATGCGGTTCAAGATGCTCCACGTGGAATTGCAGAAGCATTTTTAATCGGAGAAAATTTTATAAAAAATGACAATGTCTGCCTGATTTTAGGCGATAATATTTTTTACGGTGCCGAAATTAGCCCGGAACATCTCGAAGAAAAAATTTCCCAACTTGAATCAAAAAAAATTGGCGGCTTCGTTTTTGCCTACCACGTTTCCGATCCAGAAAGATATGGTGTTCTCGAGTTTGATGAAAATGAGGAAAAGGTAATTTCCATCGAAGAAAAACCTAAAATTCCCAAATCAAACATGGCTATAACAGGTCTTTACATTTATAATTCTGAAGTGGTAAAAATTACCAAAGGTTTAAAACCGTCATTGCGCGGTGAACTCGAAATTACCGATGTTAATATAGCTTATCTGGAAAAAGAAAAACTGGGAGTTGTAAAGCTAAAACGTGGATTTGCCTGGCTTGATGCCGGCACTCCAGACTCACTTCTTGAGGCTTCACAGTTTATCTATACCATCGAGAAACGTCAGGGCCTAAAAATCTCTTGCCTCGAGGAAATGGCTTATCGCAAAGGCTTCATCAATAAAACTGAATTTAGTTCTTTAGTTGAGAAATATAAGAAAAACTCACCTTACCGGATTTATTTGGAATATGTCAGTAAAAGTTAACAATGATAAAATATATAGAATTCAAAAACCACAATGACAACAGAGGCTCTTTGGTTGCAATCGAGTCTTTTCACGACATTAATTTTAACATCAAGCGTGTTTATTACCTTTTTAAAAACGATCCAAAAAGCGTGCGTGCCAAACATGCCCATAAAAAATTACAGCAAGTTTATATCGCAGTTTCCGGCAGTTGCAAAATGCGGATTAATGATGGGAAAAAAGAAAAAATCATAAATTTAAACCAACCAAATGTCGGCGTTTTTTTTACCGAAATCGTCTGGCGCGAATTATATGATTTTAGCCCGGATTGCGTTTTGATGGTGCTGGCTGACGAATTTTATGATGAAACTGATTATATCAGAACTTATGAAGAATTTTTAAATTACAAAAAAATTTCCTAAATGATCGAATTCGAAAACCTCGCTAAACTTAACCGGCCTTTTTTTGAAGATTACCAAAAATCTTTCACCCAAACCTTAAATTCCGGTTGGTATATTCTTGGCAAAAATGTAGAAAAATTTGAGCAGGAATTTGCCGGATTTTGTGACACAAAACATTGCCTGGGAGTCGCTTCCGGCTTGGATGCACTTACTCTTGCCTTGGCAGCTTTCCAGTTTCAAAAAGATGATGAAATCATTGTTCCTTCCAACACTTACATCGCCACAATTTTAGCCATTTTACAAAATGGTTTAAAGCCGGTTTTGGTTGAACCAGACATCCAAACTTACAATATTACCGCTGCAGAAATTGCAAAAAAAATCACCAAAAAAACTCGTGCCGTTATCGTGGTGCATCTTTACGGAAAATGCTGCGAAATGACGCCGATCGTCGATTTATGCCAAAAGCACAATCTCAAATTAATTGAAGATACGGCGCAGGCCCACGGTGCGAAATATAAAAATAAAATGGCCGGGACTTTCGGCGATTTCGGAACTTTCAGTTTTTACCCAACCAAAAATCTTGGAGCTTTGGGCGATGGTGGGGCCATTATCACCAATGACGATAATCTGGCGGAACAAATCAAAATGCTGCGCAATTACGGATCGAGAATAAAATACCACAATGAGATGATCGGCTATAATTCACGTCTCGATGAAATACAGGCCGGCTTTCTTTCAATAAAGTTAAAAAAACTAAATGATATTAATAGCCACAAAAATGAATTGGCGAAAATTTATTTTCAAAAGTTGAAAAGCGATTTCATCAAACCGGTGCAAAATTCCGATTATTTTGACGTGTTTCACATCTTTAATATCCGCCATAAAAAGCGCGACCAGCTTAAACAATATTTACTTGACAATGATATAAAAACTGAAGTTCATTACCCGATTGCACCACACCAGCAAAAAGCTCTGACACCGGTTTTAACTAATGAATCTTTTCCGATTTCTGAAGAAATTCACGCCACAACTTTAAGTCTACCAATTTCATATTTTCATTCAAAAGAAGACGTTTTGCGCGTCATCGAAATTCTTAATAACTTTAACTAATCTATATGAATAACGACCAATTAAAACAAAATATTTTCACCGCGATTAACGAATATTGCAAAGTTAACCATAATTTTAATTTCGATCCGAAAAATCCGGTAATCCGTTTGCATGAGCCAACTTTCAGCGCTGAAGAAATCAATTCATTTTTGGAACCAATGCTTACCACTCATGTAACCATGGGTAAGGAAGTAAGAAAATTTGAAGAGCAATATTCTAAAGAATTCGGCCATAAATATGGCGTGATGAATAATTCCGGATCTTCGGCAAACCTTTTGGCTATTGCTGCCATCGCTAATCCGCAAACTAAAAATAATTTAAAAGCGGGTGACGAAGTTATTGTTCCTTCACTTTCCTGGTCAACTACGGTTTGGCCTTTAATCCAAAGTAATTTGATTCCGGTTTTGGTTGATTGCGATCCAAAAACTTTCAACCTTGATTTAAACAAAGTAGAAGCTGCTATCACGCCAAAAACCAAAGCCATCATGCTAGTGCATGTTTACGGCAACCCATGCGACATGGACGCTTTAATGGCGCTGGCTAAAAAACATAATTTGCAAGTTATAGAAGACACCTGCGAGTCAATGGGTGCATATTACAAAGGCAAAGCGGTAGGCACTTTCGGCCGCGTTGCGACTTTCAGTTTTTATTTCTCGCATCATATCACAACTTTAGAAGGCGGTATCACAGTGACTGATGATTTTGAATTGGCTGAAACCATGCGCATCATGCGTGCTCACGGTTGGACCCGCGAGGCTGATGAGCATGCAAAATATGTGGCGCAATATCCACATATTGATCCACGCTTCATTTTCGTGAACCTGGGCTATAACCTGCGCCCTACAGAATGCCAAGCCCGCATGGGACAAGTTCAGCTTCCGAAATTAGCTGGTTTTGTTAATCAACGCCGTGCCAATGTTGCGACTTACCGCAAAAACCTGGAAAAATATTCTGACATTTTCGATTTCCAACATGAAACGCCAGAAGCGCGCTCAAGCTGGTTCGGCTTCTCTGTGATCTTGAAACCGAACTGCCCTTTCAAAGTGAAAGAAATTTCCGATTATTTGAAAACACAAAATATTGAAAACCGTCCGATCATTGCCGGCAATATCGGCAATCATCCAGTGATGAAATTCTACGAACACCGCATGGCCGGCGATCAAAGCGTTTCCAACAATATCATGGTTAACGGCTTTGCTTTCGGCTGCCACCAATCAATGAACGAGGACGCAGTAAATTATGTTTGCGGCCATGTTGATAAATTCATCGCCAATTACAAAAAATAGTTAAGCCATGTTTGAGCCTTACAAAAAACTCTTAACCATTGGTATTACTGCGTATAACGACGAAAAATATATCGCTCAAACACTTGATTCCTGCGTCAACCAAGCCGGACAAATTATCATTTGTGATAATGGATCAACCGACGGAACAAGCAGGATCTGCGCAGAATATGCCAAAAAATATTCCCATATCCAATATAATAAACTCGAGCAGGATTTGGGAAAATGTTACGGCTTTAATTTTGTCCTCAAGGAAACTATGAGCAAATATTTCATGTGGCTCGGCGCTCATGATTATATCGATGACAATTATACTTCACCAATGATCCATATGCTGGAAAATTGTGACGGTGCAGTTGGCAGCTATCCCGCCAGCCGCTCCGTTACAACGGATGGTCAAGAAATCGGGGTTTATGATTGTTGGTTTGCCAACCGTCTGGCCAGTGATTCGGCGCTTGAAAGAATTTATACTTTAATTGCCCATCTCCACGAGGTCTCAGCTTTTTACGGAATTTACCAAACTAAAATCCTGAAAAAGTTTTTGCCGCAACAGGTTTTTACCAATATGGTCGCCGGCGATCATCCTTTGCTATGCGCCCTTGCTGCTGAAGGACGGATGCTTTATTCGCCGCGTTCAGTTTTTAACTGGCGCCAAACTAAAATGCATTTAAGCGACGCCGAAAATTTGGCCGATTACCAAAAAAATATTTTTAAAAATCAGGATAATTCCGGCTTCGTTCCTACGCGCCAGAATATGTGCGAATGGCAGTTAAAAATTTTAAAAGAATGTAAAGTTAAAAAACCCGGAGATTTTTTCAAAAAAATCTGGCTAGTTTGTAAAGCAAAAAAGAAGCTTAAAAAAAGATTTGGCTATTAAAATGTCTGACAAAAATCTCGCCACAATTTCAGATGAAATCCTCAAAAATATTGCCGATAAAATAAAAAATTCTTCCCAACAAAAATCAGTGATTGAGAGCGTCATTGTTGACCTCATCAATATCTTGCCAATTCCATTTTCAGGCGCAACTTTACAAGATTTAAAAACCCGTCCCTCAAAATTTTTAGCGGAAATTTCGCCAAATAAAGAATCGCGCAATAAATATTTTGTCGCGCCTTTTACCAATATCAGCGTTTCAGCGGTAGGCCCGGTTTTTTATATCAACAAAAAAGACTGGCGCATTTATACGCTTTTGCAACGCCGGGTTCGCGATGATTATCAATGGTGGTTTCCGGGAGGATATGTTGAATTGCCGCCGGCGCGGATAGAAAAATTATTGCGCGAACGCCAAAAAAACTCACCGAAAAATTCCTTCATTACCCTACCCGCTTACGAAAAAATCAAACAGGCCACGGTTGATGAATATTACAAAAACATCGATAAATATGGTTGGCAGAAGGCCCGCAAAGAAATTAACGACCCCAAATTTGTTGCCCAACTTTTTAAAAAATACAAAATAAAATGGCCGCAAGAAATTGATTATAATTGGCAGGATGGCTGGCAGCGCGAGGTTAAAGAAGAAATGGCGGTTGATATTAAAAAATATAAAAAAGCCATAATCATCGATTTTAAAAACCACCAAACTTTTATGATCGGAACCGAGCGTGATCGCCTGATCAACGTCGATGGACGCTTCTGCGCCATGCTAGGAATTTTAGCGCAAGAGCCAAAAACATTTCCTGAAGATGAAATTGCCGAAGCAAGATGGGTAGCTCTTGACGAAATATCTTACCATCAAAAACGTAAAAAACACTTTACATATGGCTATGACCTGACAGTTTACGCCGCTTCTTTTTTTGAAGAAGCTTTGTTCGAAATAATTTGCCACCAGATTAAAAAAATTTCGCTGGTCAAAAATAATTTCAACCAGCAAAAAATTTCCCGTTTTAATTCACCGCAAAATATTCAATCGCATTTAGCGGAAATCATAAAAAAATCTGACATTTCCCAACTTTCACATTTAAAAACTTTTATGGATTGGAAATTCGGCGATTTAGACATAGCCCTTGATTTATGCGGCCCCAAAGGCAGTATTTTTTACAATAGTTCACTGGCAATTTGCTATTTCCTCAGCAAAAAAACCGTGAAAAATTTTGCCGGAATTTGTCGTTTGAATGAATTTATGAAAACCAAAATCAACAATCTGGATTATCTGCAAAAAGAATTTTAACGAGAATGGACCAACAATTAAGCAAAAAAATTTCAGGAATTTACGAAAAACTTGCTGATTTTTTGCGCCCGGATTACCAGAAAAAGATCCTGACCCACCGTAATAATTTTGACTTCTTGCGCCTTGTGTTGGCTTTGGGAGTAGTCTTTTCACATTTTATCAAGCCGCTTTCTTTACCTTTAGTTGAATCTTTTTTTGTGATTAGCGGATTTTTAATTACCGATAGTTTGCTGCGCGAAAATGATTTGCGGCATTTTTTTGTGAAAAGATTTTGTCGTATTTACCCATCAATTCTGGTAATGTTTTTTATGCTGTTGATTGTTGCAATTTTGTCGAAGCAAAATTTCATTTACATCACATCGATTTTTCACCTGCTTATTTTTCAGGATCTCGCCCCTATCGCTCAGATTCGCGATCATATTTACGCCCATGGCGCTTTTTGGTCTCTGGTGATTGAGCTGCAATTTTATTTACTGATTCCACTCATAGTTTTTTATTGGAAATCTTTTCCCAAAATCACTTTCGCCATCTTGATTCTTTTTTACATCTTGAGTTTTTTCATCACCCAAAAAATTCTTAGAATCGGTGATGGAATCCAAGTGCTGACATTTCGCCAATCAATTTTCAGCAATTTTTCTTTTTTCATCGGCGGATTTTTCTTGAGAATTTATTTTAGCAAAATCAAAAAATACCTGCCGCTTCTGGCTTTAATCATGCTCTGGCCATTACTTGACTCCAACTCGCTATTCTTTCCTTTAGCACTCTCAGTAATGGTTGTGTCTTTTGCCTGCATTTTTTATTTTGGCAAAATATGTTTCTTTGGCGATTTATCTTATGGAATTTATCTCTACCACTTTCCGATATTTTATATTTTAACCAATCATACCAAAGTTAATAATTTACCGCCACAATATGGATTATCATTGATTTTATTAGCCCTGGTGATTTTTGCTTTTTTATCTTTTCATCTAATTGAAAAGCGCTGTATTAAATTTGGAAAATCAGTATGAACCAACCGATTATTACCGTTATAATTCCCTCATATAATCACGCCGATTATATAGGATCTACTATTGAAAGTATTTTAGCTCAGACTGAGAACAATTTTGAATTATTGATTATAGATGACCTTTCTAGCGATAACAGCCTGGAAATAATAAAAAAATTCCAAGATCCACGGATAAAATTAATCACCTTGCAAAAAAATATCGGCATGTGTCAGACCAGTAATATAGGCATTGAACAGGCTAAAGGGAAATATATTTCCATCATCGCTTCTGATGATGTGATGCTGCCCAATAATTTGCAGGATAAAATAAATTTTCTGGAAAAAAATCCTGCTTACGGCGCTGTTTTCAGCCGAGTTGAGGCAATTGATGAAAATGGAGATATCCTTTACAAAAAAACTAAAAAATTTAAAAAACTTTTCATCACCGATAAAAAAAATCGTTACCAATGGCTTAACCATTTTTTTTACAAAGCCAATTGTTTAGCCGCTCCCACAATGGTTGCGCAAACTGAGGTGATCAGGAAAATAAATGGCTTTAATCCAATATTTTCTCAGGCCCATGATTTTGACATGTGGGTGAAAATTTGCCTGACCGGCTATGAAATTTTTGTTTTGGAAGAAAAGATGGTACAATATCGCCAAAGAAAAAATTTCGGCAATATGAGCAGTAATACTGCTAAAGTCAGGGTGCGGCTAGTTTTTGACAATGAGAAAATTTTAGAAAATTACCTGGTAATCGACGATGTTGAACAGCTACTAAAAATATTCCCTCATTTGTCAAAAACCCCGGTTGAAAAAGATTTAATTCCATTTTTTATCGCCATGGAAGCTTTGAAGCTCAAGGATAGCACCTATCACCAACAATTTGGCCTGTCCTGCATTTATAAATTGATGAATGACGAAGAAACCAGAAAAAAACTGGAGGAGAAGTTAAACTTTACGATTATGGATTTTTTTGAAATTGTGAACCTGAATCCGCTTGGCCTTGGCCTTGAACTCAATAAGAAAAAAAGATTTTTGCGGAATATCAAAAGATTTTTTTGCTGCTAAAATTACGCAACTAAAGCATTATTTTTTTTAACTGCTTTCTCTCTCTTCTTCTTTGGCGCCGCCAACTACGGATCACGCCATTCTTGCCCCAAATTTTTTCCGCAACAATTTTTACCATAACCGGGCCACTTTCAGTATTTGGTGACCAAATAAAATCATTGGCATCAAGTGAAGTCAGGATTCCTGAGGAGGCAGAAGTAAGAGCAACACCGGTGATTTGCTCAATATCTTTGATCCGATGTTTAAAACGGTGTGCTTCTTCAATTGCCAATTGCGAACCTTCAATAATTTCTTCGCGCCATTTTTGATCCGCCAATAATTTTTGACAAATTTTCCGCGCCTCAAAAGCATTTTCATAAGTCGGGATTTTGACATATTTGCCGAATTGCGTAACCAGGTCTTCCCGCGGATCAGAAACAAGCACAGAATTGCAGGCCATGATGTCACGCACTCTCCAAGAAAAAGCTTTTCCGGCTTGGGAATGAGAAATATTGATGGAAATTTTGCTCGAATTATAAACATCCTGGTTTTCCTTTGCCGAAGAAATTTCCTCATCAACAAAAGCCAGAGCCATGTCGATTGAATAATCGCAATGGTTACGCCAAGTTTTGGAACCGTAAAGACTTAAACCCAAGTCAGAAACTGCCTGCAAAGTCTGCATCCTGAAATTGGATGATATTAAATTTAACAAATCGGTGTGAGAAATTTTCTTCAAAAGTTGCGAATCAAGGCCAAGTTTTTTCAAGTGACTTTTCGGATCAAGCAACACATCTTTTTTATAAGATTCCAAAAATAATTTTAGGTCTTTTTTTACCTGCGGGGTAAAATCTTTAGAAATTATAAAATCCTGGAAAGGCACGCCGGAAAAGTGGAAATCAGTGCCGATAAATGAAATATTTTTATCCTGCTCAATTTTTTCCGCGACAAAATCAGTGGCAAAATAAAGCATTTCCAGCGATCGCATTTTTTTACCAAAATATTCTTTGGCCATTGTGATAAAATCTTCGCTGGCCATTAAAAAATTATAGCGCTCGGAATTGCGTTTTAAGCCGGGAAGATCGATGAACAAAGCAGGAGAATCTGTGCCATAAACCACTATCGGGCAAGTAACCAATTTAGGTAAATTTTCGTAAAGTGAATTATTGCAAGTTATAACCAGATCGGGATTGAAGGCCATAATTGCTTCATCGAGCTTCTTTTTATCAATGTCGGCTTTGCTGGCATTGCTGGTCCATAATTTTTCCATGAACTGATTGGTGATCATCAACATCACGTCATTGCCATGACTTACCAGAGCATTAACCATTCCCTCATAAAAACATGGCAATTTTGTGGAATTGGGAATACCTGAAATCGTGCTGAAAATTATTTTTGCCATTTATTTTTATTGTTTATCATAAAAGTTTCACGGGCAAAAATATCTTTTTTTATTCTTAAAAATCAAACTAAATGATGATTTCTCCACAGGCAATAATACTGACTAAAAATATCGGCAAAAATGTTAAAATAGATCCGTTTTGTCTGATTGAAAAAAATGTAATTATCGGCGACAATGTGATAATACATAGCGGCGTGAAAATCGAAGACGGAGTTAAAATCGGCAATAATGTCGAAATTTTTCCCAATGCTTATTTAGGAAAAGAACCAAAAAGCCCCGGCTCGCTTGCCCGCAAATTAATTTTCAAAAAAGATGTTGTAATCGGCAATGATTCGCAAATCGGTCCGAACGCGGTAATTTATTGCGACGTTAAAATCGGAAATAATTGCCTGATTGGCGACGGCGCTTCAATTCGCGAGCAAGTGGAAATCGGTGAATTCTCCGTAATCGGCAGAAATTCCACCGTGAATTATAATGTTAAAATCGGCAAAAAAACCAAGATCATGGATTTAAGCGTGGTCACCGGCAATTGCATCATCGGTGATAATGTTTTTATCAGTTGTCTGGTTGCTACGACAAACGACAAAAGATTCGGCAAAGGCGGCGATTTCACTGTTGAATCCATGAATGGCCCTACTATTGAAGATAATGTCGCAATCGGTGCCGGCGCTAATATATTGCACGGCACTACCGTAAAAAAAGGTTCGGTAATTGCCGCAGGTTCAATCGTTACCAAAGATGTAGATCCGGAAACTCTGGTTATGGGCAGCCCGGCCAAAATAGTAAAAAAGCTAAATAATGATTAGTAACAAAAATAAAAAACCAAAATTAAGCGTAATTATTTTAGCCTATAATGTTGAACAATATATTCGTCAGGCTCTTGATTCAATCTTGATGCAAAAGGTTAATTTCGATTATGAAATTTTAATCGGCAATGATGGATCTACTGACGGCACGGTTGAAATTTTGCAACAATATAAAGAAAAATATCCTGATTTAATTACACTAAATATAACTGGAAGAACACCGCGCCGCGGCCCCGGCGATTATATAAATTTTGCCAATCTTTATGCCAAAATCCGCGGCGAATATTTTACCGTATTGGATGGAGATGATTACTGGACTGACGAAAATAAACTCCAAAAACAAATCGATTTTTTAGATTCTAATCCTGATTACACGGTGTGCGGTCATAATTACTGGTTTCTTTTTCAAGATGGCCGCCTGGAAAAATCGCATGATGAAAAAAAGGATCAATTTTACACCTTCACCTGCAACAATCTGGAAGAATTATTGATTGGCGGATATTGCCCCTACATGCAAACCTCTTCTCTGGTTTACCGCAATATATTTGGCGACAATCAAGAAATTAAAAAGCGCTTTTATCACCCACTCTATCGCGGTGATTTTATCCGCACTTTACTGCATGGCGAAAAAGGCAAAACAAAATTTCTCAAGGATACAATGTCAGTCTATCGCATCATTACTAGCGGGGATTGGAACCAATTAGGAGAAACAGATAAAATCCGCAAACATCTCGATTTTTTTCTTTACCATAAAAAGCACAGCTTTGACCAGAAATATGCCGCAACTTTTGACCAAGTAATTTTAAAATATTGTGATTTTCTTTTTACAAAAAAGACGTCTTTTTTTAAAAAGATCAGGAACCTGCGCTACTATTTAATCCGCAAAAAACTTAAATATTATCAAGCTTCTTGTCGCAGCCGATAAAAGAGGCCACGCAATAGCGAGCATTCTTGGCATATTTGGTTACGGGCGTAACCGAATGCGGACATTTTCTTTGATGATTTAAAATTATCAGGCGATTACTTTTTGGAAAAATCGCTTTCATTTCTTCGCTACGATCATTTTCAGCAATCAGCAGCAAGCCGCCCCAATCCCACATCCAACTGTCGCAAAGATAATATAAAATCCCGACATCAACACGCGCAACATTACCTCTGGCATCATCGGTGTGAACGCGGGAAAAATCATTTTCTTCATATTTTAAAATATAGGTTACATCTTCAACAACCTTGCAATCAAAAAGGCCTTCCAGCTTAGAGAGAAATTTTTCACTGTAAATTTTGCGCCACAAAGGATCATCTTGCAGAGCTTCTGCCCGCTTGGTTCTTTGATAATAAAATTCGCCTTCTTTTGGCATGTAAGGTGACCGGGTAACAAAAGGCCCTCCAACATCATAATGCGGGCGCTCCTGATCGATTTGAGTCCAATTAGTTTGGGCTTTAAACATTTCAAACATCTCGCGCGCTTCATCAAATGATAAAAAATCATCAATTACACAATAGCCGATATTATAAAAATCTGCGAGAGCCTGAGAGCTTATTTTCATTTGATTGTAATTTCTGTTCTTTTGGCATTGCCACCGACAATAAAATTTTCACCTTCCGAAATATAGCAGCAAGAAAACCACGGACGTGAACGATCGGAATTATTGGCGTAAGATCCGTGAATACAATTGCCATGAAGGAAAACCATGGAATTTCTCGGAATAATTACATCGGTTTTTTTATCGATAAATTCCGGCGGAATCTGACATTCACTGCCCGGATTAGTTCCGACTTTTTCACGAAAACTAATGGCATCATCAGCCGGCAATAAACCTAATTTATGCGAGCCGGGATAGCAAAAAATCGTGCCGTTTTCAACATCAGCATCACGCAAAAACCAATTCATGGTCATATATTCGCCATTTTTATTTTGCGGATAGAAATTGTCCTGGTGAGGCCTCCAAGCTTGTTTGCAATAAGCTGAGTAAGCTTCTTTGAAAATAAATTGTGAGCTTAATCCAATAACATTTTTACCCTGTAGAGTGCGTAAGATATATCCGACTTTCGGGTGGGTTAAAATCATGCGAGCATAATCCGCGGTTTCTTTGATTTCTTCGCGGGTTAGATTTGATTTAACTCTTTCATCCTGCTTTTCCAATTCATCATAACGATCGGCATTTACGATAGCGGCAAAGTCTTTATTGGCGTGTCTTCTGATATAACGGTTGAAAGTATCGCATTCTGCGTCAGAAAAAACTTTCGGGATAATAACGTAACCATCACGGTTATAAGCATCGATATATTCCTGCTTTAAATCGAAAGGGGTTTGATCGGTCGCTGATTTATTCATTATTTATACCTCTGTTATTTTAAGATATTTTGTCTGTACCAAGTAATTACATTTCCGATGCCAGATTTAATGTCAGTTTTAGGCTGCCAATTAAAAAGGGTTTTAGCTTTGTCGCTATTGATCTCTAAACTTACTTTCCTGGTTGGCTTGGTTAAATCATAGCTAATTTTAACATTTTTCTTCGAAGCATCGACAATTGTTTCAACCAGGTTTTTAATTGAAACCGCCTCGCCTCCTCCCAAATTTACCAATTCAAACTGGCTCTGTTGTTGGTTTAAGGCTAGTTCGATAAAATTCATTAAATCGCCGACATAAATAAAATCTTTTTTCTCACTACCATCGCCCCAAACCACAACTTCACCACCTTCCTGCGCAATCATCACTTTTGTAATACTGGCGGCAAAAACATGACTTTTTTCCAGCTGGAATTTATCGTGAGGGCCGTAAAGATTGGATTGACGAATTACTGTAAATTTTGTTTTACCAAGTTTGGAATAAAATTTGCAGACATTTTCCAGATAAACTTTCATACCGCCACCACCGAAATAGGCAGAATTTTCGTCAAGCACGCCGTTGAAATCGTCTTCAACTACAGGATTTGGTGCTGCATTATACATCACGGTGCAGCTCGGAAAAATAAAATGCTCGACATTTTGTTCAAAAGCTTCGCGCATTAAAAATGAGTTCATCACCACATTATCGGTAACGTGCAGATAAGGACGTTCAATCGCGTCGCGAATACCGGTTGAAACAGCGGCATATTGCAAAACCACATCAACATCTTTCATGACTTTTTGCACATCTTCTTTTTTAGTAAGATCGGCCTGTATCCACTCTACACCTGGTTGTGGATTAGAAGGTAAATTCAAATCAACAGCGCGGATTTGATATTTTCCCATAAATTTTTCGACAGCATTTTTGCCAAGAAAGCCGTTAGCGCCGCAAATTAACATTTTTTTCATAATTTTCTCCCGTCTAAAATAAGTTCTTTATCCTTGTTTTCAAAGGCTTGGTAAATTTTTGCTGTAACAAAATCAATTTCCATGGCATTCTCGCGAGTCGGCCAGGTTTTCATGTTAGTCGGATAAAAATCGAGCACGTTAATACCGGTTTCTTCCAATTTAAAACTTTGGGCAAAACCGCGCAAACCCCACTTGGAAGAGGCATAAAGCGCGCGGTTTTTGCGCGATTCCATGCCACTCATCGAATTAATATTAATAATATCAGAAATACCGGACATCATCAATTTAGTGAGAAAAATTGGCGCTTTTAAATTGGTGTCGATCATGTCATTTATAACCTGTAGATCCACATCTTTTAATTCCTTTCCCGGGCAAATAACGCCGGCATTATTGACCAAAATTTTTACGTTTTTTTGTAAGGCAAAATCAGCAAGTTTTTTTAACTCATTTTGATCGCGCAAATCGCAGACATAGATTTCAGCCTGAGCGCCAATTTTATTTTTTAATTCCTGCAACTTTTCAAGATTTCTGCCATGCAACAAAATATCGTGGCCCCGGCGCGCGAATTCCTGCGCCAGATACCAACCCAGCCCATTGCTGGATCCCGTAATTAATACCTTACTTTTTGTCGAAGACATTGTATCTTTTATCAATAATTTCGCGATTTTCTAAAAACCATTGCACTGTTTCATCAATGCCCTGCTCAATTGAGATTTGCGGTTCAAAACCCAGCGATTTGGCACGCGACATGTCAAATAATCTTTTAGCGTCGCCGGTTGGCTTGTCAGTAAGCCATTTGATCGGCTTGTTGAATTTTTTTGCCACCGCTTCCGCAACCTGTTTAATAGTAATTCCGGTACCACTGCCCAGATTTACTGGCTGGGTAATTTTATTTTTAACCATATGCATCATGCCACGCGCAACATCACGGGCATGAATAAAATCACGAATTGCCGAACCATCTCCCCAAACTTCCAAAACTTCATTTTCCGCAGCTTTGCGAATTAACGACGGAACCACCATGGCATTGGCCGGATTGAAATTATCATAAGGCCCGTAAACATTAGCTGGGCGTACAATTGAACATTTTCCTTCACCATATTGCTTTTCATAGGCCTGACATTGCAACTCGCCCATTCTTTTGGCCCAACCACCAAACCAATCATTTCTTGAAGGCTGGGTAGTCCACACATCATCTTCATATAAAACTTCTGCGGGCTGGTAAACGCCAACAGTGCTGGTGTAAAGATACCACTTTGCTCCCGCCTGCATCGCGGCATCAAGCATGTTGGTATTAAATTGCATCATCGGCCCCATAATGTCGGCCGGCTGCTCTAAACAAACTTTTGGCGAACATTTAATGCCGACCAAATTAAAGACATAATCCATGCCGGCGCAAACCTGGCGGCAGCTGGCAAATTCTTTTAAATCAACTTTGGAAAATTTAATTTTTGGCGACATATTAAGTGGCTCGCTCAAATCCGCGACATGAACCTCGGCATTTTCTGCCAAAAGCATATTGACCAATTCGCGGCCAATCATGCCACTACCACCGGTTACCAAAACTTTTTTTCCTGCGAACATATTATTTACCTAAAATTTGTTTAACTTTTGCAACAATTTTATCCGGACTTGGCGGCAGATTATCTACGTCAGGATGGAAGCCGGCTGTGCGATGATCTAAACCAAGTGTGTGAACTTTTTTATGGTTTGATTCAATCATCATCACTTGAGCAATTGAACTGGCCACACCTTCTTCATAATCATCATCAAGCACTAAACCACCATGTTTAGAATTGTTTAAAGCTTGTTTCCATTCCGGCTTAAAATCGAAAGGCTTGATCCAAAGCTGGTGGATAATATTGGCTTTTATACCTTCAGCCTCAAGCTTCTGGCGGGCAATTTCGGCATCAAAACGGGTAACAGAAATTGGGAACATTGTGATATCAGCATTTTCATGAATCACATCTTGGGTTTCTTCTTTATTGTCATAGCTGCGACGATGTTCGGAAATATAGTAAACATCATCTTCTTTCATGAATTGGTCGAAGGCATATTGATATTCACCCGGAGTCATCGGTGCCAAAATTTTAGTGCCCGGCATTCTTTGAAAAAGAGAGTGATGTGAAGAACCTGCAACTGGTCCTATCGCGCCTTCCATGGCAATTGAACGCACAAAAATCGGGCATGGAATTTGCCATAATTCTTTACTTTTTGAAGCATAATTCACAATCATCGGCGCATTATACCATTGAAAACCCTGATAGCGCACCACGTAAATAGGACGCACACCTTTCAAACCAGCACCAACAACAAAACCACCATTAGCAACGTCGGAAGTCGGAACTTCAACCATGCCGTCTTCTTCGTAAAGTTCCGGCAAAGTACCTCCCACCCAGCCAACCGCAGTCAAGCATTGGCCAAAACACAGGCTTTTATTTTCCTTGAGGTGTTTGTAGGTAATTTCTTTTATTGTCTCTCTAACTGTTTTTGCCATATATCCTTTACAAGTTTTTGATTATTTACATCGATAATTTTTGCTTCTTCACCAAGCTCACTCATTTCTTTTTCGTAGCGGTCAAATGACTCGCCATCAATGCCGGCACCGGCGTGCCAATATTTGCGCACCGTGTTGATATTTAGCAAAAGTGGGTGTTTGAAAACATTTTTCATCGCTTTCTGAATTTCAATCGGGTCATCAGAAATATCGTAAGCCTCAACTTTAAAACCATGAGCCACAGCATGCATATCCCAATTACGGCGCACTTTTTTCTCAGTCAAAATTGACAGGTTGTTATCTTCAACCACAAAAAGAATCGGTAGATTTTTGGTTGATGCCCAACCGATCGCCGCCAGAAAATAATCTTCTTCCGCCGCAGAATCACCGGTAAAAATAATGGTCGGTTTTTTGCTGGCATAGCATGCACCAACACCAATTGGGCCTTGGCTACCCATCAAACCATCATGACCGTAAATGTTTTTTTCTTTACATTGAATTGAAGCCGAACCACCCATGCCATGAGCGCAACCAGATTTTTTTCCTAAAAGTTCGTCAACTAATTGTGAAACGTCACCGCCGAAAGCCAGATAAGTAGAATGGCCGCGATGTTGTATAAAAATGTCAGGTTGAAAGTTTTTTTCTTCGACAATTTGTGCGATAGTAGAAGCAATATATTCCTGCCCTGCTGAAAGATAGACCGGGAATTTAATAACTTTTTCTTGAATTTTTTTGAATGTTTCATTTTCAAAACTGCGGCATAGCGAAGCTTTTTTAAAAACGTCTAACTTGAAATTGCTCATAATTATTTTCTTTTGATCGTCATGATGATGGTTTGCGGATCCACATCGGGAAAGGTATCGAGTAATTTTTTTACAATATGGCCGGAAACCACGTCACCCGGTTGCGCCACTTTGTTATTATTGGTCAAAATGCCGCCTTTTAAAAACATGATATTATCGCCATCTTCTTTGTTACGCAGAGTTTCAGCTGTAGTCACACTTTCCATGATGATCTTGCAATTGGCAAAATCATATTCTTTTGAACTATTTTGCAGGGGATCAGTAAACCAAATGCAATCTTCACCTTTTGGCATCTCGAAAGTGCTATCCTCGTAGGGCTGGGCTTTGCGGCCATATTTATCAGCGAGACGGACTAAATCATGCTTTTGCTTGGGCGATTCAATTTCAAAAACAATGGCGCCATTGTCAGAAACTGATTTAGTTGAATGAAACAAACCGCGGCGAATCATTAATTTGCGACCTGGGAGCAATTTAAAACTATCGTTAAAAAATGACACATGAACTTCGCCATCAAGCAAAATCAATCCGGTGGTTTTTTGCGGATGACAATGCATTGAGGTTTGTTGGTCTTTAGCAATGAATAAACACCAAAGACCAACTTCGTCATTTTCGTAAGCTAAATACTCATAGCCCCAAGGCTTTTTAACAATGGTTTGCTCGTACATTTATTTGTTTGCTGCTTGTTTATGATAAACTTCAAGAGCGGCTTTCATCCATTGACCAAGCCATTTATAGTGAGGAGAAGTAATAAGGTTTCTTGAAACAACTGCCGGAGCATCAACATAAATTGCACCGGAATTTTCTACGTCATCTTTGATGCTGTAGTAAGCAGAAACTTCGCGACCTTTGGTGATTTTAGCAGAAATCAAAATTTGGGCACCGTGGCATACACAGGCGATGGTTTTACCTTTAGCATCCCATTCATTTACAAAACGTAAGGCATTTTTTTCCTGACGCAATTTTTCTAAAGATTTAACGCCGCCCGGAATTACCAAAAAATCATATTCTTCCATATATTGGTCGAATTTTTTCGGGTCGTTAAAGTCAGAAACCAATTTAGTGCAATCAACGTGAACACCTAGAATTCCGTGGATTCTACCGATTTTATCAGCAAATACATCTACTTCAAAACCTTCTTCTTGGACACGGTAATAAGGGTAAACCGTTTCGTGATCTTGAAATTGATCCCAAGTCAAAATGAGAGCTTTCTTCTTAGCCATAAATAACCTTTCTTGTTAATTGATTTAAAATTGAGTTGATACTCTGAAAAATAGAGAGCGCGGGTTTAAAGAATCGAAAATTAATTTGCAACATACGCTAATTTTTTTTCTTTGCTCCAAAATAGCATGGTAAACTTTTTGATGTAAAGACGGATAATCATCAAGGCAATTCTGGATCCGGCGTAGATTACACGCATTTTACTTTCGCCCCCTATCCTCTTTGGTTCATCGCCGGGAATTTCGCAATATTTCACATTGTGCAAATTGCCAATTGCTGAAACTAAAGGTTCGAAAATCGCATCAGTTAAATATTTATCAAAATCATATTTATTAATGAGGTTACAACGATAGCCGCGGTAGATTGTTAAAGCGTCGGTCACCGGAAATTTTCCTAAAAAGCGGATTGCAGTTGTAAACATCCAATTACCGAAAGCGGTAATCAACCCATCATCTTCTGATTTAGCAGGAGGCAAATAACGTGAAACCACCACCAAATCATAACCTTCGCGAATCTTGTCCACAATTTCGCTCAGCTGCTCCGGGATACAGTTATTATCCGGGCTGAATTCAATAACATAATCAGTTTTCAAAGTTTTGATAGCATCATAAACCGCGAAAGCCAGACCTTTTCGTAGTTGCGTAATAACGCGCAAATTATTTTCCAGAGCATATTCCACGGTACCATCTTTGGAATTACCGTCGATTAAAACAATATCATCAAACAAGCTTTGGTCAATTCTCGGCAGAGTTAATTTTAAACCTTCAACTTCATTATAAGTTGGGATAAGCAAAGTAATTGTTGGAGATTTTGTCATAATTATTTTAACAAAGTTAATAGATTTTTTTCCAGCTCAGCTAAATCAACGATAATATTTGATGAATACCAATTGAAATTTTCTTTATTTTCCGGTTCGCAAAACTGGTAGTAATATGGCTGATCCACCACAGTACTTAAAAAAATTGAAGTCGTATCTTGAGCGGTAAAAATAAGATATTTCGGGCTATTACAAAAAGCAATATTTGCGATGCTTGATGAATCAGGCCCAACCAAAACTTTTACATTTTTCAAAAGATTAATCTGGGTTTTAAAATCATAATCTTCCATTGCTACTGTTTTAAATCCTTTTTTTGCCAAAAATTTTTCCAGCTCTTCTTCGTTAACAATGCGGCGGCGATCCGATCTTTTGCGAGAAATATAAAGACGTTCAATTCTTTGCTCGCCTTCATACAAACTATCATCAACAAAATGGTTTTTTAAATTGGTTAAAGCCTGCGGAATAATTGGGTGGTGCCTTGCTGGCAAAGGTAAGAGCAGATTTTTGACTTTTAAAATTACATCTTCTTGGCCATAAATTTTTTGCTCATCAGAAATTCCCAGTGCCTGCAGTGAAGCTTCGATAAAACCAACATGATTTGAATTTTTATCAGTATAATAAAGATTTTGCCGCGGCGGTAAAATAATTTTCACCGATTTTTTCTCCAGCGCCGAAAGTTGTGACATGGCATAATAAAGCCGAGCATAATTATCGAGCATGTAATGACCAAAAACAAACCAATATTGGTCGGTAAAAACAATGGCATTTTCAACTTCTTCAATGCGATTTTTTCTTGTAAAAATTTCTTGAGCAAATTTTTTGAAAGCAATTTTTTTGCGGATGATAAATTGACATTCCGCCGGAATTATTTTGTGAAAAATTTTCAAAAAAAACTCGGCGCTTTTTGAGGTAAATTTTTTAGTAGAAATCAATAAATCATCCCATTCCCAAAAAGAAGTCAGATTGTCCTGCGAGAGTTTTTTATTTTGGTCAAAAACAAACATTTGCCAATTGACATAGGCATCTTTTATCCTTTTCATCCGCGGCTCGGCGGCAACTAAATCAAAAGTGGGAATTGCTGGCTTTTTGCCATAATCAAAATGACGGTTATAGCCGTAAAGATTGTTGGAATTTTTATAATAGCGCGCCATCGACCAATAGATACCGCGTTTAGTATGGCGGTTCAAATCATCAACGATTTCCTTAGTAAAAATCGTGATATTTTCCGGGTTTCTTAATTTAACAAAAATATAGGGAATTTTTTTTGCAAAAAACATCTTGAGAAATTTATGGTTGGAATTGTTTTTAAAATTTGACTTTTAGATTGAGAATCTATCTCTTTTTGGCAATTCCAAAGCTTTGCAAAGAGCATCCAAGATTTAATTTCCCGATTTAAATATGACAGACAAAAAAAATTTTCTAACCGATATTTTTTGCATTTTTCTTGCTGCAATTCCCGCCTCAATAATCCTGATTTACTGGCACTTTCTCAATAAGGAATATCCCATCAGCGATGCTTCAGAATATTGGAGTGTAGCCCTCCAAGTCTTTAATTACATGAAGGAGCATAGCTTCTGGAAATGGTATGAATTTTACAGTATCCGCACCTGGAAACCGATTATTTTCCCGCAAATCGGCGCGATTTTTTTAATCATTTCCAACGGCAATACTTTTTTCATGACCGGCGCGACCCACTTTCTTTTCAACTTGCTTTTATGCA
This sequence comes from Pseudomonadota bacterium, assembly GCA_040384945.1. Lineage (GTDB taxonomy): Bacteria > Pseudomonadota > Alphaproteobacteria > Rickettsiales > UBA1997 > UBA2645. Next base: position 29,619 of record JAZKII010000007.1, read on the forward strand.
TTTGGCTTTACCAGATTTTGCGTCTTTACACCGATCGTTTATACGCGGTAATCGCCACTATTTTACTTTCAACAATTCCGACATTTTTAGGTTTAGGATTTTTATTCTACGGCGATGTAGCCTTTTATTCCCTAGGCGTTGGTGTAGTTTGCCATTTAATCAAATCACAATATTTCACCAATAAATTTCACTCGATTTGTTTTGCTATTACTCTGGCTTTCGCCGCTTGCGTGCGACCGGTTGAAACCGTAACCATCCTCATCCTGCCTTTAGCAATTTATTATTACCGCCTGTCCAAATTTAACGGCCGTAATTTTTATAAATTAAAACCGATTTTAATTTTGATTGCGACTTTTCTTGTCGCCTTTGGTGCCGCATATTTCTGCGATGAATTTTTCCAGCGTAAAATAATCAAGCGTAGCGCCGAAATCACATTAACACTTTCGACATTATTCCTGATTTTTCGCACTGTACAAAATTTCCGCCAAGAAAAAGATCATTTTTTGAAAGCGCTTTCCTTGTCTTTATTACTGATTTTATTATGGTGGATGGATGACGTGGCCCAGCTCTACAACTGGGTTCATGAATGTACGGTTGGCGAATCGGCAAAAAATTCCCGCTCAACTTTGCACCAGGAACATCTATTCGGTTCAATTCATTATTACCTTAAAGGCGCAGGATATTTCCAGATTTTGCTACCGTTAATTTTGCTGACTATTGTTACTTTTATCACTTCCTGCACCAAAGAAGGTCGCGCTTTCTTAAAGAAAATCCGTAATAAAATTTTAAAAGAACCGATATTTTTATTTTCCTTTTTATCCTTCATTTTATTGATGGTGGTAATATCACCAACCATTCCCGCTTTTGATGCACGCCGCGGATTATTATCTTACCAACTTTTCGGTGTCGGCATTTTGATTTTACTCTTTGTAATCAGCTCGAAAAAGAAAATATTTTATTACCCGGTTTTAATAATTTTAGCCGCTTTCTGCACTCTGCAAACCAGCAGTATTTATTTGAAAATTAATGCCAAAACCAACCCGCTAAATAATGTTTCCACAACGCTGATTTCCGGCATTGAATCACTTGTTCTACCGGCCAAAGAAGCGAGTTCAAAAATAATGATCGAGTGGCTTTACGATAATTACCTCAACAATAATCCCAATTGCACCGCGGAAAATCCCTGCAATGTTTTATTGCTCACGAATTACGCCAATCCCTTCACGATCATGATGCTGAATAATTATGTTTACCAAAATAAAGGCGTGATGATTCGAGCCCAATATGTTTCATATTTGAGCGACAGCATTCTGCAATATCACGAATGGCTGAAAAGCGAAAAAAACCAGGCTTATATTTTCATGGAAGTCGATCCCGAAATTAAAGAATATAATACTGACAACACTTCGAATTATTACTTTTATTTTTACGGCAATATGTATCGTCGCGGCGATTTAGCAAAATTCGGCCTTTATGAAATAGATAAAAATAAAGTATTCACCTTTGGAAATAAAAGAAATGTGATGCTGACATTTAAAAAACCACGTTAATTTAAAATGACAAAATCTCCCAAGAAATATTTTATAAATCTGGCAAAACTGCTACTGATCTGCGCTATTCTTTATTATCTTTTCACCAGCTCACTGCTTGATTTTGAACTGATTTTAAAAATTGCCTATGATGTTAATTTTATCATTAAAATCATTGCGACTATTCTGTTTATTATGCTGCTGGGTAATCTCAAATGGTTCATTTTGCTGAAATCGCAAAAAATAAAAATCAGCTTTATGAATTGTTTTTACCTTTATTACACCGGCTACACCTTCAATTATTTTCTGCCCGGCGGGATTGCCGGCGACGCTTTAAAAATCGGCTATATCGCCAAAAGAAACAGCAAAAGATCAATTGCCGCAATGTCTATTATTATTGACCGCGTGGTTGGTTTATTGGCGATGATTTTAGTGGTTTTATTTTTTCTGCCTTCGCTTTTTGGCAAAATTAATAAATTAAAATGGATTGTTTTAGACTACTCCCACTTGATTGTGCCTTATTATATTTTTCTGGCAATAGCAACTATAGCGGTGATTTTTCTAGTTTTTTCGCTGGTCAATAACAAAAAACTTTACAAAAAAATCACCGCGATCCTCAAAAGAAAAGAAAGCCGGATTTTTTATATTTTGCTGAAATTGGTGCGCGCGGTTTTTGCTTATCGCAAGTCTATCACGGTGGTGGTACAAAATATTATTCTGGCGATCGTGATTCAAATCATCATCTCTTGCTGCTTGTTTTTCATCGGGCAAAAAATCCTCAATCAGGATATAAATATTTTCAGCTACAACCTCGCCAGCATCTTAACCCAGATTATCAGCATTGTCCCAATTTCACCAGGCGGGATCGGAATCGGCGAAGTCAGCTTTGCCAAAATTCTCTATTATTTAAATGACCGGATTTTGCTTGGTTACGCCTCAGTTTATTTTGCCTTTCGCATGATCAATATTCTGGTCTGCGTTCCGGGAATTATGCTGTTTATTTTCGGGCAGAAAAAATTGGTAAATCATCATTAAAGCTTTTACAATCCAATTTCTAAATCTTGATATTTTTAAGAAATTGCGGCTCTTCAACTAAAATTTTTCTTGCCACTTCTGCGGCTTCCGCTGCTTGCATATCGATTTCCTTATCACCGATCATAATGGATTTTGCGGGATCAATGTTAAATTCAGCAATTGCCTTTAAAAACATGCCGGGCTTGGGTTTGCGATCATTTGAATCCTGGCGGTATTTTTCAACTGTGGCATCGGCGCGAAACGGACAGTAAAAAGTTTTGGTGATTTTTATACCACGTTTTTGAAATTCATTTTCCATCCAATGGTTTAGTTTTAGAAAATCCTCTTCGCCGTAAATCCCTTTGCCGATTCCGCCTTGGTTGGTAACTATAATTAACAAATAACCTAAATCATGAGCTTTTTTGCAAAGTTCAAAAATGCCTTCGACAAAATCAAATTTTTCAATTTGGTAAACATAGCCGTGATCAATATTGATAATGCCGTCGCGGTCTAAAAATAAGGCTTTGTTTTTGAGTAATTGCGGCAAATCTTTTTGGGCTTTGGCGTAATCATCAGGAATGCCGATATCAATAAAATATTCATCAGCGATAAAGGCTTGTGGTTCTAGCTGTGGTAGATTTTTCATCAAAAAATCTACTTCAAAAGAAAAGCTTTCTGGTAAATTATAATTGTCAAAAATTTCCGGATCCAAAACATAAATTCCGCCATTAATAAAACCGGGTTTTGTTTCGCCGGATTTTTCTTCAAAAGCAGTGATTAAAAAATTATCATCAAAAATCACGCGGCCATAACGACTACAATCATCCATCTTACGCAAAACCAGAGTCGGATTTTTTTGATGCGCTGCTAAAAGTTTTTGATAATCAACCTGCAAAAAACTATCGCCGTTTAAAACAATTACCGGCTGATTTTTATCAATAAATTTTAAAGAGTTTTTTATGGCACCTCCCGTACCTAGAGGCTTATCTTCTGTGGCGTAAGCAATTTCGATTCCTAAAAAAGAATCACCGAAATATTCAATGATTTTTTCCTGCAAATAACCAACGGAAATCACAGCTTTTTTCACGCCGTAATTTTTTAAATTTTGCAGTAAATAAGCTAAAAAAGGCTGGCCGGAAATATCAGCGAGAGGCTTGGGAACATCCTTGACTACTGATTGAAGCCGAGTACCAAAACCACCGGCAAGAATTATGGCCTGCATTATTTTTTCTTTTTAGGATCATGCGTTTCACCAAAAAATGCATCTTCGATCACGGCACAAATGATATGGCCGGAGGCGATATGACCTTCCTGGATTTTCGGAGTTTCATCCGATGGAATATTTAACTGGTAATCAGAAAGTGCGCCAATGTCACGACCTTGTGAACCTAAGAAACCCACGGTAATAATTTTTTTTGTCTTCGCCATTTTAAAAGCTTCAACCACATTTTTGCTGCGGCCGGAAGTTGAAATGCCGATCAAAACATCACCTTCATTACCTATAGCATCAACCTGGCGCGAGAAAGAAGTTAAAAAGCCGTAATCATTGCCGATCGCAGTTAGAGCCGAAGTGTCAACTGTAATTGCAATGGCATTTAGTGGCGGGCGATCATATGAAAGTTTACTCACCAATTCTGCCGCCAGATGCTGTGAATCCGCCGCGCTGCCGCCATTGCCGCAAAAAATAATTTTTTTACCTTTGCGCAAGGAATCGATGCAAACATTAGAAATTGTAATCATCTCTTGATGCAATTTTTCATCAACGACAATTTTCTCAAATAATTCTCGGGTTTTATTAAATTCGGAAATGATGTAATTTTTCATAATTTTAAATTAATTATAGCATGATGCGCCAACTTTGAGTACCTTCATCAACGAAGTGACAAGGCATGGTACGACCATTTTTTTCTTGATCAAGTAAACGTAAAATTTTCATTCTTTTTGACGGCGGAACCAAAAACATAATAAAACCTCCTCCTCCGGCACCGGAGATCTTACCAGCCATGGCACCAGCATCCATAATCATGTTGTAAATTCGGTCAATATTACTGTTGGAAATTTTTGCCGAAGAAGCTTTTTTAGCTTCCCAGCCGCGACGCATGGAAGATGCTATCGCCTTGATGTCACCTTTAAGCAAAGCCTCTTTCATTTCAAAAGCTTCCTGCTTTATTGCCAACATTGATTCGATGGTTTTTTCCGATTTATTTTCAACGTCACGGCTTTGCTCTTCGATGATGCTACTCGAATCGCGCGATACTCCGGTGTAAAATAAAATTAACGATTGTTCTAATTCCGACAAAATCCAGCGCCGCACCTTTAGCGGATTGATGATGGTTTTGTCATCCTTGTAAAACTCCATGAAGTTAACACCGCCGAATGTTCCCGCATATTGATCCTGCTTGCCGCCTTTCATGCCCAGATCTTTGCGTTCAATTTCATAAGCCAGTTTGGCTATGTCATAATCTCCAAAAGGAATCGACAAAAGTTCTGTATAAGCCTTGATGATTGAAACAACCAAAGTCGACGAAGAGCCAAGACCGGAGCCAGGAGGTGAATCGCAATAAGTGGTCATTTTAAAAGCGCCGATCGGCTGGCCTTTATGGTGATCCTTGATGATGCGGTTATATATTGCCTTATGCAGTCTTAATGGGCCTGTCGGCTCAATATAATCAGTAACTTCGCTTTCAAAAGATTCCCCGATGTCATCGGCCATAAACCTGATTTTACCATCATTTTTGGGCCTGAGGGTACAGCAGGCGTAAAGGTCGATTGTGGCGTTTAAAACGCAGCCGCCATGCTGGGAATAAAAAGATTCCATATCAGTTCCGCCACCAGCAAGACCAAGCCTTAAAGGGGAACGCGAACGTATCAAAAATAATTCGGACATTTAAATTTTATAGATTTGATCCAGAAGACAGAAATTTAAGTAATTGTTTAAAACTAAATAAATTTTATAGAAATTTTTTTCATCTATAAATCCCGACCTGGCAGTTACTAGATTAATTTCAGATTGATTTAAAATTCTAAAATAAAAACCACATATTTCATGGCCCAAACAATTATTTTGCCACAATAAATCATTAATCTCCTGCCTATTAATGAAATCTGTATTTTTTTGCCAGCCACATTTAAAACTGATTAACAATTCCTTGAATTTCAATTCTCCCAAAATTGTTTTCAGGATCGCAAAATCCGAGTTTATATATTCATAGATTTTTGCCCTTAAAAAAGAATCTTCCTGCGGCAAATAATCCAATAAAAAAGCTATTTTCCTTAAGTCATAAACATCATAAAATTTATCAGATTTTTTAATAGATGTAACCACGTCTGATTGCGGCAAATAAAAGGGCTCATCATGTAAATTTATTGCGGAAGAGTTTCTTTCAATTAATAAATATTTTGCCCCACTTTCTTTGATATTAGAAAGTAAAAACCAGATATTTTTATGTGATAAATCCGCGAAAAAATTATTTAGAATCACTAAATCACATCTTGGTAAAGGATCATTTGTCGCATCAAGCTGGGAGAAAAATTTTTCCTTATCCAGACGAAAAAAATTCCTGTTATTAGAAATTATTTTTTTATCAGGATTTAGGCCGATATAAGAAATATTTTGCCAATTCTTGTAAGTAACAATCTGGTTCAAAAAATCTAGCTCTTCACTGCTCTTGATCAGGTTGCAATATATCTCAACAACAGAACTAATATCTAATCTTTTAAAATTAATCATCGACCTTCTCCAGCCTCAAACAATAGTCCCTTAAAACATTAAAAAAATTATATTTATTCAGAATAAGATCTTTCGCCTCTTTTATTCTGTCATATTTTTTTTCGTAAAAATTTCCGTCGATTACTTTTTCAATAGTTTTGGCGGCAGAAGCAAAATCATTAATATCAATTTTTGTCATGGCTTCTTCATTGAAATAATCATTGATATTCGGACAACCATAATAAATCGGATAAGATTCCATCAGGTAAGCATCTATCAGCTTGTCAGTCCAATAATTTTCTTGAACTCCATTTTCCATTTCAATCGTGTATTTGTAAGGTGAAAGCGTATAATATTTATTCCGAAATTCGTTAAATCCACGCCCGTAAAAATCGATTTTATCTTTGAATAAATCCTTAATTTTATGGGCGAAATCTATTCTGTCCCGATGTCCGCTGGCGTAAGATGCATTGGAGGCGACTATGGCAAGGGTTTTAGTTTTTTCTGGAGAAGTTCTGTTAAAAAAATCATAATCCAACTGATCTTCATCATCATAAACAAAGGAATGCCAAGTGCCGGCTAAATGCGAAACCTGATGCGGCCGCGCATATTTAAAATCATTCTGCACCACAAAAACATTAAAATCGCAGTAAGGCCATTCCTGAAACAGGCGGCGATAAACCTCATTATAATCAACAACCATCCTTCCTTCCGTACCAAGATATAAAACCTTTTTATACTTGATGCGGTAAAGATCATTAATGAAAGAAAATGGCTGGTAAGGCATTTGACATTCGTGATGTAACCAATGATTTTCTCCATAAAAAATCACAAAATCATATTCTGATTTTTTTCTTTTTGGCAGCGAGTCCGTAATTTCAAAATCAAAATCCATCCAGGTTGGAATTCGACCTGGAAGATGTTTGATAAAATCCTTATCGCTTCCGGCGAATGTTTGAAAACTAAAATTAACAACCAGAAGAACCTGTTTATTTCCAGCTTTTTTCAAAGCTTCTCTCCTCCTCGACCACCACCTTTATTCCTATCATTCTTTGCAAGATTTTTCGCATCAGGATTAGTGATATTTGTGTCAGGAATTTCCACTTCCGTAGAGTGTTTATGATGGTGGTGTTTATGATGGTGGTGTTTATTATTCTGAGATTTCGGAGTCGGAGTCGGAGTCGGCGAATAACTCGGAGATACTGAAGGAGATACTGAATAACTTGGAGTCGGAGTCGGAGTCAGCGAATAACTCGGAGACACTGAAGGAGATACTGAATAAGTCGGAGTCGGAGTCGGAGTCAGAGTCAGCGAATAACTCGGAGACACTGAAGGAGATACTGAATAACTTGGAGACACTGAATAAGTCGGAGTCGGAGAATCATTCGGAGATAACGAACGACGTCTTAAATTAAACTTTTCTTCATCAGCATAAGCTCCCGGAAGAATCTGAAAATCCGGAACCCTTTTTTGAAGCTCAACCCAAGCTGCTGCACCAAGACCTGCAACTGCCGTAGCCACTCCAATTGCAGCATTTGTTGCCACCGTCATCGCATATTCCCTCTCAGTAGTATTTGTGAGACCAAGACTATCAACAGCAATATTCGCAGCCTGTTCCGGATTCAGCTCTTCATCATTTCTACTTAAATAATCTATCACAATATAAGCAGTTGCAGCTGCTGAAAGCATGGCCAACTTCTGAGCCTTAGTCGGCTTGAAATTTTCCACTGAATCACGCAAATATTTTATTAAATTTTCTGGTTTCATAATTCCTCAAATTAAATTATCTGGTTAAAAAATTCTCGCCTTTAGAAACTCTGTCGCGCCAATAATCAAGCAAATCTTGCATAGTTTGTTCGAAAGTGATTTCAGCTTTCCAGCCGGTATGTTTTATAAATTTCGTCATGTCGGGAACCTGCAAATCAGCGTCAATGGGGCGGATTCTTTCGGGATCAGTCTCGATTTTGATTTTATCTTTCACCGTCGAAATTGAAATCAGGTGATTTAACATTTCGCCGATCGTGCAGCTGAAATTTCCCCCGATATTGTAATATTCTCCGGCGATTGGATTTTGAGTAACCAAAATATAATAAGCTTTTACAGCATCGCGGACATCGGCGAAAGTGCGAAGTGAATCAAGGTTTCCCACTTTTATCACCGGCGGAATCATGCCTTTTTCGATCATGGCGATTTGTTTAGCAAAAGTGCTTTCGGCAAAAACGTCACCGCGTCTTGGACCAGTGTGGGTGAACATGCGCGTGGTCATGATTTTCATGCCGTAAGCTTCAGCATAATAACGACCAACCAGATCAGTTCCTACTTTAGAAATTGCATAAGGTGAAGCTGGATGAAAACCGCATTCTTCATTGATCGGTAATTTTTCTTTCGGAACGCGGCCGAAAACTTCGCTTGATGCACAAACATGAATTACCGGGCTGATTTCCGGCATTTTTCTGACTGCTTCTAAAACGCGCGCTGTGCCTTGAATATTGGTTTCAAAAGTATCAAGCGGAGATTCAAAACTGGTTTGAGGATAACTTTGCGCCGCCAGGTGGAAAATAAAATCAGGTTTGGATTTTTTCATCACGTCATGAACCGAGATGTAATCGCGCAAATCGCCGTAAAGCAAATGCAGACGGTCTTTTTTGTTAATGCGTTCAATCAAGTGAGAAAGGTTGTCCAATGGGCTGCGCCAGCGGCACATTCCATAAATTTCCCAATCGGTGTTTGCCAATAAAAAATCTGCCAGATGTGAACCGACCATGCCGGTAATGCCAGTTATAAGTGCGCGTTTTTTAGTCATTTTATTTATATTAAATTTAGAAATTTTAACCGGTTTTTTAAGTTTATTTTTTTTGACCGCCAGAAGATTTTTAATCTTTTAAAAATGCTCATTCAAAGTGATTTATTCTCTAAAAACCAAATCACTGTTTCTTTTAAACGTTCATCAAAAGATTTTGAAACCTTGTAACCTAATTCGGCCGTGACCTTGCCATTATTAATCGCGTAACGCTTGTCGTGGCCCAAACGATCTTGCACGAAATTGATTTGTTCTTGGTAAGATTTTTTATTCAAGCACGGTTTTAAAACATCGAGAATTTCGCAAATTTTATGGGCGATTTCGATATTGGTTTTTTCGCATTCTCCACCAAAACAATAAGTTTGCCCTAAACGGCCCTCGTGTAAGGCTTTGAACAAGCCATCGGCATGATCTTTTACATAAATCCAGTCGCGGATATTTTTGCCATTTCCGTAAATCGGAATTATTTTATTGGAAATTGCCGAATTAATAATTGTCGGAATTAGCTTCTCGCGATGTTGATGCGGCCCGAAATTATTAGAACAATTTGTGACAATTATCGGGAAAGAATAAGTTTCAAACCAGGCGCGCGCTAAGTGGTCGGAAGCCGCTTTGGAAGCGGAATAAGGCGAGTTTGGTTTGTAAGAAGATTCTTCGGTAAATTTCGGATCTGATTCTTCAAGTGATCCATAAACTTCATCAGTTGAAACATGTAAAAAACGGAATTGCGATTTTTTTTCTTCCGGTAAATTTTTCCAGTAATTAAGCCCGCAATTCAACAGATTAAAGGTTCCGACAATATTAGTCTGAATAAAACTTTCCGGAGATTTTATCGAATTATCAACATGCGATTCCGCTGCAAAATTCACTACATAATCAATTCTTTCATCCACCAAAATTTCATTAACCAATTTCTGATCAGTGATATTTCCTTTAATAAATTTCAATAAATCGGAATTGTTTATTTCAGCCAAATTGCCCATATTTCCGGCATAGGTCAAAGCATCCAACACAACAGCCTTATGGCCAAGTTCAGCAATTTTAATTGCAAAATGGCTTCCAATAAAACCAGCACCGCCAGTGATTAAGTAATTTTTAACTGTCATTTATTTATGATGAAAGATTACTTGAAATTTTAGAAAACTGCACCCAGTTTTTCATAATTAATTTTTTCGCCCGCCAAAAAATTCGAAATCTTTCTAACGGCTTTTTGGCATATTTTAATTGTACGGCGATTGTCTCCAACCTTTGTTTCAAACTATTTGCCGAAGAAATATTTTCACCAGTATGAACATTAAAAACCGCTGAAATATTTATCGGATAAAAAAGTTTTTTCGCCGAAGCCAAAGCCATGTTCAACTCGTAATCCATGCAATAACGGTTTCTTTCATTAAATTTAAATGAATCAAAAATCTGGCGGCGATAATAAAAAGATTCTCCCGAACCAATCGGAGCATGCTTTATCAAGTTTCTTTTATTAACGCGAATTGTAGCGCTGGCATCAAATGTATTAAACAAACCAACAGAATAGCTGTTAAAATAAAGCACATCAAAGTTGGAATTGGCTTCAACATAATAGGCCATTTCCTTAAAAAAATCTTTGTGGAAAAAATCATCCGCACCCAAAAAACCAACTACATCGCCGGTTGCATGTTTTAGGGCAATATTTCGGGCGTGAGAAATTCCGGAGTCTTTTTCCTTGATCCATTTTATGAATTTCGGGAAGCGCGATTGGTAATCGGCAATTATTTTATGAGTGCCATCGGTCGAAATATCATCAATAATTACCAGTTCTTTTTGCTCGTAATCCTGCTCCAGAAAAGACTCCACAGCTTTAGACAAATATTTAGCGGCATTAAAAGTTGTGATGATAACCGAAATTTTCATGAAATATTTTGTAGAAAGTTTTGAAAGGCCCGTGTTTTATTGGAATTACTAACTTTCTCTTCAAAATTTTAAAAATCAAAAAATATGTCAGACTTAGTCCCTTTTGATCAACGCGATGGTTTTATATGGTATAACGGAAAATTCGTTGAATGGAAGGAAGCCAAAGTTCACGTTTTAAATCACGGCCTGCATTATGCTTCATGCGTGTTTGAAGGTGAAAAAATTTATGACAAAAAAATCTTTAAATGCACTGAACATTCAGCGCGCCTTCACGCTTCAGCGAAAATGATGGGTTTTGAAATTCCTTATTCAGTTGAAGAATTAGATAAAATTAAAAAAGAATCTGTCGTTAAACAAAATATCCAAGACGGCTACATGCGGGCCTTCGCCTGGCGCGGTTCGGAGAAAATGGCAATTTCAGCGCAACATAACAAAATTCACGTGGCAATCGCCTGCTGGCCGTGGCCACCATATTATTCGGAAGAAGCGCGCAAAGCCGGATTAAAAGTAAAATTCGCTAAATATAAACGCCCTTCTCCTGAAACCGCACCAGTTGCAGCAAAGGCCGCCGGACTTTACATGATTTGCACAATTTCCAAACATGAGGCAGAACGCGAAGGTTATAATGATGCTTTAATGATGGATTATCGCGGTTATCTAGCTGAAGCGACAGGTGCCAATTTATTTTTGGTAATGAAAAACGGCGAGCTTCACACGCCGCTTCCTGATTGCTTTTTGAACGGCATCACTCGTCTAACTGTAATTGAACTTGCTAAAAAACGCGGAATTAAAGTTGTAGAACGCCACATCAAACCAGAAGAATTGGCTGATGCAAAAGACGTTTTCTTAACCGGAAGTGCTGCTGAAATCACTAGAATTGGCGCGGTTGAAGATAAATATTCTTATCCGGAAGCAAGCCAAATAACATTAGATTTAATGGATGATTATCACCGCTTGGTGCGCAGCTAATGAAAGAAAAAATCCAGAATCTTTTCACCACGATTTTTCTTGTGATTTTTTGCGTCACTGTTTTTGAGGTTGCAACCACAAAAACAGCTGCTTCGCAAAGTAATTATTTCCGCGTAAAATCACATCCGCAATTTGATAAAAAATTTGCCGGAAAAACTCATGTTTTAGACGGCGATTCAATAAAAGTCGGTCGTAATGAAGTGCGGCTTTACGGACTCGACGCGCCGGAATTTCATCAAACCTGCTTTGATGAAAAAAATGAAGAATATCGCTGCGGCCAAGCCAGTTATGATTTTTTAAGCAATCTTGTTGAAGGAAAAGAAGTAAATTGCATCTATTCCGGTAAAGATAAATATGACCGCTTTCTTTCAAAATGTTTTATCGATAAAATTTCGATTAATGAAGAAATTGTAAAAAACGGCATGGCTGTTATTTATAATTTTACGGAAAGCAGTGAAGAAATGGATGCTTTGGAAGCGCAGGCGAAAGAGAAAAAATCAGGAATTTGGAAAGGTGCTTTTCAGCTTCCGAAGGATTATCGTAAATCGCATCCGAGAAATTAGAAATTAACTTTGTTTTAAGCTAAGTATAATTTTCCAGGTCATCGAGCAAAGCACGAAGTGCGTCGTCGAGATGCTGGCTGGATTCCTCAACATC
>JAZKII010000008.1:0-25494 GCA_040384945.1 Pseudomonadota bacterium
GAAAAATTGGGGGCGTCAGGGGGGAAATTAGCACCCCATTTTTTTCATTATGCCTCATCCTTGGATCTTCGATCCAAGGATGACTCTGGTTACGAATAGAAATCCTTAAGCCGCTCTAACATTTTGAACTTGAACTAAGCTTTCTTTTCCAAGCGGCTGTACTTTGCTCGCCGGAAGATCTAAGCCATCTTCATTAATAACAGAACCACTAAAATAACCGTCCGTTGCCATTTTCAGAAGTTCTTCTGATTTTGGCAAATCCGCTTTTTTTCCACTTTTTAAAACTACAAGATTGTCAGTATAAAACTTTTTTGTCGCTTCCGCATATTCTTGTATTGTCAAATTTTCTGCGCTTGGCTTAGGTCCACGATAAGTTCCATTTACATAAACAGTCTCTCCGCCAGTTAATGCTGCAGCGATTTTTGCAGCAGTTGAAATTTCCGGCACATTAGCTCCTTCGTCAACTTTAGCAGCTATTTCTTTAAAGCATTTTTCATATCTTTTCGGCGCTTTAGCACTTTCCAAATATTTTCTTTCACCTGAGGCTTGAACCAAACTTAATTTATTAAATTTTTCCCCTTTACCGATCAAAACTTCCAGCGGTAAAATATTTCCCCGAATCAATCTTTGAGATTCTTCCGCAACAGCTTCGCTATCATGAGCCATTTCGATCAATCTGTCTTTATCAACTTGCGCTACACCATTAAAAGCTTCCTGCTTCAAAGTATTTTTCATGTTTTCACTGCATAAAAACTTCAGGGCATCTTCACTTAAAGGCAAAGGCAATTTGTTATTTCTAAAAGCATCAACAATTTCCGGACTCATGTCGCTATATAATTCAGCATGACTTTTAGCTTTCAGGGATTTTGCGATTTTTTCCATATCAAAACCATCTTTTGCCAAAACCTCATCAATGGTTTTTTCGATAGCATAAATTGCTCCGGTTTCGATGCGCTTATGTCCTGGCGTTACCGAAGTTGGCTTGGCAAATCTTTCACGAAATTCTATGTAATAAACTTTAAAAATTTTTCGTGACAATTCTGGTGTCATGCCCGGCATTTTTGAATAGCGCGATTTCTCAATGGCTTCAACTGAATAAGACTCTCCGCCATCGGGCATTCCCATATCAATTTTATCTTGCTCCGACCAGGCACCGCCGGCTCTAACTGCAACATAACTTTTATCTCTTTCTTGCTGTAAACGATCAATTTCACCTAAAATTTCAACCTGCTTTTCTGACACATTCAAAGTTACCCCACGCTTAGCCAAGCCTTCTCGAATATCATAAAAATTGGGAAATGTTCCCGGAGAAGTTGGAGTGGGACCGCTTCCTTTGTGCACAAAATCTGAATTAACTATAATGCCATGATCTATTCCAGCTTTCATAAACTCGGCCACTGCTTCCGGCACATCGCCATGCGCATGAAGACCTACTGATTTGATGCCATATTTTAGCGCTATTGGAAATACAATCTCTCCCAATCTTTTTGCCTCTTCAACATTCAGGCCCGTAACCATTCTTTTAATCGATAAATCTGCCCCATGTTTAGCAGCAAATTTTGCCGCTTCTTCAACTTTGATTGCGAAAAATGGTTGATATGATTCCTCAGGAGAATGTGGAACTGCAATTTCAATCTGGGCACCAAGTTTCTTTAGCGTTTCAACGCAATGCTCTAATTCATCAAGGTTAGTATTATAGTCAAAAACCTTGGAAACAGTGCGCTTTTCAGTTGCTTCATCCACTAATTGCAGCCACGGTTCTAAATCATCGGGGTTTATTGAAACCACTGAATTACCATAACCACCACGAGTAAGAGATCTAAGCTTCGTACCATTTGGCATGGCTTTAACAACTTTTCGAAGTGAAGTTAAAGGATTTGTAAAATTCATTGCTTGAGAACCATACTCTTGGCCACCGGTTTCATATTTACCGAAATATCTGGGACCATTTTGATTTAAAGAATCAAACTGCGTTGCTATATGCAAAGCTTTTTTATCTGTAGCAACCTGCCCGTTTCTAAAAGCTCCTTGAACATGGTCTCTACCGACATAGTTAAAAACTGTTTTTATCGCTTCGGATGCTACTCCAATTAGTGGTCTTGATGGCTTCATATTTCAAAAAATAAAATTATTAAATTGTTTAAAAAAATCTGTGCTACCTTAATTTAGATCAACAAACTTTTATATACTTTCAAAGTTTCGTTACACATTTTTTCATTCGAGAAATTTTCAACCACATTTTGTCTGGCATCAATTCCCATTTTATCCGCTTCCGCTTTCGGCATATCCAAAACATTATCGATCACTTTAGCAAAACCTTCTGCATCGCCAACTTCAACTAAAAATCCTGTTTTACCGTCAATCACAGTTTCTAAAGCACCGCCGATTTTAGTGGCGACAATGATTCGATTTGAAGCCTGCGCTTCAATTGCAACGCGACCAAAAGCCTCAGCACGAACGCTTGGACAAACTACTAAATGCGAAAGCGCATAAGCAGTTGGCATATCTTTACAAACGCCAACAATACGCACTTTTCCTTCCAGTTTTTTATCAACAATTTTGCCTTCGAGTTTTTTTCTAAATTGTTTGTGGCCATGATCGGAGCCAACCATGATGCATAAAAAATCATGTTTAACTTTTGTCAAAGCTTCGATCAAAAATTCATGACCTTTCCAGGCTGTAAAGCGCGCCGGCATTAAAATGATTTTTTTATCATCCGGCAAATGCCATTTTTTGCTTAAATCGATGATACGATTTTTTGAAACTTTTTCATAATTGAAATAGCCCAAATCTGCACCACGTTGAATTACCGTAGTTTTTGCCTCACGATATTCGCTGTAATTTTGGGACAAATAATTTTTGATAAAATCAGAAACTGCAATCACCGCATCAGCTTTCAACATCAATGAATTGTAAATTCTTTTGGGCGGAAAAATTTTCCATTTCCAGAATTTAAGTGAGTAAGTTCCGTGAACCGTTGCGACTAATTTTGTGCCAGTTTTTTTGCAGGCAAAATAACTGCTCCACATTGGCGCTCTAGAACGCACATGAACAACATCAACATTATTTTCCTTAATCAGCTTGGCCAGTTTTTGATTATTAAAATAAACTGTGATCGGGTTTTTACTATGAACCGGCAGCGTAATATGCTTGATTCCGGCTTCGCGCAATTGATACACCAAAATTCCGCCTTTCGAAACAACGATCGGTTCAAAATCAGCTTTTTTTAATGCTTTAGCAATATCAATAGTTCCGCGTTCAACTCCGCCGCTTTCTAGCGCTGGCAGTATCTGCATTACTACCGTTTTTTTTCTTTCAGAATTTTCCATGATTTAAAAACTAGAGTATGATTGTTTCTTCGCGTTTAGGGCCAGTTGAAATTATTGAAGCTTTAATGCCGCAGAGATCTTCAATCCTTTTAATATAATTACGGGCTTTTTGTGGCAATTCACCCAGCGTTTTCGCGCCAACTGAGCTTTCTTGCCAGCCTTCCATTTCTTCATAAATCGGCTCAATTTGATCCCACAAATGATTAGCTTGCGGCAAGTAATCAAAGGTTTCATTACCAATTTTATAACCGACACAAATTTTGATTTTTTCTAATTTATCCAGCACATCAAGTTTAGTTAGAGCAACTTCTTTTACTGAAGAAAGTTGAATTGATTGACGCACTAAAACGGCATCAAACCAACCACAACGCCTGTCGCGGCCAGTTACGGTTCCGACTTCTTTTCCTTCAATACGTAAAAAATTTCCGATTTCGCATTCAAGTTCAGTTGGGAAAGGACCAGATCCGACGCGGGTTGTGTAAGCTTTTAAAATGCCAATTGTTTTGTGCAAATCAGCAACTCCCAAACAAGAACCAAGAGCAATTTGACCTGCCATTGTGTTGCTTGAAGTTACAAATGGATAAGTTCCGTAAGTCACGTCCAGCAAGGCTCCTTGCGCACCTTCAAACATTACATTATCAAATGAATTGAGTTTTTTGGCGATTTCAAAAGCCGGTTTAGCATGAATCAAAAGACGGGCGCGAACTGGTTCTAATTCAGCAATAATTTGTTCAATTGTAACAATTTCTGCACCCAAACTTTTGCGCAAAAGATTATGGTAAAAAAGTAAATTTTCTAAACGTTCATTTAAAACTTTATCATCCATTAAATCACAAATACGAACTGCTCTGCGTCCCGCTCTATCTTCATAAGCCGGACCAATTCCACGCCCCGTAGTTCCGATTTTTTTCTCGCCTTTTTTACTTTCTAAAAGTTGATCTAATTCGCGATGAACTGACAAAATCAAACAAGCATTTTCGGCAATCGCTAATTTTTCTGATTCAATTTTAATTCCGGCTTCTTCAACTTTTTTGATTTCCGAAAAAAGTGCGATTGGATCAACAACCACGCCACTTCCAATTACTGAAAATTTTCCACGAATTATTCCCGATGGCAGCAAACTTAATTTATAAGTTTTATCACCCACTTTAATTGTGTGACCAGCATTATGACCACCTTGAAAGCGCACAACTGCATCAAATTTATCTGCTAAAAAATCTACGATTTTCCCTTTACCTTCATCGCCCCATTGCAGGCCGATTATTGCTGTATTTCCCATTTTATTGTCCATCCTTCATTTGAGTTTTAATGCCTAATATTACCGAATTGGCTGCGGTTTTTTTCTCAGTTGTAAAATATTTGCTGCAATAAGGACAAACCACGAAATCATTTTTGCCCATATTTAAATAAACCAGCGGATGCCCTGAGGGACCTTTTCCACCGTCGCAGGAAACTTTTTTCGAATCGACATGCACAGTTTCAAGCGGG
This sequence comes from Pseudomonadota bacterium, assembly GCA_040384945.1. Classification (GTDB taxonomy): domain Bacteria; phylum Pseudomonadota; class Alphaproteobacteria; order Rickettsiales; family UBA1997; genus UBA2645. The sequence goes on from JAZKII010000008.1 coordinate 4,818, forward strand.
CTATTTTTAGGATTAATTTGAGGATTCATTTTAAAAATTGAGAGATTAGAAATTGCTTGTTGTAAGTTTGATGAAAACAAACGATCACAACCTAATTTGCGTAAACGAGTTTTTCAATCTAAGTTTTTTTAAAGTTAAGCGATTATGAAAAAAATCTTCTCATTATTTTTGGCGCTACTCTTTTTGCAAGTTGGAAGCGTCCATGCCGCAAGCAGCGATTGGCATGAAAACCAAAGTAAAGGTGCTAAAACCAGATTAGTCGCCAGTTATTACAGAAATCAGGCCGGAGAAAAAAAATTAATCGCCGGCATTCAATTTAAAATGGAATCAGGCTGGAAAATTTACGGCCAAGGCTCTGACGGAATCGGAATGCCACCCAGTTTTGATTTTACCAATTCTAAAAACATCGCAAAACACACAATTTTCTGGCCGCAAGCGATTGCTGAAGAAGAAAAAATCGGCGATGAAAAATTCACTTACTCTTCTTATAAAAATGAAGTTTTAATTCCGATTGAAATTGATTTAGAGCAAACAGATCAGCCAGTTGAGCTCAATGTTCAGCTTAGTTACGGATTGTGCAAAGAAATTTGCGTTCCGGCAAATGAAAGTTTTATTTTACAAATTCCTGATGCAATCGACACTACTTCTTTAAACGAAATTCAGAAATTCTTTCCCGATCAAATCAGTAATGGAAAAGAAGCGCCAAAACCTATGAATCACGCTGTAGCATTATTTTCAGCGATTCTATTGGCAATTTTCGGCGGCGCGATTTTAAACATTATGCCCTGCGTTTTGCCGGTTTTATCAATTAAATTAATTTCAGTAATTCGCCATTCTGAATCTGAAATTTCCCACATCCGCTTTTCATTTTTATCGACCATTATCGGCATTTTATCTTGCTTCGTGGTCTTTGCACTTTTTGCCTCAATCATAAAATTAACCGGAAATTCTTTGGGCTGGGGATTACAATTCCAAAACCCTTATTTCCTGATTTTTTTAATCGTGATTTTAATAGTTTTCGTCGGCAATTTATTGGATGTTTTTGAAATTAATTTTGACCGTTTTTTAGCGACAACTCTTAATAAAAAAATCAGTAAAGAAGAAAAGAATAAAAGAATTTTCTTACCTAATTTTCTTTCCGGAATTTTAGCGGTTTTACTTGCCACACCTTGTTCAGCACCATTTTTAGGCGCCGCAATTTCATTTGCTTTAGTTCAAAGTTTTTTTGTGATTTTCCTGATTTTCTTTTTTATCGGCATCGGTTTTTCTCTGCCTTATTTTATACTTATTTTTGCCCCCAGATTAGTTTATGTTTTGCCGCGCCCGGGAAGTTGGATGATTCAAATCAAGCATCTAATGGCTGGTTTATTGGCGGCAACGGTGATTTGGCTAATTTATGTTTTGTCGCATAATATCGGTGCTTTTCCGGCATTTTTAGCTGGAATTATTGCAGTGGCGATTCTCGCCTGCTTTAAAATTAAAATGGAATTTTTTAAGTTTCTGGCAATTACAACACTTGTAATTTCAAGTTTTGTATTACCGATGAGTTTGCAAAAACAACAAAAAATTGCCAAAGATTCTTATGAAAGTTTCTGGATAAAATTTGATGAAGCTAAACTTCACCAATTGATAATTGAAGGCAAAACCGTAGTGGTTGATGTTACTGCGGATTGGTGTTTGAGCTGCAAATTCAACAAGATCCGGGTTTTGCAAGATAAAGAAGTTATGGCGAAATTAAATGGTGGCGACATTATTGCGATGCGCGGTGACATCACAAAACCTAATGAAGATATCATAAATTTCTTGCACAAAAATAATCGTTTCGCGATTCCATTTAATGCAGTTTACGGACCAAAAGCGCCTGACGGTTTATTAGCAAGTGAGCTTTTGACTAAAAAAGAGCTCTTCGAATTAATTGAAAAAGCGCAGTAAAATTATTAGGTCATCGAGCAAAGCATACCAAAAACAACAAATTAAATATGACAAACCTTACAACCCTAACCCTTCGTCAAACTCTTGAAGGATTAAAATCAAAAAAATTTTCAAGCACGGAAGTAACTTCAGCTTACATAAAAAATATCGAAACTAACCGCAATCTTAACGCTTTCATCACCGAAACTTTTGATGTTGCTTTGGCTCAGGCTAAAAAATCTGATGAAAAAATTAGCGCCGGAACTGGCGGCGAGTTAGAAGGAATCCCGCTTGGAATTAAAGATCTTTTTTGCACCAAAAATATTCGCACCACTTCTGCTTCAAAAATGCTGGAAAATTTCGTTCCGACTTACGAATCAACTGTTACCAAAAAACTTTTAGATGCTGGATCAGTTACACTTGGAAAATTAAACATGGATGAATTCGCCATGGGTTCCGCCAGCACCAACAGCTATTTCGGACCAGTTATCAATCCTTACAAAAAGAAAGATTCTAACGAAGATTTAGTTCCCGGCGGCAGCTCCGGCGGCTCTTCCGCAGCAGTTGCAGCAAATTTATGTTTAGGCGCAACCGGCTCCGACACTGGCGGTTCAATTCGCCAGCCTGCTTCTTTCACCAACACCGTTGGCGTAAAACCAACTTACGGTCGCTGCTCGCGTTATGGCATGATTGCTTTCGCCAGCTCACTTGATCAGGCAGGAATTTTCGCCAAAAATGTTTATGATGCTGCCCTTTTACAACGCGTGATTTCAGGCTTTGATGTTAAAGATTCAACGTCGGTAAATATCGCAGTTCCACAATTTGAAGCACTTTTAAATTCCAATATTAAAGGCAAAAAAATCGGCATTCCAAAAGAATATTTTGTCGCCGGAATGTCGGAAGAAATCATCCAACTTTGGAATCGCGGTAAAGAAATTTTACAAAAACGCGGCGCTGAATTAGTCGAAATTTCTCTGCCTCACACGCAATATGCTTCTGCAGTTTATTATGTTTTGGCATCTGCTGAATGCTCGTCAAACCTGGCGCGCTTCGATGGCGTACGTTATGGATTTAGAGCTGAAGGAACCAATTTATCTCTCGAAGAAATGTATGAAAAAACCCGCGCTCAAGGCTTTGGCGATGAAGTTAAAAGAAGAATTTTAACCGGAACTTATGTGCTTTCCGCCGGCTTTTTTGACGCTTATTATAAAAAAGCCCAAAAGGTGCGACGCCTTGTTTTACAAGACTTCAACGATGCTTTCAAAAAAGTTGACGTAATTTTAACACCGACAACTCCAAGCGCTGCTTTCCCAGTAAATCAATCGAAAGAAGTCGGAAATTCTGATCCGGTAAAAATGTATTTAAACGATGCTTTCACAATTCCGGTAAACTTGGCCGGCTTACCCGCCCTTTCAGTTCCCGCCGGCTTTGACAAGGATGGATTACCTTTAGGATTGCAATTAATTGCCAAACATTTTGATGAACAAAATATATTTGATGTGGCTTTGGCGATTGAGGAAGATTCAAAATAATGAAAGTTGCCATCATCGGAGCGGGCCCGGCTGGCTTAACTGCCGCTTATCAACTTTGCAAAAAAGGAATTGATGTCGAAATTTTCGAAAGTAGCGATGCAATTGGTGGAATGGCCAAAACCCTACCGCTCTGGGGCCAGCTTGTTGATTTAGGTCCGCACCGCTTTTTTAGTTCTGATCCACGAGTAAATAAAATCTGGCTCGAAGCCATTGATGGCCAATATCAAATGGTCAATCGCTTAACCCGCATTTATTACAAAAAAACTTTTTTTAATTATCCACTAAAAGCATTTAATGCCTTGCGAGGGCTTGGTATCATTGAAGCTGTGCATTGCGTCATGAGTTATGCTCAAGCCAAAATCTTTCCGGTAAAAAACAATTCTACCTTTGAATCATGGGTAACAAACCGCTTTGGAAAAAGGCTTTTCGAAATCTTTTTTAAATCTTACAGCGAAAAATTATGGGGCATTTCTTGTACCGAATTAGATGCTGATTTTGCCGCTCAAAGAATTAAAAATTTCTCCCTTTTTGAAGCCATAAAATCAGCAATTTTGCCACAAATAAATTCCAAACATAAAACTTTGGTTGATGAATTTGCCTATCCCAATCAAGGCGCGGGCCAGGTTTACGATAAAATGGCCAAAAAAATTCTTGAATCCGGCGGTAAGTTAAATTTAAAAACTCCGGTTCTGGCAGTTAAGCCGGCAACTGAAAATTCTTCCGCATCAATTACACTTGAAGATGGAAAAGAAATTGAATTTGATCACATTATTTCTTCCATGCCACTAACCACTCTGGTTAATAATATGGCGTCTCCACAAGAAATTAAGGATTGCGCCAAAGAGTTAAAATTCCGCAATACGATTTTGGTTTTTTTACAAATTAATGCCGAAAATCTTTTTGCCGATCAATGGCTGTACATACATTCCACCAACTTAAAAACCGGACGCATTACTAATTTTAAAAACTGGACTCCTGCAATTAATAATGGACAAACCCAAACTATTCTGTGCCTAGAATTTTGGTGCAATGACGAAGATGAAATCTGGTCATTTGAGGATAAAAAACTAACAGATCTTGCCACTCAAGAAATTTACAAAACCGGACTCGCCCCAAGTAATTCGGTACTTTATGGCAAAGTAGTTCGCGTACCAAAATGCTATCCGGTTTATAAAACAGGATATAAAAAATATTTGGAACCGGTGCAAAAATTTCTCTCAACCCAAAAATCACTTTCAACTATCGGTCGCTATGGTTCATTTAAATATAATAACCAGGATCACAGTATATTGATGGGATTATTAGCCGCAGAAAATATTTGTGAAAATGCCAATCATAATCTTTGGGATATTAACACCGATTACGAATATCAGGAATCAAGCAGCATTACCGCAACCGGCTTAACTAAAAATTAACCATGAAAAAAGTTTTAATCACGGGTGGCGCAGGATATATCGGCTCGCAAACTGCTAAATTGCTGGCTCTGGATGGTTATGAACCGGTATCTTTTGATAATCTTTCCACAGGGCATGCTGAATTTGTAAAATGGGGACCGCTGGAAATTGGTGATTTACATGATTGCGAAAAACTGACCAAAATCCTGCAACATTATCAGCCAATTTGTATCATCCATTTTGCCGGCAATTCCTATGTCGGAGAATCAATTTCTAATCCGCAAAAATATTACCACAATAATGTCGGCGGTACTTTGTCGCTTTTAAATGCGATGCAAAATTCGAATTTAAAAAATCTTATTTTCTCCAGCAGTTGCGCAACTTATGGCATTTGCGACGGTGTAAAAATTGATGAAACCACAATACAAAAACCGATTAATCCTTACGGTAACAGCAAATTGATGATTGAAAAAATTCTTTTTGATCTAGCGAATCAGGGCAAATTATCCCAAATTACTCTGCGCTATTTTAATGCTGCCGGAGCAGATAAAGACGGCGAAACCGGCGCCAAACATAATCCGGAAACCCGCCTTATTCCTTTAGCAATAAATTCCGCCAAAGATGGAACCGCATTGGAAATTTTTGGCACTGATTTTCCTACAAAAGATAAAAGCGCCATCAGAGATTATGTGCATGTGGAAGATCTGGGACGAGCTCATATTCTAGCAATGAAGCTTTTATTATCCGACAAAATTAATTCTGATTTTATTAATCTGGGAAGTGGAATTGGCAGCTCAGTTTTAGAAATAATCAGCCATTTAAACAAACTCGGACTTACCGTAAATAGCCGCAATATGCCACGCCGCATTGGCGATCCGGCTAGTCTGGTTGCTGATATTTCAAAGGCAAAAAAAGTTTTAAACTGGGAGCCGCATTATAATATTGAAGAAATTTTGCAGTCGGCAATTTCATGGCACGCGCGCGAATTAAATCTCAAAAAACAGTAAATTAAAATCAGCCGAAACCAGCGGCGGCTCTTGCGCTACCTGCTTTAATTGTTTTATAAGCTGCCTTACTTCCGGCCAACTAAATTCTTCTGCCATCATTTTCTGGTTTAGATAAATCCCGCTAAATCCCTTATTTTTAATTTCAGAAATAAAATCTACAAAATTCATTTTCACAACTTCATGCTGCCACAAACTGCTTGGGCGATTCATGATTGCCGGATAAGACCAACGCAGATTTTTTGAATGTAAATATCCTGCCAACAAATCATAAGGCTCGGCATTTTCAGGAAAACCCAAAATCGGCAACATAAAAATCATCGCATCTTTGGGCATTGTGGATTCGATTTTTTGCACAAAAGTCCGGTCAGAAATAAATGCACTTTTCATTTTTTCACTTTGGAGAATCGGCGCTGAAACTTGCCCTACTTGATCAAAAATCGCTAATATCAAAATTATTAAAATAAAAATTGGAGCAAAAAGTTTTTTCTTTTTTAGTGCTTTGTCAAAAATAATTGCGATTACAAATAATGAAAAAAATGCGATAAAAATTGAAAAGCGCGCATGGCTTCGAATTAGAGGGAACGGGATCGCGATGAACATTACAAATCCGCCAATCGTGGCAAATAAAACTGATAATAAATTTAAACCGGCTAAATTTGAAATCAGCTTTTGGTCATTTTCATTTAAGGAATATTTCTTGATCGTTTTTTGCAAAACCGATTTTTCGCCAGCCTGACTTTGAGCAAACAGCCATAATATTAAAAATAAAAAACCCATCGAAGCAAGAATACCAAGGCTTTCCGAGGCTTGCTCTCCATTTTGTGAAAGTGCTTCATTAAAAACAAAACGCAGGTTGCGCAAATAATCGAGGTAATGATTGGCAACCGGTAAAAATAAATTAATGATTTTTAACCCGTAATATTCGCTTTCTATAGAATCCCTGTTGCCAACGCCGCCATTGCCTCCATTTTGAAACCAATAAATAAATGATGGTAAATAAAGCAGGAAAAGCACAAAAATTATTATGCTGCAAAGTGCGATCGGGGCAGAAATATTGCCGACAAAACTGTCTTTTTTTAAGTCACGCAAAAACCAAGCAAAAACAAAAATCAATGTCGCATATAAAGCGTAATAAATGCCATTAGCGGCGATGACACAACAGCAAGCTGCGGCAATGAAAAATGAGAGATTTGGAGCAAAGCAAAGTTGATGTTTTTTATTGTAGGAAATTACCCGGATTTTATCCGCCATAATCCAAAGCGCCAACATAGTAATCAGCGGAATGGCTAAATAATTGCTCAGAAAAAGATGCGTCACATTGCGTGAAAAATGATAGGGGGTAAAGGCATATAAAATACTCACGATTACGGCACTAAAAACCGATATTTTAAAACTGCGCAGAACCGCGAAAGACGTGGCGGAAATCAAGGCAAAACCGGAAAGGAAAAAGCAATTGGTGACTAAAAATGGATTAGAAGTAAAAAGGGCAAAAAACTTGGCGATTAAGAAATGGATTGAGTCAGCCTGAAGTGGGAAATCGTAAAGATTAAATTGCCCTAGAGATTGGGGAAATCCGATAAAATCATTGGTTAAAAACCAGCGATTATCGATCACACTTTTCATTTCAAAAACACTGAAAAGCGCATCGCCGGAATAATCGAAAATCGGTAAGTTTAAATCAACTTGCCAAAGCTGGAAAATAATGGTGAAAATCAATAAAGATAGGATAGGAGCGGCGCTATATTGCAGGATGTTTTTTAAAAGCTTGGTCATTATTAATATATTTTATTTCAAATATTACTTCTTCTAAAACCCGTATGGACCCTATAAATTTCAGGTCATCGAGCAAAGCGCTTTAGCGCGTCGTCGAGATGCTAGCGTGATCATCCAGCTAGCGTCTCGACGACGGCCTAATGGCCTTTGCTCGACGACCTAAAATTCTTCTTTGTGAAACAAGTCTTACACACCGCGCTGGACTGGGTTTGTAACCCAGTCCAACATGTTCAGTTCAATTTAAACATGACATGAACGTAAGGACGGGATTGCAAATCCCGTCCTGCATCGAGTATCAATCTTAACCTATTACTTCTTCTCCAAAATCTGCTTTCTCGCCATTTCAATAAACTCTTCCACGCTCATAACTTTTTGCGCTTCTTCGCCTAATTTACGCACTGAAACCGAACCGTTTTCCGCTTCTTTTTTTCCAATTGCCAAAATATATGGAACTTTTTTCAAAGAATGTTCGCGGATTTTATAATTGATTTTTTGCGCATCAAAATCGCCTTCAACTCTGAATCCGCAAGCTTTCAACTTTTCAAAAACCTGCGCGCCATATCCATCCGAATCATTAGTAATTGTGGCGATAACCATTTGCGTTGGAGCCAACCAAAGCGGGAATTTTCCGGCATAATTTTCAATCAACATGCCGATAAATCTTTCGAAACTTCCTAAAATTGCGCGGTGCAACATTACCGGGCGTTTCTTGGTTCCGTCAGTTGCAACGTAACTTGCATCAAGTCTTTCCGGCAAAATAAAATCGGCCTGTAAAGTTCCGCATTGCCATTCGCGCTTGATTGCGTCAACTAAAGTAAACTCAAGTTTCGGCCCGTAAAATGCACCTTCGCCCGGATTAATTTCGCATTCCAATCCTGCTGCTTTTACCGCTTCCGACAAAGCTGCTTCCGCTTTATCCCAAGTTTCATCAGATCCGGCGCGCTTTTCGGGGCGAGTTGAAAATTTTACTTTCACATTTTCAAAACCGAAATCGCTGTAAACTTCTTTTAACAATTCACAAAATGCGATGGTTTCAGAATTAACCTGATTTTCTTCACAAAAAATATGGGCATCATCTTGCGTAAAGGCACGAACACGCATGATTCCATGCAGCGAACCCGAAGATTCATTACGATGGCAAGAACCAAATTCCGCCATTCTTAAAGGCAATTGGCGGTAAGATTTTAATTCCTGATTGAAAATCTGAATATGTCCCGGACAGTTCATTGGCTTGACCGCTAGAGTTCTTTCTTCGCTTTCGGCGATAAACATATTTTCGCGAAATTTTTCCCAATGGCCCGATTTTTCCCACAAAACCTTATCGATTAATTGCGGAGTTTTTACTTCAACATAATTATTTTTTTCGAGTTTAGCGCGAATATAATTTTCGATTTCGCGGAAAATTGTCCAGCCTTTTGGGTGCCAAAATACTGATCCCACAGCCTCTTCTTGAATATGAAATAAATCCATTTCGCGGCCTAATTTTCTGTGATCTCTTTTCGCCGCTTCTTCCAAAATATGCAGGTAATTTTTAAGCGATTCTTCACTTTCCCAAGCTGTGCCGTAAATACGTTGTAACATTTCATTTTTCGCATCACCACGCCAGTAAGCGCCAGCGAGTTTCATCAATTTAAAATGTTTAATGTGAGAAGTTGAAGGCGCGTGCGGTCCGCGGCAAAGATCGATAAAATTTCCTTGGCGATAAAGCGAAATATCTTGGTCTGCGGGAATTGAAGAAATGATTTCAGCTTTATATTTTTCGCCAATTGATTCGAAAAACTTCACTGCATCGTCACGCTTCCAAACCTCGCGCACCAAAGGTTCATCGCGCTTCACAATTTCACGCATTTTATTTTCGATTTTTTCTAAATCATCCAAAGCGAAAGGAGTTTTGCGGGCGAAATCATAATAAAATCCATTTTCAATTGCCGGCCCGATTGTGACTTGAGTTTCAGGAAATAATTCTTTCACCGCTTCCGCCATAATATGCGCGGCATCGTGGCGAATAACATCTAAAGCATCTGCTCCGGATTTTGGCGTGATAATTTCAATTTTAGCATCTTCTTCAATTACACGTGATAAATCGCGCGCTTCGCCATTTACCTTGATTGCCAAAGCAACTTTCGCCAAAGAAATTGAAATTGATTTGGCGATTTCCGCACCGGAAACTCCGCGGGCAAATTCACGCGCAGCGCCATCTGGAAAAGTGATTTTAATTTGGGACATTATTTAAAAAAATTTGAATCAGGTTAGGTATAAAACACATCTTCAAACCTACTTACACCAGTGCAAGGAAAAATTTCCTTTATCCATGTATTTCTGGCTACATTGGTTTAAAATTTCTTCCGGTATCACCTTAACATTAGTAAATGGATATTCGGGACGCATCGCCACCACTTGATTGCCATTAATAAAATAGCTCACCAACATTGCTGCCGAATTATTTTCTTTCGGCATATCGAGACAATCTTTAAAATGCCTGCTGCCGGGCAATAAATATTCCAATTCAAAATTACTGCCGCAAGCAAAGAGGGTAACTCCTCGCGCTTCAAGCAGCTTAACTTCTTCTACAATTTCAAGCTGCTCTTTTAACTGGTCAGTTTTTTCAAAGTTGAAATTAAAATCATAATTAATCAGGACTAATCTCCCCATCACCAAAAAGAAAATCAGGAAAGAAGTAATCGCCACCTGTAATTGGTTTTTATAATTAATATTCGTCAGCACCAAAGAAAGAGCGACGCAAAAATAAAGTAGCCCAGTAATAAAATGGCGATAAGACCCTATCATCGAAAAATTTATCCACCAAATCAGATGGACAACAAAACATCCAAATAAAGTAACAGCCAGTAAGCTGGAAGTTGAGTTACGCTTTAAAGAAAAACAGGAAATTAAAACTACTGATAAAAGGGAGTAAAAATATCCCACACCAAAAATAGCGCGCAAACTGGAGAAGCGTTGAAGGGCATTATTTTCAACGGCACCTATTATTTTATAAAATGCGGCACTATCAATCTGGAATTCTCTATATGCCTGCCATCCCAAAGTTAATATTTTCGCCATTTCAAAAAAGAAAATTGGCGCGATAACCGCAGCAGCAGCCAAAGTTAAAAACTTTATTTTTTTAGAAATAATTATTTTTTTATCAGAAATAACTCTCAGTGCAAAAATCAAAGATACTGTCGCAACTGCCAGAGCAGTAATGGTTTTAGCCATTACAGCCAAACCCAGAAATAATCCGCCTGCTAATATTTTTTTCCAATTTGTGAGTGCTGGTAATAATAAAAACGCTCCGGCTATAACACAAAGTGCCGCCGGAATTTCACCCATTAATAAATGCCATAAAGCTATACTATCCTTGGTTTCAACCGCGAATGATCCTTCGTTACCGCTAGAAAATAGCAGACAAAAAAACAAAGCTAGAAAACAAAATAGCCATTTTTTTTCTTTCTCCAAAACGGCATCAGCGGCAATAAAAATCACAACAATTAAACTCCAAATCAGAAAAACATTAGCCAAACCTATAGCCCAATAAGTATTGCCGAAAAGAAAAATTGCAGCAGCGGCAGGAAGCACAACTGTTGGCCCCGCAGTAGCAATCAGGTAACTAAAAGGATATAATTTATCAAACATGACCGCGCTATATCCTTCGCCATTAATCATATTTTTTGCCAATTGCGCAAAACCAGAATCATCGCGCCAAACCGGATAGAAAAAAACGCTGTAGATTTGCAGAAACAGCAAAGTTAGAGCTAAAGTGAGGGTAAAAAATTTGGAATAATTCAATTTAGAAAACATTTGTCATTTTATAGGTTATTCGCACCACAAGAGAGAGAAATTTTCAGTTGTAAGATATTCTTCTTTGCAGCGTTCTAATATCTGATTCGGAAGAGTAATAAATTCTCCTCGATATTGATCATGTCTGATAAAAATTACTTTTTCTGGCACAGCAAAAAAATTAATCAACATTACTTTTTTAGGAATATTATTCGCAAAGAAATTTGTACATTCCTTGAAATTACGGGATTCCGGCAACAAATATTCCAGCTCAAAATTATTACCACATGAAATAATTTCCACTCCCTGTTTTTGGAAATTATTGATCGCCTCAATAATTATTAACTGCTCTTGTAAGTTGGACTCGCTCTTAAAAAAAGATAGTTTTTCAATTGAACCGGAAACAAAAAAAGCACCAATAAAAAATGATATAAAAACCACTTGCGAAGGTTTTTTATAATCAAGTTTACAGATTAATAAAAACAGACCTGAGAAATAACAAATAAGTGCCACAGTAAAATGGCGATATGCTCCCGGAATAGAATATATCATCCACCAAGTTGTATGTACGCAGAAAATACAAAGCAGTGTCATTCCTGCTAAAACATAGGGAGATTTTGGGTTTTTCTTAAGTGAATAATAAATGACATAAGCGGTTCCTGGCAGAAAGAATAAAGAGGCAATCTTGAAATATATTATCAACTCCGGGACGTAAGTAAAAAACGGCTTTTTAATTAATGCATTTACCTGATAAAAATTTGAATTCTGCAACTGCAATTCTAAATAACCTGTCCAACCCAGCAAAATAATTTTGCTTAATTCAAATGCCAAAAACGGCGCAAGAAAACAAAGAATAGGAATTGCAATCCAGCTAAGCGGTTTTTTATTATATAAAATTCTTATCGTAACCATTGCTAAAACCACGGATGAAGCAATAACAGCAATCATTTTTGCCATTATTGCCAATCCCAAAAAAGTACCGGCGATTGCCAATCTAGCTTTATTCAACTTGGGCGCAGAAAATATCAAAACTGCCAAAACCACTAAAAGCGCTGCCGGAACTTCACCCATCAAATTATGCCATAAGGATAATTTCACCTCATCACCACTGGCAAAAAGCAGCGACATTATTAGCGCAAAAAACCCGAAAGCCCATTTTCTTTTTTCACCGACAATCTCGTCAGCAACAATAAAAATTGTGATGAGCAAACTCCAAATCAGAAGAATTTCAGTTAATCCCGGGACCCAATAATGATTGCCAAAAATAAAAATCATCAAGGCAGCAGGCAGTATTATCAAGGGTCCAGAAGAAATGCCAAAATGGAATTTATAATTCTGATCAAAAAAAACCGCAGAAAATCCATCACCATTCGCCAGATTTTTTGCCACCGCAGCAAAAAACGCATCGTCACGCCAAATGTGAGAATTAAAGACATTAAATATCTGCAAGGAAAATAGAAAAACTGCCAAAATAATCAGGGCTGCTTTGAAAAAATGATGCGCTTGAAAATGGAATTTTATCTTTAATTTGGTTCTCAGGATTTTACCTCAACAGCAAACATATATTGACCGCAAGCAATTGCTCTCACAAGCGGAATTGACTCCACTGTTTTTTCAAAAAACTTTAAAAACTTTGCCGCCTTATCGGGGCAAAAAAATGGCACTAATCCTACAAATTCATCAAAAACTATTGTGCCGCCATATTTTTTAAAAATCTGGCGCAAGCTTGCTGGAGTAAATGATTGTTCACCATGTTCGATGTGATAGCGCGAAGTTTTTTCAATTATTTTCAAAACTGGATTATAACCATTTGGTTCCATAACCAGAATTTTTTTGGCTAATTTACAGGCAATTTCTATGCCTTTTTCCAAGTCAGGAAGATGATGCAAAACACCGCGCAAAACCACTATATCATAAGGTTCTTGCGGAATTTCCATTTGATATAAATCTACACATTCAAAACGTAAATTTTTGACTGTTTTATATTTTTCCGCCGCTGTTTTAACCGCATTTTCTACCGGATCAATTGCCGCCACCAAAGCAGGTCCCTGCTGTGCTAATTCATAACTGTAAGTTCCGTCACCACATCCAATATCGATTATTTTTTTTCCGGTAAAAACATCCATCGCCAAAATTGATTTGCTGATGCGGGCATTGGACATGCGCCCGGAAAGCGCTTCGGTTGTATAAGCATAACCACCAAATTCATTCACATCTTGTGAAAAAGCTTTATGCGCCACTCTATTCTCCAAAAATATTTTTTACACCATCACTCGCTTCAATATTACCGCGCTTAATCAAACTTTTGCGAATAAAATGTGGGCGACTTTTTACTTCTTCAAAAATCTTGGCGATATATTCGCCGATAATGCTGATTGCAAAAAGATTTAATGAGCCAAAAAATGTTACCAAAACAATTGTGGTTGTAACACCGTGCGGCGCAGATTCAGGGAAGAAATATTTAAGCAGAATTTGCGCCATCATTACAAATCCCGAAACAAATAACATCATCCAGCCAAAAGCGCTGAGTATGTTAAGCGGAACATAACTAAATGAAAAAATTCCTTTTTTGGCCCAACCTAAATTCTTGCAAATACTATTGGTAGTGCGGCCGAATTTTCTTTCGGGGCGAATATAATCAACACCGGTTTGCTTGAAGCCGGCGTAAGCGCGAAGGCCGCGCAAAAATAAATCGCGTTCCGGAAAACGCAGTAAAACTTCAACAACTTTTTTATCCATCAAGGCAAAATCTCCGGCATCGCGCGGAATTTTTATATAAGAAAAAGCGGCGAAAATTCGGTAGAAAATCTTGTAAAAAAACCGCATGTAAAAAGGGGCGTCGCGACTTACGCGGCGGCCATATACAACTTCATATCCATCTTGCCATTTTTGTAAAAATTGCTCAATCATTTCCGGCGGATCCTGCAAATCGCCATCCATCAAAACACAGCCATTTTTAGTGGCTAAATCGAGGCCACTTTTGAAAGCAGCTTGCGAACCGAAATTTCTGGAATGAGTAATTCCGATGACATGTTCATCACGTTCAGAAATTTTCCGAATCACTTCTTCGCTATTATCGGGAGAGCCGTCATTTACAAAAATAATTTCGTAATCGATTTTTAATTTTTGCATCACTTTGGTAATGCGCTCATACATTTCAGGAATTGCCTCTGCATCTTTATAACAAGCGATTATTGCCGAAATTGAATGAGTAATATCAAGATCATCGCGCCTATGCTTGGTGGCGCGCCGATCCAAACAAACTTCGAGATTTTCTTTGACCCACATATTAGTTCTAAGCAGACCTTCTTCAAAATAAATTTTCGGCGCCCAACCCAGAATTTCCGCGGCTTTATTGGAATTTGAATACCAATTAGTCACATCCCATTTATGAGCCGGATAATTAAATTTCGGCTCACCGGGAATTTCATAAATTCTTTGCGAAATTTCTGCGACATCGCCAATCGTGGTTTTAATGCCGGAACCGATATTAAAAGAGTCACCGTAACAATGTTGTGGCAGGATATAAGCCGCGTCAATAAAGGCTTCGCAAGCATCATCAATATAGACAAAATCACGCGAAATATCAGGATTGGTGAAAGTAGTAAATTCTTTTTCCAAACCTTTTAAAATAACTTGCGGAATCAAACGCGACGAATCTTCAAAAGGCCCATAAACCGAGTAAAGACGCAGGTTGGCAGTTTTCATTCCCTTCTTTTTGCCGTAAAAATGAATCAGGTTGGAAATCGCCGCTTTAGTAACCGCATAATGACTATTAGCATTTAAAGCCGCGTCTTCTTTGGGAGCAGACGCTTCTTCACCATATTCCGAAGAACTTCCGGCATTAATAAAACAGTCAACTTGACGATGGAAACAGGCTTCAATTAAACGCCGGATTAAAATTATATTAGTTTGATAAATGCGCTCTTCATCATTTTGGAAGGCATAAGCGCCGTAAGAAATGCAGTTAAAAATAGTTTTGGCTTTGGTATGATTTAACACCACATCAAGATGGCCATCCACCATCAAATCTCCAGCTATTATATGCTTGGAATCAATGCCTTCAAGTCGCCAATTCGGCAATTTGGAAGTGGTTCCAAAAACATCATTACGATGTTGCAATAACATGCGCAGCAAATTGGCGCCGATAAAACCACTGGCTCCAAACACCAGGATTGGGCCTTTTAGAGTAACAATTTTTTGAGCGAGGGTTTGAGTCATTTATAAGTTTGATTTAAAGGCGTTGATAACAGATTTTTTGGTTAATCCCGATTCTTCGCGATGAAAATTTTGCGAGCCGTAAAATCCGGAAACGTAACCTTTAGCATAAAGATGTAAAAAAGATTTTAACGCAATATTTTTTCCAAGAATTTGAGCTGCTATCATTTGTCCAATCCCACCTTGCGCCACATGTTCTTCAAGCACGCACAGTTTTTTACCTGATAATTCCAGCACTAATTCTTGAGGAAAATCTTCAAGCAAAGGAAGTTCGCCAAGTACCCAGATTGCTGGACGTGCGGCTGATTCTTCGCTTTGGAAATCATGAAGTAGATTACTCGCAATTGATCCGGTTACGATCAAAACTCCAAGATCACCATCTAGAACTTTGCGCCATTTTTCGTAAGAAATTTCTGCCGTTTTTTGCGCCAAACCCAAACGCAGGAAAGCCGGTTTTTTTAAATCGGAAATCCGCGCAATCATCGCGCCAACATCAGAATCAAATGCCGGAATAAAAGCGTGCATATTTTGTAAGCACAAAAGCGAACCGTAATCTTCAATCGCATGATGAGTTGCGCCCATGACGCCGTAGCCATAACCGCCACCATTTCCGATAATTGTTACTGGTAAATTATGCAAACAAATATCATTCCTGATTTGCTCAAAAGGCCGCGCATAAATAAAAGGGGAAATGCTGTAACAAAAAACTGGCAAACCGGTTTTAGCAATTCCGGCCGCTGTTGAAATCATGTTTTGTTCAGCAATTCCGGCATTTATAAAATGATCTTTCATGCTTTCACGAAGCGGCTCGAGCGCTTTATAGCCCAAATCTCCGGTCAGAAAAACAAAGGGTTTTTTGGCAAAAGCCTTGATCATTTCAGCGCAAAAAATTTCTCTCATAAATTTTCGATTTCCTTTTTTGCTTTATTGTAAAGCTCTTCATTGAGCGGCAAATAATGCCATTCCATCCGGTTTTCCATGAATGAAATTCCGTGGCCTTTTATCGTATTCATCAAAAAAATTTGCGGGCGATCTGAGGTATGAGAAAGCTTTTTTAAATCTGCTTCTTCATGACCATTAATTTCAGTAATTTCAAAATCAAAAACGGCGAAAATTTCGTGGAGTTTTTTTAAATTTAACGAAGCGATTTCTTCAGTAGTGCCAAAACCTTGTAAACCATTGCAGTCAATAATTACGGTGACATTTTTTAATTGTTGATGATTTAAAAAAACCAGCGCTTCAAAATTGCTGCCTTCCTGCCATTCACCATCCGACATTAAACAAAAAATCCGCCCTGCTTTATTTAGTAATTTATTTCCTAGCGACATCCCACAAGCAAGCCCCAAGCCATGTCCCAAACTTCCGGTGGCAAAAGGAATTTCAGGAATCCAGTTCGGCGCCGGATGCCCGGCAAGTTTAGTTTGGTCTTTATGAAAAGTTAAAAGCTGCTCATCCGAAATTTTCCCAACCGACCATAAAGCAATATAAAGCGCACCCGCCGCGTGGCCTTTAGACAAAATAAAATGATCTTCTTTTTGCATGACATTATGGTGTAAATAAAGCATCGCATCAAGAGCCGAAAGATTGCCACCAATATGGCCAACCTTGGCTTCAAAGTGCATTTTGAGCAATCGCAGGCGCGCTTGTTTTTGCAGCTCTTGGAATATCATTAAAAAATTTATTAAGATTTGGATGCGTTTTTTTCAAAACTATTGAGGCGCGCCAGACTTTCAATAAATGATTATCCTCTTTTTCAAACCTGTATGACCTAAAATCTCTCTTCCTTATCAAAAATCATTTGCAGTTTTGTAACTAAATCTATTTGATGCGCGCTCGAAAAAATCTCACATATTTTTTTCAAAAAAATTGGGGCTATAGCGCAGTTGGTAGCGCGCTTGCATGGCATGCAAGAGGTCCGGGGTTCGACTCCCCGTAGCTCCACCATTTCCCTTAAAGGGTTGGTGAAATTTTCTAAAATTTAACTTTTATTTGGTGTCCGTCTGGTGTCCGTAATTGTCTCTATTATCAAATTCGTAGTTAGTTATATTTTACCACCTGTTGCCTTGTTCGTTGCTTACCAATCAAGGATGGATTCAAAAAGAGCAGTGGCGGCGGCAGAAAAATCTGCTGAAGAAGCAAAGAATAGCAGGAAAGTAGCGGAACGTGAAGTTGATTTACCGCACTTAATTGAAGTAAAAAGATTTCTTGGGGAATTAGGAAAAGTGACGGATACGGTATCTAGAGAGATAAAAGTTGAAGATCTTAAAAACGTAGGAAAATCCCTAGATTATCTGCTTCACTTGGGAGATCGATTTTCTTTTTTGAAACCAATATCTTCAATCATTGATGGCTTACTTTCTTATTACAGAAACAATCCTGATGATTACAGAGTTTACTTGGGAAATACCCAATCCACTAAAGTATCTTCCTTGAACCAGATAGGATTAAAAAACATCATCGCCGAATTAGAAAAAATAAAATTTGGTGTTTAAGCCAGCATTCCTCACTAACTATTGGATTTGAATTGTTTTGATCTCAACTCAAAATGCTTCACCTCTCTCGCTTCTAGCCATTCTTTAAATGACGCTTTGGAATAAATAATCACTCTGCCAAGTTTTGTTTTTGGAGGAACGCGGTTTCTTCTGTGACAATGATCAGCGCGCAATGTTGGAATAGTTTTTCCAAGAAATCCCGCCACTTGTTCTTCGCTGTAATATCCTTCAGGGATTATGACTTTAGTCATGCCGTCCACCCCCTTGTTACAATAGTTTGAGTCATCATTTGAAATTGGTAATTATTTTATCGAACACATCTAAGAATAAGCCATTTACAACCAGAAAAATAATCACGGTCACCAAGCCTAGAAATATAAGGCGCGAACCTGCAAACCAAATTCGACCTCCCCATTCAATTTCAACTTTCGGTGCGCTGCTTAATTGTTGGAATTTTTTATAAAGTAAAAAACGATAACAAGCATGAAAGGGTAAAAATAAAAAGCTGAATAGCAGGAAATTAAGCAGGATAATTGTTAGCCGGTCTTGTAGCATCAAAATTGAAATCGCTACACAAGATCCGATTAAAATAAGAGTTAAAATCGTTATAAAAAAAGAACATAAAATAATCGCGCCCGGATTTTCACTGGCATATTCGCGGCTTTCCATCATTGCGCTGGTGGCATTTTTATTTTTTGATGACATTGAAGGAAGTGCAACAAAATATCGAAATCCCAGCAATAACGAAGCCAATTGTAAAACTTCAATTATCGTAAATTTATAAATTTTTTTAAAGCCAGAAATCATAGGTTTTAAACCATCTTCATTGCGAAAATAATTATTCACGATTTCTAAATAAGATGAACGCAACCAAGAAAAAAATATCAGAAAAGTTGCGATTTCAATAATTGGTAAAATATTCGTCACGCCAATATTGCGTAGGATTGGAATTGAGAAAAAAAACTTGTTAAGTTTGACTTCAAAAAAAAGAAGTAAAAATAAAATCGTTAAAAATCCCACAGTTAAAATTGTATTTACCTTCAAAAAAGTGAGGCTGTTTTTACGCAGAATTTTCATCGCACCGCGCAAAATTGATGAAGTTTTTAGCGCAGTTGCATCTAAAAGATTTTCCGATTCCGGCTTTACTTTAACATTTTCATATGAGTTTTGAGCCAGGGTTTCATCAGTAAGTAGAGGCTTTTCCAGCGATTGTTCGAGATTAGAAATAAAATCCGGCGTTTGATTCTCAGGAGAATTTTTCATTATATTATTTTTTAAATTAGCGCTTCACAAACTTTTGTGATAATAGAATTGGTGAGAAGCCGTGCGTGATTTGGG
Source organism: Pseudomonadota bacterium (assembly GCA_040384945.1). Taxonomy (GTDB): domain Bacteria; phylum Pseudomonadota; class Alphaproteobacteria; order Rickettsiales; family UBA1997; genus UBA2645. The sequence goes on from JAZKII010000008.1 coordinate 24,257, forward strand.
ATTTTGATCGAATCGATTGTAACCTCTATTAAACCCTGCTTTGCAAGCATTTGTAACTTTTTTAGATCAAAAATTTCGACAATGTTTCTTTTGAAGTGGGTTTGAAAAATTTGGTTATTAATTCCCTGCGGCAAACGCAAACCCATTAAAATCAATTCTTCGAGCAATTCTGGTGCAGAAATTTTTTCCATTTTTTGAATTCCGGCGCCATTTTCCTGAGCTTTTTTTAACCAGCTTAAAGGCTCGTGAAGCATTGTAATTGCTGATCTCTCAGAATCGCCTTCCAAATAAATTCGCGAATGAGCGCCAGCACCAATTCCAAGATAATCTCCTCCTTGCCAATAAACTAAATTATGGCGCGATTCGAAATTTTTCTTGGCGTAATTAGAAATTTCATAAAGCTCGAAACCAGCGTCAGACGTGATTTGATTGGTCATTTCATAAAAATCGGCCGATAAATTTTCATCCGGCATTTCAAATTCTTTGCGCGCAAATTGAGCATAAAATTTAGTGCCGCGTTCTATCGTTAATTGATAAAGTGAAAGATGTTTAGTGCCGAAACTTATGGCGCGCGTGAGTTCATTTTTCCAATCTTGTAGCTCTTGTTTTGGCCGGGCGTAGATTAAATCGAAGGAAAAATTATCGAAAATTTTTGCGGCTAATTCGATTACTTCCATCGCTTCTTTTGCCGAATGTTCGCGACCTAAAAATTTTAAATCGGCATCATTCAAAGCCTGAATTCCTATAGAAAGTCGATTGACTCCAATTTCTCTTAAAGCCTTGAAATTCCTGCTTTCCGACGATGTCGGATTTGCTTCCAAAGTGATTTCACAATTTTCATCAATTTCCCAAAGCGCAGCAATTTTTTTTAAAATTCCTTCCACCAAAAAAATCGGCATTAATGATGGAGTTCCACCACCAAAAAAAATTGTTTTTACTTTACGTTTGGAAATTTTTGCCGCAAAAAAATCAAGCTCACGCTCATAAGCCTGCAAAAATTTCTCATGCTCAACTCCATCGCGCACATGCGAATTAAAATCGCAATAAGGACATTTTGATTTGCAGAAAGGATAGTGAATATAGATGGATAGCGGTTTGCTCACAAATTCTCTTGATCTAATTGAAAGTTTGATAAATGTTCTCGTTTTACAAATTTCAGGTCATCGAGCAAAGCACGAAGTGCGTCGTCGAGATGCTGGCTGGATGTTGCAAAATCGAACTAGCATCTCGACGACGCA
>JAZKII010000009.1:0-2070 GCA_040384945.1 Pseudomonadota bacterium
GGGGCTTTAATCCGAGTTTGGTCTAAAAGCCCCCCTGTTAAGGGGGGTTGGGGGGTTTTGCGATGTTAAATAAGATCAAAAAAATAAAATTATGAAAAAATTTCTCTCCCTGCTTTTACTCACATCATTCCTCTTTTCTTGCGCCGCCAATAAAGACGATGAAAAAACCAATGCCGAGCTTGCTTACACCAAAGCTTACAAACATTTAAAAGCAAAAAGTTACAATGAAGCAGCCGATGAATTTGAAAAAATCGACGATGAATTTCCTTTTTCCAAATGGGCGATCAAAGGCCAAAGCATGGCGGTTTACGCGCGATATAAGGATGAAAATTATGCTAAACTTTTGCCGGTAGTTGATGATTTTTTACGCTTAAATCCGAATAGCGAATATGTGCCTTACATGATCTACATGAAAGGTTTAACTTACTATAATCAGGTTCCGGAAATTGATCGCGCGCAAGATAATACTCAACAAGCTTCATTTATTTTCCGCGAATTAATCGCCAGATTTCCCGCCAGCGATTACGCTGCCGACGCTAGAGACAAGCTTGATTTCGTTGATGAACATTTAGCCGGCGCTAAAATGTCGGTTGGCCGTTACCAAATTAAAAGCCGCAATTATGTGGGCGCGATTGTCAGCTTTCGCGAAATAATCGCGCGCTATCGCCAAACCAATCAAGTGCCGGAAGCTTATTTTCGTTTGGTGGAAATCTATTATAAAATCGGCTTAAAAACTGAAGGTAAAAAGGCTTATAACACCTTGAAATCACGCTATCCGCAAAGTGAATGGGCGAAATTGGCCGAAAAAATTATTTCCTAAAATGGATCATATTAAACTCGGGCAAAAACATATTTGGCTGCCTTATACCCAAATGCAAAACCATTTGCCGCAGCTTGAAATTAAAAGCGCCAAAGGTTCAGAAATTTTTCTAAAAGATGGTCGCATTTTAATTGATGGCATTGCCTCGTGGTGGAGCATGGCGCATGGCTATAATCACCCTCACCTTATTAAAGAAATTTGCCGCCAGGCGAAGATTTTGCCTCATATTATGATGGCGGGTTTTGCCAATGATGAAACTTACAAATTAGCGCATCGTCTTTGTGAATTTAGTAAAATGGATCGGGTATTTTTTTCTGATTCTGGCTCGGTGGCAATTGAAGTAGCGATGAAAATTTGCTGGCAGTTTCATATTAATCGCGGCGAAAATGCGAAAACAAAATTTATTTCTTTTAAAAATTCTTATCACGGCGACACTACAGGCGCAATGTCTCTCGCTGATTTAAATTCAGGAATGCACCAAAAATTTGAGAAAATTTTGCTAAAAAATTTCTCGCTGGATTTGCCGCAAAACCAAAATGATTTAGATAAATTCGAACAATTCGTTAAAGAAAATAAAAATATTTTAGCCGGAATTTTTATCGAGCCTTTAGTTCAATGCGCTGGCGGCATGGTTTTTCACGATGCCGAAATTCTGCGCCAAATTTTTAACATCGCCAAAAAACACCAAATTTTATTTATTGCCGATGAATGCGCCGTTGGTTTTTATCGCACCGGCAAAAAATTTGCGATTGATCACGCCAATATAAAACCTGATATTCTAGTTTTGGGAAAAGCTTTAACCGGTGGCGCTGTAACACTCGCCGCAACTTTGGTTAATGAAGAAATTTTTAAAGGTTTTTTAAGTGATTCACTAAATTCTGCTTTAATGCATGGCCCGACTTTTATGGGAAATCCTTTAGCGGCAGCGGCTGGAAATGCCTCGCTGGATTTATTTGAAAAAAATGATTACGAGAAAAAAGTTTTAAGCGATGAAAAATTCTTAAAAAAAGAACTTAAAAAATGCCGCAATTTAAAAAATGTTAAAACTGTGCGGACTATTGGTGCTGTTGGGGTCGTGGAAATTGACGGCGATTTTAACAAGATGATTGAATGGTTTTCCTTTAGATCCTGAATTAATGAAGGCTAATAAATTATTATTTGTCGAATTAATATTATTTTCTGCGTTTGATTTTTTAATTATAGTTTCTAATTCTTTGATAGACATTTGAGCTATAGAATTAATTTCTTTT
>JAZKII010000009.1:2080-2287 GCA_040384945.1 Pseudomonadota bacterium
TATTGAAAAAGGAATTTTCTTACGTCCTTTTGCAAATTCTATTTACACAATGCCAGCGCTTAATATTAAGCGAAAACAATTGCAAAAAATTACAGATGGGATTTTGGAAGTACTTTCTTAGTTAAGATTTCTTGACAAAAAGTTAGATTAAAACAGCTTTGCAGAATCGTATTTTTAGGTCATCGAGCAAAGCACGAAGTGCGTCGT
>JAZKII010000009.1:2309-13189 GCA_040384945.1 Pseudomonadota bacterium
CAGCTAGCATCTCGACGACGGCCTATCGGCCTTTGCTCGATGACCTAAAATCTTCTGCGCTAGACGGGGTTTGGCTTCTTTAGCTTCTGGCTTTAGACAAGACCTCAAAAAAGATTCATATTTATTCAATGAAAAAATCCCTAAACAAATCACGCAGTGCTTTTTCTTTACTAGAAATTTCCATCATTTTCGTAATTGTTGGTATAGTTCTAGCCGCGATTATCCGTTCCTCTTCAATCTATACCGATTACAAACTCAACACTGCCAGAAGCTTAACCGCATCTTCCGATGTTTCATCAATACAAGGCCTGATTTTATGGCTTGATGCCACGGCTGAAAAAAGTTTCGATTCTGCGGAAAGAGAAGATAATACCGCCATCAGCACCTGGTATGATATTAATCCAACCATAAATCCAAATAATGCCACTCAAAGCACCGGCGCTTCAAAACCGCTTTATGTAATGGATGCAATTAATAATTTGCCGGCCCTGAAATTTGACGGCTCTGATGATTCTCTAAGACTCTCAAACTATGGAACTAGCCTTACCGGAGTTCCTGAAACTGCGAATAATTTTACAATTTTTGTAGTTGCCAAGCCTAATGCTACTGATTCTTTAGAAACTGAAAGCACAACAGGAACTGTGGGAACTGCGAATAAAAAATATCTTTTATTTCCAGAACAAGGCGCTGTCACTTATCCCGCCACCTCTGCCGCTGGAGCCGGAATCGCGATGGGAACAAATGGAATTACAGTTTATGAACATACCGCAAGTTACGTGCCGCCAGTATTGGTTTATGCGACTACAGCCACTAATCCCACAATCGTTGAAGTTGATTATACCGACAAAGTTCCATCTCTTTATATCAATGGCAGCGTAGTTCGCACAACTGCCCAAAGCCCGACTAGCTACGTTTTTCCAACCTTTAATATTGGCGGTAGCAGCAGTTATTCTTCTTACGGTTTTTATTCGGGATATATTGCGGAAATTATTATTTACAATCGTGTGCTGCTTAATGATGAAAGGGAATCGGTGGCAAAATATTTAAGCAAAAAATGGGGAATTAAACTTAGTTAAGATTTAGGCGATCAGATAAACTCATGAGATCCTCGGCCCATTCGGGCCAAGGATGACGGTTATTTTATGATTCTTTATACAAATCTTCGATCACTTCCTTATATTTTTCTTCCAGCACGTTTCTTTTTAATTTCATCGAAGGCGTGACGTCGCCAGACTCGATAGAAACTGACTCCGTAGCAATAAAGAATTTCTGGATTTTTTGCCAATGATCGAGATTTTTATTCATTTCATCGATATTTTTTTGGACAGAATTTTGTAAATTTTTGGATTTTAAAAAACTTTCATCACTTCCACCAAAACCAAATTTAGCTTTAGTTTTTTTCAAAAGATCGAAATCGGGAAATAATAAAACCGAAACAAATCTTCTTCCTTCCGCAATCACAATCGCGCCAACTAAAAATCCGAGGCGCTGCATTATTTGCTGTTCCAGCGGCACCGGGCTTACATATTTGCCATTCGCAGTTTTGAAAACTTCTTTTTTACGGCCGATAATTTTGAGATAACCTGCGGCATCAATTTTTGCCAAATCTCCGGTGTGAAGCCAACCTTTAACAATTACTTCTGCCGTTTTATCTGGTTGCCCGTGATAGCCGCGCATAATGTTGGGGCCGCGTGCGAGTAACTCACCATCGCGGGCAATTTTTAATTCAACTGAAGGAAAGGCTTTACCGACAGTTCCAAATTTATGATTTCTTTGACAATTCGCCGTTAAAACTGGCGAGCTTTCGGTCATGCCGTAACCGCAATATATCCTGATTCCGGCATTTTGGTAAAAGCGCTCTAAATCTTCTGATAGAGCAGCTCCGCCACAAATTATCATGCGCATATTTCCACCCAAAGCAGCGCGGAATTTTTTGTAAACTAATGTATCAAAAATCGCGTCAAAAATATTAGGAAGAGTTTTGACATTTTTACTTAACGCACGTTTTAGAGCTATTTTACCGATAGTTTTTTTGAAAAAATTGCCGGAATTAATTCCATCTTCAATGCCGATAAAAACTTTTTCTAAAACGCGTGGAACCGCTGTCATCAAGGTTGGTTGAATTTCTTTTAAAAGTTTTCCGACATTTTTTACATCATCGGCAAAGTGAATTGAAATGCCGCGCGTCATGTAAAACATCATTACCATGCGCTCAAAAATATGGGCCAAAGGCAGGAATGACAAAGCGATATCTTCTTTTGGCAGCGGAAAAAAAGTTGCAGTATCTTTAATTTGTGAAACCAGATTGTGATGTGTCAACTCAACGCCTTTCGGTCTTCCGGTGCTTCCTGAAGTATAAATTATTGTTGCGAGATCTTGGGCATCGGTTTTTTTAACCAGAGTTTCAAAATCATATTTTTCATCTTGCACCGCCTGTTTTCCTGATTCCATCACATCTTCAAAACTAATCGTATCTTTGGTTTTAAAACCATAAGTAATAATTTTTACATCAATATTTTCTTTCTTTGCCGTTTCACAAAATTCCCGATTATCGGTAAAAACATATTTCACATCGGCATCAGAAATTTCATAAAGCAGATTTTCATTTGAGATGTTAGAAAAAATCGGAACTGTTACTGCGCCCGCTAAAATAGAGCCTAAATCGACAATCAGCCAAATCGGATTTTGATAAGAAAAATTGGCAACTCTTTGGTTTTTGCGAATTCCTAATTCACGCAAACCGCAAGCAAAATAAAAAACTTCTTCTTTAAATTTTTGATTGGAAAAACTGCGAAGCTGACCATCTTCCTTAAAATTAAAAGCGTTTGGGTTATTGTGTTTTGCGGCTTGAAATGAAATTAATTCGGCGAGAGTTGAAAAATTTTTCATTTAAAAAAATTGTGAAATTAAGCGCCACAACATTGTGAGTTTACGGTTGAGAACCTCATGATTATTGAGGTAAAGACGCACGTAATAATCAATATGCGCCTGCTTGGCGAAGTAAAGGCAGACCACCATCAAAAACATTAATGAAAAATAATTAGAAAGCGCATCGAAAAATCCGGGACGCACAATTTCGTCGGCGATTTTTATTTGCTCAACTTTTTTCATTCTGCTTTTGGTTCGCGGATGAGTTGAGAAAAGCGTGAAATAGCCGGTTTCACCAAGCATTGATAAGGCCACGACCATGTTGCGTCCGCCAAATGCTTTTGCTGATTGACGATCGCAGCGATATTCAATTGAGCGTGAAATAAAACGGCGCAAAAATTCGTATAAATTATAAACTACAAGGCGGTTAAAAGAGGTGATTACTAAATTTAAAATCCAGTAAGTTTTGCGCATAGAGTAAACTGCAACTTCGTTTCCCATCGGCAGCATTCTAGCACCACGGATGATGAGGCTGAAAATAAAATATAAAATTGTTGAAACAAAATTAGTAACTTTTTGATTGGTTAAAATCAGGAAAGTCGGCAGGAAATCCTTATTTACCAAATGCGACATTTCATGACCGATTACGCTACGAAGTGCATATAAAAATTGTTTTGGATCCGGACATTCTGTTAAATAATGATTGATTAGACCTTTAGTTAAAACAATGGCTTTACTGCCTAAACTGCTGATTGCGTAAGCATTTATTTCATCAGTATTTTTGATGTAAAGTTTAACACCTTTTTCACCGAATTTACTTTTTACCTGACCGAAAAGATCAGTTAAAAAATCATAATCTTTTATTTTTTCATAACGCGTGCAGCCTTTAAGAGAGCTTTTCACCGAGAAGCCAAAAAGAAAATCCAGCACCAAATAAAGCAGCATTAAAAAACTGACCAGAAAACAAATAAAGAGAAAAACAAATTTCACTCTTTGAAAAAGGTCATTTTCAATGACAATAGTATTATCATTGAATTGCACAAATGGCACAATCACAGCCAATACTGGAGAGGCTAGAATCACAATGTTGAAAATAGTTACAACATAAACAAGAATAAGACTTATCGGTTTAGCAAACATTTTTAGAAATTTTTTGAAGGAAATATTGATTTGAATTTTGACAAAACGGAATTACTTAAACATCTAAAAGTTTCAATTTATTTAATTATTTAAAATAAACATGCGCACTATTCAGGTAAAAAATCTTAAAATTGCCAATAATCTTCCTTTCACTTTAATCGCCGGCCCCTGCCAGACTGAATCGATGGATCATAGTTTGATGATGGCGAGCAATATTAAAAGAATCTGCGATTCGCTAAAAATTAATTTTATTTACAAATCTTCCTTCGACAAAGCCAATAGATCAAGCATTGGCGGCGGGCGTGGTGCTGGTTTGGAAAAAACTTTACCGATTTTTGCCGAAGTAAAAAAACAATTTGGCTGCCCGATTATTACTGATATTCACAATGAAGAACATTGCCGAATTTTGGCCAATGTCGATGAAGTTGATATTTTGCAAATCCCGGCTTTCTTATGCCGCCAGACTGATTTGCTTGAAGCCGCAGCAAAAACTGGCAAAGTAATTAACATCAAAAAAGGCCAGTTTTTAGCACCTTGGGATGCTGCAAATATTGTCAAAAAAATGGATCATTTCGGAAATCAGAATGTAATGTTAACTGAACGTGGCGTAAGCTTCGGATATAATACTTTAGTTTCAGACATGAGAAGTTTGCCAATCATGGCTAAAACCGGTTGTCCGGTGGTTTTTGACGCAACCCATTCCGTTCAACAGCCCGGCGGCCTAGGTGGCGCAAGTGGCGGCCAACGCGAATTTGTTGAAACTTTAGCCTGCGCTGCGGTTGCAGTTGGAGTTGCTGCCGTGTTTATGGAAGTTCACCAAGACCCGGATAACGCACCTTCCGACGGCCCTTGCATGGTTCGTTTGGATAATTTGGAAAAACTTTTAACTAAAATGAAAAAGTTCGACGAAATCGCTAAAGCATAAAAATTTATGACCAAAAAACTGCATCACATTTTAGTAATCGATGACGATACTCGTCTTCGCACCCTACTCGGCCGCTTTCTCGACGAAAACGGTTTTCACGTTTCTCTCGCCAAAGATACAATTGAAGCGAAAAAAATGATGCAGGAATTAATGTTCGATCTGCTGATTGTTGACGTGATGCTTCCCAATGAAAATGGCGTTGATTTCACAACTACTCTTCGAAAATCTTCAAGAATTCCGATAATCATGCTCACCGCCCGCGGCGAATTTGATGACAGAATCAAAGGCCTCGAAGCCGGCGCTGATGATTATTTACCAAAACCTTTCGAGCCAAAAGAATTATTACTGCGCATTAACAATATCTTGAAACGCATGAGCGTAACTCAAGACCCGGAAAACATCTGCCGCTTCGGCGAATTCACTTTCAACCTTGCCGAATCACGTTTGAAAAAAGGCGAAGAATTTTTGCATATCACTGATTCAGAAGCGAAAATCTTAAATATTTTATGCAAAGAAAAAGGCAATTCCGTAAGCCGCGAGAAGCTTTCAGCGCTTTGTGGTGGAATTGATGACAGAAGCATCGATGTGCAAATTACGCGCCTTCGAAAAAAGATCGAACAAAACCCCAAACAGCCGCATTACTTACAAACTGTAAGAAATCACGGTTATGTGATTTATGGTTAATAATGATAACGACAACTAATCACCACGATTTCTTTTTTAATTACTTTATAAACTAATCTGTGTTCACGAGTAATTCGGCGCGACCAATAGCCGGATAGTTCAAATTTTAATGCCTCTGGTTTTCCCGATCCTTCAAAAGGTTTACTACTCATTTCCAACAATAATTCCTTAATCTTTTTAACGATATTTTTGTCTTTTTTGTGAAAATATTCGATGTGCTTTAGGGCCTTTTCCTCAATGGTGATACTATAATTCATAAGCCTTCAAAGAATTTGTTGATCTCTTTTTTCGACTTAAGTTTAACGCGTTTTCCCTTTCCTTCATTTTTAATCGCATCACTTAAATGTTGGCGATTCTTTGAACTAGAAAGCAGATATAAAGTTTCTTCCAAAGATTCATAATCTTTGCGCGACATCATGACTACATCATCATTATTTTTTCTGGTGATAATCAGGGTTTCGCTATTTTGCACAACATAATCGAGATAGGTTTTGAAATGCTCTCGAGCATCGGAATAGCTTACTTCTTTTGACATAATTTCCTTTGTTAAATTTTGTACAGTATTTCTGTACAGAAAATAATAATTAATTTAATAAAGCAAATCCAAAATAACTCTGTTTTTGATAAATCTTTTTTGCTCTAACTTATAACGCAACATCCCCCGCCACCCATTTTATCATTAGGGTTTTTGGATATTTTATCTGATTCCATCGGATGAACAATTGAATCAGGTTCCATCAAATGAACAGTTGGATCAGGACTAATAATTTCAGAAGTTTTTCTCTCCCAAGTCAGGTCATTTCCAACATTAAAAATCTGATGCAATTTTGAATTATGAATCAGGTCATCTAATTCATGATCTGTATCCATTTTTGAATACCAGTGATCGGTCACACGAAAATGCCTTTGCACCGCTCCATATGGACTCTTGTTTTTGGGACCAAAAACTTCACAAATTATATTTCCCACATTTGGTGCTTGATCCTGCGACACTCCGAGAAATGAATTTTCTATCTTAAGCAGGTTAGCAAATAATTCCTGAAATGCCGATTCCTTTTTATGCAAACTCGACATAACAAAATCTGACAAAAAATCCTCAACTTTCTGGAAATTATCGGAGTAAAATTTTGGTGCCAATTTACATTCTTCCAGATTGGCCGAAAATTTTTTTGGATCATAAATTTGGGTTTTAAAAAACTCATCTATTGCATCAAGTTCATCTTGATTACTAGTTCGCGAACGAATTTGACGATGAACATATGGAAGAATATTCGCTGTATTTAATGAAGAAATATATCCTGTCGCAGTCTCTAAATCCGGTATTTCATCCGCTAATAAAGTTACATCAAAATCACGATAAATCAAACCAGGACAGGAATTTTCCAGAAGTCTTAATTTTTCGGGATTATTTTGGTAAATCTTTTTGGCCACATCTTTTATAATAGCGCTGTTATAGAGCAAAACCAATCTGGTCGAATCTATAATTTGCGTAAGTGCCGGACGACCAGTTTTTCCTGTATCATCAATTACATTTACCAAGTTTTGAATTTTCCGTATAATTTGTTCTTTTCTTACGACAACTGGAATTCTTTTAACAAAACTTTTCCTATCAAGAACTGTACCTTCCAGACTTGCAAATTCACCACTTACATCTCCCATTTCTTTTTCTACATCATCATAATCTACAACCATCAGATTTCTCATCTGAGGATCCTCTGCTAATTGCTGCATGCTTTGCTTTTGCCCTTCCGTCAACATACGACCCATATAAACCAGATATAGTGGAGTATCAGTTTCTTGTAGCTTAATGCATTCTTCTTTCAAACGTTCAAAATATTGCAAACCACTTTTATTTGGTAAAAGCAGTTGATCTTCACCAAATTTGTAATTTCCCGTTTCATCTTTTTCTTTTCCATTGCAAAGCCACATAAACATGTGGGGAGTTTTTTTATTGATAACCATTTTTTATTCTCCTAAATCCAGACAGGTAAATCTGTTTCTGATAAATTTTGCATTTCTTATGCAAGCTTGATATTCCTGGGCAGAAAGCCCCAAAGATTTTGCTGAGGTTTTGATTTTAAAGTGAGAGAAAATTTCTCTTAGATTTGATTCATCGAAATAGATTTTTTGTAATTCTGTTTTGATTTTTGGCCAATTTGGTTTCTTGATTTGCTGTATTGCGAGTATTTTTTGCTCATATTCTTTCTCACATTCAGCTGCAATTTTTTTGCCGAAAAACTTTTGCAATTTGGATTGGATAGATCCTGAAACAAGTTCAGGATGACAAAACTGATTATCGAGCAAATGTTTTTGCAACTTCGCAGCAGTTAAAGTTGTCACTGCGATCATTTCACCATGTAATTTTTTTTGGGCGATTTTTGGATATTTCATTTCAATCGCATGAGCAATTAAATGCTCAGATTGGCTGGCTGGATAAGAGCCGCCGGCGATTGTCATTCCTTGGCCGGAAAGCAATAAAATCTCGATTAAAATTTTTAGAAAATCTTCGTCGCGAATAGAAAATTTTTGGAAATTTTTTACTAAAAACTCCATTTTCTTTTTCAGCATTTCAAAAGGTTTTTTGTCAAATTTTGTGCCTAGAATTTTATGCGATAAATACCAGTCAAACCAGCATGAATAAAAGCATAAACTATCTCCAATTCCAGCTTTTGTTAATTCAAGTGGTGCTGATTTTAAAATTTTTAAATCACAAAAAACCGCGATTGGTAAAGTTGCGGGTAAAGTTTTTTTATGTCCTGAAATCGTGATTGAAGCGTTTTTTGATAAATAACCATTCATCGATGCGGCAGAGGCAAAAATGGCGTAAGGAATTTTTGTTTTAGCGGAAGTAAATTTGCACAAATCGTTGATAGTGCCGCTTCCAAGAGCCAAAATTAGGTCACAGTTTTTAGCAACAATTGCGATTTTTTTTAAATTTTTCTCATCGGGTTTTGGGCTTTTTAGAATCAGGATTTTTTGCCAGAAATTTTGATCAAAAAATCTGGCACAGTTTTTCCAGATTTTTTCATCAGTTACGAAAAGGATTTTTTTGTTTTTAAAACCGAGCTCAAAGATTAGATCCTCGGCCTTATTCGCCAGGTTGTAAGAAATGTGACTAGTAACTTTATTTTTAATCATGAAAAAACTTGTGAGATAAAATTGGGTTTTTAAGGTGCCAGCCTTCTTACTTGCAGCCTTTTGGCAAATCAATTTATTTTCAAGAAAATGGCAAACTTTCAATTATTCCTCCTGATTTTACAGGTGGTTATCGCGGTTGTTTTGATCGTTCTGGTTTTATTACAAAAATCAGATGGTGACTCTTTAAGCGGCATCGGCGGCGGTTCTGGCGGATTAAATTCCGTAATGTCGAGCAAAGCTTCAGCTTCAGTTTTAAGCAAAACTACCATGATTTTAATTGGTATTTTTATGTTGAACTGTCTGGTTTTGGCTTCGCTTTCAAATTCTTCCAATAAAGCGATTGAAAAAGATTTAGATAAAATCATTCAACAGCAAGAAAATTCTGAAGCGCAAACTCCAGCTGAACCAGCTGCTCCAACAGTTCCGCCAGTTAAATAATTAAAAATTAATTAAAATGAAATCTACAGCTTTAAACCAAACTCACCGCAGCCAAGGCGCTAAAATGGTGGAGTTTGCCGGTTATGATATGCCAGTTCAATATCCAGACGGAATGTTGAAAGAACATGAATGGACTCGTTCGGGAAATGTCGGCATTTTCGACGTTTCACACATGGGACAATTTATCGCTGAAGGTGCTGAAGTTACAAAATTTTTATCTCACATCACTCCGACTGATTTTTCTCTAAGCACGCCAGCTCTTGCTAAATACACGGTTTTAACCAATCCCGAAGGCGGCATTGTTGATGATTTAATCATCACCAAACTTACAGATACTAAATTTTTCATCGTATTAAACGCAGGTTGCAAAGAAAAAGACGAAGCTTGGATTCGCAAAAATCTTCCCGCCGGAATTTCATTTACCGAACTTAAAGACCGTTCATTAATTGCTATTCAAGGCGGCAAAGCTGAAGAAGTTTTAAATAGCTTTTTAGCTGAAGGAAGTTTGGCTGATTTACCTTACATGAATGTTGTAACTTACAAATTCAAAAATGGTGAAGAAGTTTTCATCGGCCGCACTGGTTATACTGGTGAAGATGGTTTTGAAGTTAGCATTAAAAATTCTGCCGCGCCGCAATTTTGGTTAGATTTATCAGCAAAAGCAGAAGTTAAACCAATCGGCCTTGGCGCTCGTGATTCTCTTCGTTTAGAAATGGGTTACCCACTTTACGGACATGATTTAGATGACACAACTTCACCAATCGAAGCTGCTTTGGGTTGGGTTGTGAGCAAAAGCAACACTAATTTCATCGGCGCCAATCGAGTTTTAAAAGAAAAAGCGGAAGGTGCAAAACGCAAAAGAATCGGCGTTAAATTGCTTGATCGCGGCATTGCACGCGAAGGTACTGAAATCAGAAAAGACGGCAAAAAAATCGGCGTGCTTTCGAGCGGCGGATTTTCTCCAAATCTAAAAGTTTCAATTGGACAAGGTTATTTCGACCCTTCAGTTGCAAAAGTTGGTGACCAGGTTTCTGCGGTTGTGAGAGATCGCGAAATTCCTGCGGTTTTAACTTCTCCGGTTTTCGTAGAAGCAAAAACTAAATCGGTGAAAAAATAATTATTTAACTTACTAAAAATTAATCGGAGAAATCATGAAATATACTAAAGATCACGAATGGATTAAAGTTGAAGGCAATGTTGCAACAATCGGAATTACCGAATATGCGGCAGATGCTTTAGGCGAATTGGTTTATGTTGAACTTCCAAAAGTTGGCAACACTTACGCTAAGCATGATGCTTTTGCAGTTGTTGAATCTTCAAAATCTGCCAGCGACGTTTATATTCCTGTTGCCGGTGAAGTTGTTGAGGCTAATGAAGCTCTAGGTGCTCAACCAGAATTGGTTAATAATTCATCTTACCAAGATGGCTGGATCGCTAAAGTTAAAATGAGCAATCCATCAGATTTGGATGACGCAATGGATGAAGCTGGTTACAAAGAATTTTTGAAAGACCAATAGTTTTGAAAAACTAATTTCGAAAAAAAACGCGGCATGTTTTTTAAAAACTGCCGCGTTTTTTTTAACTTAATTGAGAGTGCGAGTCTTACTTAAAGTATCCGCAAAGAAAATAATTAGGTCATCGAGCAAAGCACGAAGTGCGTCGTCGAGATGCTAGCTGGATGTTGCAA
>JAZKII010000010.1:0-1831 GCA_040384945.1 Pseudomonadota bacterium
TAAAACGAATGAAATTTTTTTTGCGAATTTTTTTCTTGGTTTTTTTTCTTACCCAAAAAACCTTCGCTGATGATCAATTTCGCCACGGTATTTCAACATTTGGCGATTTAAAATATCCTAAAAATTTTACTCACTTTAATTACGTAAACGAAAATGCGTCCAAAGGCGGTAGTGTAAAATTCGGCGCTGAAGGCGGATTTAACAATCTAAACCAGTTCATTTTAAAAGGCATCTCGCCATCAGGATTAGCCTATCTTTATGACAGTTTAATGGAAGGCAGCGACGACGAAATTTCGGCACGCTACGGCTTGGTTGCAGAAAGCGTTAAATTGGCAAAAGATAAAATGTCGATCGAATTTCGTTTAAGAAAAAATGCCCATTTTCATGATGATGTTCCAATCAGCGCTGATGATGTTGTTTTTACTTTTAACAAATTAATGTCTGATGGCCATCCAACTTACAAAATGGCCTTTCGCGATGTTAAAGAAGTTAAAAAAATTAACGATTATGAAGTGAAATTTTACTTCAAAAATAATCATAATCGTGAACTTCCGATTTTAGTTTCCAGCCTGCCGGTTTTGCCAAAACATTATTACGAAAAAGTTGATTTTTCTAAAACAACTCTAACTCCGCCTTTAGGTTCCGGACCTTACAAAGTGAAGGAAATTCAACCAAATCGTTCAATTGTTTTTGAGCGCGTAAAAAATTATTGGGCCAAAGATTTGCCGGTGAATCGCGGTCGTTATAATTTCGATAAAATTACTTTTGATTTTTATCGTGATGTAAATGTTTTAGTCGAAGCTTTTAAGTCGCAAAAATATGATTTGCGCCAGGAAAATGTAGCACGCAATTGGGCCAATTCTTACAATATTGAAGCCATAAAAAATGGTGAAATAATCAAGAAAGAAATCACACATCAATTGCCAGCACCGATGCAAACTTTTGTACTGAATTTGCGCCGCGAGAAATTCCAAAACATCGCGCTGCGTCAGGCTTTTACTTACGCTTTTGATTTTGAATGGCTGCGCGACCATATTTTTTACGGCGCTTACAAACGCACCGAAAGCTATTTCGCCAATTCTGATTTTGCTTTCAAAGATTTTCATTTGCCAAAATCAAATGGCGACGGATTTAACCGCGAAAATTTACTTCAGGCTAAAAAAATTCTCGATGATGCGGGATATAAAATTATTGATGGAATTTTACGCGATCCGAAAAGTGGTGAAAAAATTTCAATCGAATTTTTAATTGATAGTGAATCTTTCGAAATGATTGTTGCGCCTTTTGTTAAAAATTTACGCAAACTCGGAATTGATGCAAAAATGCGTTTCGTTGAGGAAAATCAATATCAAACACGGGTTAATAATTTTGATTTTGATATAATTGTAGCGGTTTTTGGACAATCTTTAATTCCGGGCGATGAACTTTTTTCTTATTTCCATTCTTCACAAAAAAGCATAAAAGGCAGTCGAAATCTGGCTGGTTTGGACGATAAAATAATTGATGAATTGGTTGAGAAAATTACGCGCGCTAAAAGCAAGGAAGAATTAAAAAATCTTTGTCAGAAACTTGACCAAAGAATGCTTGAAAATTACTACACAACGCCACAATGGCACAACAATACTTACCGCATTTTATATCGCGATATTTTCGGCATGCCGGAAGTTCAGGCTAAATATTCTTTAGCTGTTGATTCGTGGTGGGTTAAGTGATTTTTAGATCGAGCTAGCATCTCGACGACGCGCTAAAGCGCTTTGCTCGATGACCTAAAATAAGAAGTCGCGAAGTAAAAATTTTAGGTCATCGAGCAAAGGCCGTTAGGCCGTCGTCG
>JAZKII010000010.1:1841-2519 GCA_040384945.1 Pseudomonadota bacterium
GAGATGCTAGCTCGATCTAAACACAACAAACAACAAATTATAAATTTATGTTCATCCAAACTGAAGAAACCCCAAATCCGGCGACATTAAAATTTATTCCGGATGGGCAAATTGTTTTAGAATCAGGTACTGCTGAATTTAAAAATCAAAAACAGGCCGCAACGAAATCACCATTGGCTTTACAGCTTTTAGAAATCAAAGGAATTGAAGGCATTTTTTTTGGTCGTGATTTTATAACTGTGACTAAATCGGCTGATTTACAATGGCCGCAATTAAAGGCGGAAGTCCTGGCTACAATCATGGATTTTTACGTTTCGGGAAAGCCAATAATGTTTGAACAAAAGGCTGCGGAAGTTGGTGCGGTTGAAGAAGATGATGAAATCGTAAAACAAATTAAAGAATTAATCGAAGTTAAAGTGCGCCCAGCCGTAGCAATGGATGGCGGCGATATTATTTTCCATTCTTTTGAAGATGGAATTGTGAAATTGCAGTTAAAAGGTTCTTGCTCTGGTTGTCCGAGTTCGACCATTACTTTGAAAAACGGCATTGAGAATATGCTTAAACACTATATCCCGGAAGTTATTTCGGTTGAGCAAGTTGAAGACGATTAATTTTAACCGCATCCGTAGCTCAACTGGATAGAGTGTTGCTTTCCGAAGGCAAAGGTTGTGGGTTCAA
>JAZKII010000011.1:0-8248 GCA_040384945.1 Pseudomonadota bacterium
AATGGTTCCGATGTTAACGTGTGGTTTTGTACGTTGAAAGGTTTGTTTAGACATATTCTTTTTACCAAAATGATTAACGATAATTAATTTTAAAAATTGCTACTCGAGCATTTTAAAATTCAGTTTTTTTATGATTACTTCAAAAAAAATTTAGGAAAAAAATTTCTAACTCGAAATTTTTTTTCGAAATTTTTCTTATATTTATTTTGCTTTTTAAAACCTTGCGAAACCTAGAAAAATCAAAGCCTCATGAGACTTGCTGACAATCATCCAAATTAAACGAGGACGCGCATTCTTGAAATGCAAAAATATTTTGCAAGAGAAACTTTAAATTAATTTAACATTTCTTTAATTACCGACTAAACCTCTTGGCCAAGTCGGTAATTAAAGAATTTATTCATTAAGCTTTTTTAGCTTTAATTTCTTCTGCAACTGCAGATGGAACGGCTTCGTAAGAATCGAATTCCATTGAGTAGCTGGCACGACCTTGTGAAAGTGAGCGTAAGTTATTTACGTAACCAAACATTGCAGCTAGTGGAACTTTTGCTGTAATTACTTGTGCAACATCACGTCCTTCCAAATTTTGAATTTGGCCACGACGTGAGTTGATATCACCAATTACGTCACCCATGTAATCTTCAGGAGTAACAACTTCTACTTTCATGATTGGTTCCAAGATGATTGGACCAGCTTTTTCCATAGCTTCACGGAAAGCTGAACGAGCAGCAATCTCGAAAGCTAGAACGCTTGAATCCACATCGTGATAAGCACCGTCAAGTAAAGTTGTTTTCAATCTTACAACCGGGAAACCAGCTAGGAAGCCAGTATCTTTTGCAGATTTCAAACCTTTCTCAACACCTGGAATATATTCTTTTGGAACCCGTCCGCCAACAACTTCGCTGCTAAATTCGAAATTGTCTTTAGCGTCTGCAGGAAGTGGTTCAAAAGCGATTTTAACTTTCGCAAATTGTCCAGAACCACCAGATTGTTTTTTGTGCGTGTAATCAATTTCAACTTTCTTAGTGATCGCTTCACGGTAAGCAACTTTTGGTTGACCGATATTTGCTTCAACTTTGAACTCGCGTTTCATGCGGTCAACGATGATTTCAAGGTGTAATTCACCCATTCCACGCAGGATTGTTTGACCAGATTCTTGATCAGATTCAATACGAAGTGATGGATCTTCCGAAGCCAAACGTGACAAAGCCATACCCATTCTTTCTTGGTCAGCTGTTGATTTTGGTTCAACTGAAACCTCAATTACCGGCTCAGGGAAAATCATTCTTTCAAGAAGAATATCATAATCAGTTTCTACCAAACTGTCACCAGTTGTAGTATCTTTCAAACCAGCCAAGGCAACGATGTCTCCGGCAAAAGCTTCTTTGATATCTTCACGGTTATTGGCGTGCATCAAAAGAATACGACCTACTCTTTCTTTTTTATTTTTAGTTGTATTTACAACGCCTGTACCGCCCATTAAAACGCCTGAGTAAATACGCACGAAAGTTAGTGATCCTACGAAAGGATCAGTCATGATTTTGAAAGCCAAACCAGCGAATTTTTTATCACCACAATTGATGCTGATTACTTCTTCATTTTTCAAGTTGATTGCAGGAATATGCTTAATGTCAACTGGGCTTGGCAAGTAGTCAACAACTGCGTCAAGCAATGTTTGAACACCTTTATTTTTAAATGCAGTACCATTCAAAACCGGAACGAAAGCACCGGTGATTGTAGCTTGGCGGATGCATCTTTTTAGGTCAGCTTCCGAAATTGGTTCACCAGCTAAATAGCTTTCCATCAAAACGTCATCTTGCTCGATAGCAGCTTCAACCAGCTGTTCGCGATATTCTTTTGCTTTGTCTAAAAGATCAGCCGGGATTTCTTCTAAAGTATAATCCGCGCCCATTGATTCATCTTTCCAAACAACAGCTTTCATTTTGATCAAATCGATCAAACCACCATAATTTTCAGCTTCATGAATTGGCAATTGAACCGGGATTGGTCTAGCACCAAGTCTGGTTTTCATCATGTCAACGCAACGATAAAAATTAGCGCCGATTCTGTCCATTTTGTTAACGAAACACATTCTTGGAACTTTGTATTTATTAGCTTGACGCCATACAGTTTCTGATTGTGGTTCAACACCGGCAACGGCATCAAATACGCAAATTGCGCCGTCAAGAACACGAAGTGAACGCTCAACTTCGATTGTAAAATCTACGTGGCCAGGAGTGTCGATAATGTTAATTCTGTGCTCTTTCCAGAAGCAAGTTGTAGCAGCTGAAGTGATTGTGATACCACGTTCTTGCTCTTGTTCCATCCAGTCCATTGTAGCGGCACCATCGTGAACTTCACCGATTTTGTGTGATTTTCCGGTGTAAAAAAGAATACGCTCAGTTGTGGTGGTTTTTCCGGCGTCGATGTGCGCCATAATTCCGATATTACGATATTTTTCGATTTCAATTTGACGTGCCATAGCAATAAGGATGGTTGTTTATAAGTTATTTTAAAATTTTTTGAAACACTTTGATAAAGACTAAGTTTGCCTGCGCGAGCATCTAAACTATGAAGACAAAGCTAACTAAAGGGGCGCGCAAATTAGTTTTTCTTTTCTAAATCACAAGAAAATTTTTGTCAGGCGGTGGATCAACAAAAGCAACGGCTTATAAATCACGAAAATTTTTCTTCTGCCATCAATCAAAGTTAAATTGCCAAACTCTGAAATTGTATGTACACCTTCACAATATTCACTTTGCGAATCAGGCATAATTTCTTGCACAAATTCTTCGCTGAAATTTTCTTCGCTAAGTTCGGTGACGCGGTTTATTACAATAGATCCACCATAAGAATTTGAACAATTTTGAGTGGGACGATAAATTTTTCCATCATGCTCAAACATTGTTCCAGCTGGGCGCGACGAGGTTAGATCATTTTTCACCGGGTTTTTTGGATGCAAAATAAATTCACCAAATAATGAATCAGAAAATGCGATATGCAGCTTGGACATTGGTTCTTCAGCGGTTGTATAAAAAAGCCAGAATTTATTTTTGTGAAAAAATAATGTTGGATCGATGATTTTTTTATCAGAAAAAATTTCGCGGATTTTTTTTAGTGCAAAAGTTTTTTTATCAATTTCAAACAAAGTTAATTTTCTGGCTTTTACTGATTCGCAAATCATGTAAATCAAGCCTTCGTGATGAATTATAAATGGATAAGAAAGATGTTTTTTATCATCAAGAATAATGCGTTTATTAATGAGTTTTTTGCCATCAAATTCCGCAATTGCAATTCTGCCGCGACGTATAATTTTCGAATAATCTTCAAAAATTATCATCTTTTTTCCATCAACTTCAAAACCAAATGGATCAGCGTGGAATATTGATTTTGCTGGGCTTGTGAACCATTTAATTTCAGTTTTCTTTTGTATAATTTCCTGAATCGGAAAATTTAGAATTCCGATATTCCACTGTTCTAAAAAAAAAATATTGGCGATTTTATCTAATATTTTTTTAGCAAAAGTTTTTTCATCACCCCGCATGTATGAGTGGTATGAACAGTAATCGTATTTACGTCGTAAGCACTCTTTTATTGGCTGAAATTTCGCCGTGTTTTTATAATTTAAAATTCTGATTTTGTAATTT
Source organism: Pseudomonadota bacterium (assembly GCA_040384945.1). Lineage (GTDB taxonomy): Bacteria > Pseudomonadota > Alphaproteobacteria > Rickettsiales > UBA1997 > UBA2645. Next base: position 3,645 of record JAZKII010000011.1, read on the forward strand.
TCCGGATGACAAGAAATCAGGAAATAAAAATATAAATTATACTCCGCGACACCAAAAGAATTTTCCGCGGTTTTCAAAAATACTTTATAAAACGGATCACCGCTACCATCAACAGCCTCAACTCTTGTGAATAAATCTTGAATGATTTTTTTCTGGAACAGCATGTGATGACAAATGCCGGAAATATTTTCAAATTTAGCCGGAAATTTTTGGGCAATTTCGGGTAATATTTTTTTGATATGTTTAAAAGTGGTTTGATGAAAATCAGAATTTTCCAGATTTTGATCTTTGCTTAAATTATAAAGAGGAATGCCATTTTCGAAGAATTTTACTTTGCGGTAAAAAACTGTATCTGAATCAACAATTAAAACATTTTCAGAAATGCCCGGGATGACCAAAACCGCATATAATTTTAATAATTGCTGGTAATTCCAACCGACATTACTTCCTGCGACTAAATCGCTGATTTCTTTGAATGAAAAAGGATAAAGTGTTTCATTAAACCATTCTGCTTTGTCAGTATATTTTTCTTTGGAAACTACGATGATTCTACGAACACCGACAATATTTTTTTTGATACCAGCAATACAATAATCAAGCGTGGCTACATCTTTTTGATGGGCGGGAATTACAACATCAATTACGGAATTTTGCACAGAATTTATCTTGAATTTTAAACATTGAATCACCCTTCGACAGGCTCAGGGTGACATCGAAGTTGGAGGAATAATATTTTTATAAATCTTAATTACGAAATTACGAACAAAAAAAAGGCGATCCGAAGATCGCCTTTTCTTATAAGATGATTACCATCTGTAATGCGCGAAGGCTTTGTTAGCCTCTGCCATTTTAAATACTTCTTCTTTCTTCTTAGCTGCCCAACCTTTGTTTTCCAAAGATTCAAGGATAACTGTTACTACTTTGTTTGATAATTCTCTGCCTTTGATATTTTCAATTGCAGTTTTCAACCATTTCAAAGCAAGAGCTGAACCACGACGAGCTGAAACTTCAACCGGAATTTGGTAAGTAGCACCACCGATACGGCGAGATCTAACTTCAACTTTTGGAGTTACATTTTCCAAAGCTTCTTTGAAAATTTCAATTGGAGCTTTTTTCAATTTTTTCTCAAGATTGTCAAAAGCTTCATAGATTGCTTTTTCTACAACTGATTTTTTACCGTCATTCATCAAACGGTTAACGAACCTAGAAACGATTACTTCGCCATATTTGGCATCAGGAAAAATCTTTCTAATCTTTGCTGCTCTTCTACGCATATTTTATTTGAAACTATTTAGGTTTTTGAGCGCCGTATTTAGAACGGGCTTGTTTACGATTTTTAACACCTTGCGTATCGAGGGAACCTCTAACGATGTGATAACGAACACCCGGCAAATCTTTTACACGACCACCGCGGATTGCAACAACTGAGTGCTCTTGCAAGTTGTGTCCTTCACCTGGGATGTAAGCAATAACTTCAAATCCGTTGGTTAATTTTACACGTGCAACTTTACGCAAAGCTGAGTTTGGTTTTTTTGGAGTAGTAGTATAAACGCGAGTACAAACGCCTCTTTTTTGCGGGCAGGCTTTCATCGCAGGAACCTTGTTCTTGCTGGTCTGCTTTACTCTTGGCTTTCTGATAAGCTGATTAATTGTAGGCATGAAAATGCTTTATAAATAGTTAAATTTAATCGTTTTTTCTGATTTTTTTAGAAAAATTCTCGATAAGGGGTCGCGCTTTTTAGAGTTTGAAAAATGTTAGTCAACTAGAAATTTCATAAAGTCGAGTAAGGCGAAACATGCCTTACTCGAATCTTTACAAAGATTTACAAATCTTTCGCATTTCCGGCAAGGTAATCAGCAACGCCTTTAGCGTCAGCTTTCATGCCTTTTTTGCCTTTATTCCAACCAGCTGGGCAAACTTCGCCGTGGCTTTGGAAGAAGATCAAAGAATCAACCATACGAAGAGCTTCATCGATGTTACGGCCAAGTGGTAAATCATTTACAACTTGGTGACGCACAACGCCTTCTTGGTCAATTAGGAAAGTTCCGCGCAAAGCAACTTCTTCATTTAATAAAACATCATAATCACGAGAGATGCTTTTTTTCAAATCGGAAACGATTGGGAACTGAACTTGTCCAATACCGCCTTTATTGACTTCAGTATTTTTCCAAGCGATGTGAGAAAATTTTGAATCAACAGAAACTGCGATAACTTCAACACCGCGATCTTTGAACTCTTGCAAACGGTTATCGAAAGCGATGATTTCTGAAGGGCAAACGAAAGTGAAATCTAGTGGATAGAAAAACAATACACCGATTTTTCCTTTCAAATAAGTATGTAGATTAAATTTATCATTGATTTCGTTATTTGGCATAACTGCAGCAGCAGTGAAATCTGGAGCCTTTTTGGTAACTAGAACTGACATGGCTTTTAGAAAAATTATTTAAGAAAGATGAAAATTTGAGCGATCTACTCAAAAGAAACTGATAAACTAAAAAGAGGATGGCGAAAATCAACTGTAAAGATTTTAGCACAACCGAAATAATTCAAAACTTACCCAAGATTTTTAATTTGCTTTTGTGGCAGCGCAAATTTAACTTTCACCCCCTAAACAAATTCCCTTTTAAAAAATCAATCCCTCGCAATTCCATGTCTCTCTTAGATGCAAAGCCGGTTTACAAGCCTTTCAATTATCCTTGGGCCTATGATGCCTGGTTAAAACAACAACAAATTCACTGGCTTCCGGAAGAAGTTCCTTTGGCTGACGACGTTCGCGATTGGAAACATAATTTAAGCGCCAGCGAAAAAAATCTTTTAGCGCAAATTTTCCGTTTTTTCACCCAAGCTGATATCGAAGTTAACAATTGTTACATGAAACATTATTCGCAGGTTTTTAAACCCATCGAAGTGCAAATGATGTTGTCGGCTTTTTCCAACATGGAAACTGTTCACATCGCAGCTTATTCGCATTTGCTTGATACCATCGGAATGCCGGAAACTGAATATTCCGCCTTCATGAAATATAAGGAAATGAAGGATAAATATGATTATATGCACAAGTTTGGCATCGGCACTAAAAAAGACATCGCCACTACTCTCGCAGCTTTCGGCGGCTTTACTGAAGGTTTGCAATTATTCGCATCTTTCGCGATTTTGTTAAATTTCCAGCGCTTCGGAAAAATGAAAGGAATGGGTCAAATCGTGGCTTGGTCGGTGCGTGATGAAACTTTACACACTAATTCCATCATCAAATTATTCCGCACTTTCGTTCAAGAAAATCCGGAAGTTTGGGATGAAGAATTAAAAGGCCGAATCTACGAAGCCTGCGCCACAATCGTTCATTTTGAAGATGCATTTATCGATTTAGCTTTCGAAATGGGAAATGTTGAAGGTTTAACTTCACGCGAAGTGAAACGTTACATCCGCTACATCGCCGATCGCCGTTTAAGCCAATTAGGATTAAAAGATATTTACATGATCGACGTAAATCCACTGCCTTGGCTTGATGAAATTTTGAATGGCGTTGAACATACCAACTTCTTCGAAAACCGCGTTACTGAATATAGCAAAGCCTCTACAACCGGCACTTGGGAAGATGTTTTCACCGAAATCGACAAGAGTCGCGAAAAAATGTTGGCGGTATAAATGAAAAATATTGCTGAAGAAAAAATCAAAAAAAATTTTTTTAGAATTTTATTTTCAGCAATATTTCTTCTGACTTTAACTCAGAATTCATTTGCCACTCCAAGCCGCAATCTCACAATTTTCGCCGAACCAAACATGGTTTTGGCCCTCACAAAAATCGCCCGTCTTTACTCACAAAAATCCAACGTAATTGTTGCCGTAAATTTTAATTCCTCTTCTGATTTAATCACCAATGTTGATTCTGGAGAACCGGCTGACATCTTTATTTCCGCGCATTCCGGCTGGATTGAAACTTTACACCAAAAAGGCTTAGTCGATATTTATAATAGCGGTTATATCGCTAGCGATAATCTGGTTTTGGTAACGGCAAAAAATAATCCGAATGTGCCGGAAGAATTGCGTAATCCAAAAATTTCTCTCGAAGATGCTTTGACAATTTTGAACCGCAATAAATCAACTTTAATTCTGGATTTTGAAGGCAATTCTTCCGGAAAATTCAGCAATGATTTAATCAAAAATTCTATCTTCAATAACTTGAAATTATGCAATAAATTAGCTGAAGATAAATCTTCAATTTTATCATCAATTAAAAGCGATCCTGAAAGCTACGCCTTATTGCTTGAAAGCCAGGTTAAAAATGATCCTTATTTTCAGATTTTGGCGATAAAAAAAGATGAGAATATTTTTTATCAAGCGATGGTAATTGCCGGAGATAATATGGAAATTGCGCGGGAATTTTTAAAGTTTTTAAAGAGTGATGCTGCGAAGAAGATTTTGGTGCAAAATGGATTTTCGGCGAGTTAATTTTTTTATTTGAGCAAGAGCCTGAGCAGGACTTGGAGCAGGACGGGATTTGTAATCCCGTCCTAATGTTCATGTCATGTTTAATTTGAACTGAACGTGTGGCATAATGAAAAAAATGGGGTGCTAATTTCCCCCCTGACGCCCCCAATTTTTC
>JAZKII010000012.1:0-18828 GCA_040384945.1 Pseudomonadota bacterium
CTAAATAACCACCAGTTTGAACTTCAATCAACTCTAAAGGAATTTGTCCTTTATTTTCCAATCGATGTTTTTTTCCAACCGGAATATAAGTTGATTCATCTTCAGTCATCACAAATTCTTTACTGCCGCAAGTCACGTGCGCCGTGCCTTTAACCACTACCCAATGTTCGGCGCGGTGATTGTGCATTTGCAGCGAAAGCGAAGATTTTGGTTTCACCGTAATTCTTTTAACTTTGAAGCGATCAGAAATATCGATGGTTTCGAAACTTCCCCATGGACGCAGAACTTTAGTGTGCGAATGACATTCATCACGTTTTTGTTTTTTCAACATTTCGAACAATTCTTTTACATCTTGGGAATTGTTTTTATTGGCTACTAAAACGGTGTCTTTCAATGAAATAATAATCAGGTTTTCCACGCCAATTGTTGCGACTAAACCATTGCGAGAATTAACGTAGCAATTTTTAGTTTTAACTGCCGAAACATCGCCAATTAGGCTGTTTTTATTTTCATCTTGTTTGGTGATTTCAGCAATTGCCTGCCATGATCCAACATCAGACCAACCCACGTCAATTGGCGTTACAGCCACTTTTTCAGCTTTTTCCATTACGGCATAATCAACTGAAATATTCGGGCATTTTTCAAAATCTTCGGCGAAAAGACGGATAAAATCTAAATCGCGAACTGCTTTATTGTAAGAATTGCAGCAGCGCAAAAACATGTCATTTTGTAATTTTTGCAAAGTTTCAAGATAAGTCGAAGCTTTGAACATAAAGATGCCACTATTCCACAAATATTCGCCGCTTTTTAAAAATTCTTCGGCAGTTTTTTTATTTGGTTTTTCGACAAATTTTTCAACGGTGAAAATTTCTTTAAATTTGCTTAATTCCTGATCTTTCTTGATATAGCCATAACCGGTTTCAGCCTTGTCCGGCACGATTCCAAAGGTTACTAAATATTCGTCATTTGCTGCTTTGGCTGCTTTTTTTACTTGAGCCAGAAATTGTTCTTCATCACGAATTATATGGTCGGATGGCATTACCAAAATTAAATCATCTTTTTTGGAGTGGCTTGCGATCACATCAAGAGCAGCAATAGCAATAGCTGGAGCTGTGTTGCGGCCAGTTGGTTCCAAGATTATTGATTTTGGCGTGATGTTGATTTTTTGTAATTCTTCAGCTGCGGTAAAGCGGTGTTCATTGTTGCAGATAATGATCGGATCGTGAAAATCTTCCGAATTTTTAACTCGTAAAGCAGCTTTTTGGAACAAAGAATGTTCGCCAAAAAAATCTAAAAATTGTTTTGGGTTAAGACTGCGTGAGATTGGCCATAACCTTGTTCCCGAACCGCCGGAAAGTATAACTGGTGTAATTTTCATGAAATTCCCTTAAAGAGATCAATAGCGGCGAAGCCTGAAATACCAAGCTTTCTAACCGATTTTATATTCTGCGAATTAATGCCCCCAAGTGCAAAAATTTTGTGCGAAAAGTAATTACAGTTTTTGGTTTTGAAAGCAATTTTTGCCAAATTTTTTAAACCAATTTTTTTTGTCTCCTCACGAGAAAAATCATGGCTGGTGGTTGGAAAAATTGGTGAAATCAAAATCATGTCGGGTTTTAATTTTTGTGATCTTAAAATGGCCTTAAGAGAATGGCAGGAAAAGCTAAAAATAAAATTTTTCGGAAAAGATTTTTTCATTAAAAATTGTAGCGGCAATTTATCGAAATCAGAAAAATGAATGCCGTCGGCTTTGAGTTTTTTTGCCAGTAAAATATCTTTTCCAATCAATATTTTCAAAGCTCGCGGCTTTGCCAATTTAATAATTTCTCGGGCAAATTCTTCGCGTGATTTTTGATCCAAATCATATTCACGAATGATGATTGTAGAATTTTTCGGCAGGCTTTTAATGATTTTTTCAAAGTCAGAAATTTTCTTGCGATCGGTTAAAAAAACCGGAGGGCAAGGAAATTTATTTATCTCAAATAAAATTTTTTGATCCATGTTAAACCAGATAGAACGTAATTTATTTTTGATTAAGGATAAAATTAAAAGCGCGTGCAAAATCTACAGTCGTGATGCTGCAAGAGTCAACTTAATTGCAGTTTCAAAAACAATTTCGGAAGAAAAAATTCGCGAGGCGATTAAAGCCGGCTGCAATATTTTTGGTGAAAATTATATCAAGGAAGCAGAAGAAAAATGGCCGCAAATCAAAAAAGATTTTCCGGAAATTGAATTGCATTTTATTGGAAATTTACAAAGCAATAAAGCGGCGCAAGCGGTTGAGTTGTTTGACTGCATTCAAACTTTAGATAGCGAGAAATTGGCGGTGGTTTTGAAAAAAGAAATTCTCAAAAAAAATAAAAACCCTGAAATTTTTATTCAGGTAAATATTGGCGAAGAAGAGCAAAAAAATGGAATCGTTCCAGAAAAAATAAAAGATTTTGTAAAATTTTCCCGCGATGAATGTGGCCTAAATATTGTCGGATTAATGTGCATTCCTCCAGCCAATGAATCCGCATCACCTTATTTCGCCTTACTCGCCAAACTAGCACGCGAAAATGGTTTAGAAAAATTATCAATGGGAATGAGTTCAGATTTCGCAGAAGCAATCGCGCTGGGCGCAAATTATGTGAGAGTGGGAACGGCGATTTTTGGGGAAAGAAAATAAGAATGGTGTGCCCTAGACGATTCGAACGTCTGACCTACAGCTTAGAAGGCTGTTGCTCTATCCAGCTGAGCTAAGGGCACCTGCTGTGGAAATTGGAGGGGTGCTTTTTAAGAATGCGCTTGGAAAAATCAATCGATAACTTTCTTTAGCCCAAAAATTACAAAACATTTCCAAAAAAAACCTCTATACTTTTGAAAGCTTGGCCGGTAAAAAGTTGATCCCGTCCTAATACGACCGACGCATCAGCTGTCGTTCCCATTTCTCATATAAAACATAAATTTCTCTTAAAGCATGTCAAAGGCATCTGGCGTTTCTGCTATTTTTGATTTGGTCAAAAATAACAATATTAAATTTATCGATTTCCGTTTTTCTGATTATAACGGCAAATGGCTTCACATCAGTCACTGCGCTGATCAAGTTGACGAAGAAGCTTTGTTAAAAGGTGTGGCTTTTGACGGTTCTTCGGTTCCGGCCTGGAAAGAAGTTAACGATTCAGACATGATTTTAATGCCGCAACTTGATACTGTTTTTGTTGATCCATTTGCAACTCATCCAACTTTAGTAATTACTTGCGATGTTTTTGAGCCAGCAACCGGAGAAGGTTATGAGCGTGATCCAAGATTTACTGCGAAAAAGGCGGAAGAATATTTAAAACAAAGCGGAATTGGTGACGTTGCTTATTTCGGACCAGAACCGGAATTTTTCGTTTTTGATGACGTGCGTTTCGACGTTGGAACTCATGGCGTTTCTCATTCAATCGATTCAGAAGAAGCTCCACACAATTCTAAAAAAGTTATCGAAGGTGGAAATTTAGGTCGCAGATCACCAATTAAAGGTGCTTATTTCGACCCGTCACCAATTGATTCTGGCCAAGATTTACGCGGCGAAATGGTTGAAACCATGCGTCAAGTTGATTTGATTCCACTTTTGCACCATCACGAAGTTGCCAATGCCCAATTTGAAATCGGTTTCAAATATAGCACTTTGACTGGAACGGCGGATAACATCCAAAAATTCAAATATGTAATTCACAATGTTTGCCAAGCTTATGGCAAAACTGCGACTTTCATGCCGAAACCAATTTATGCTGATAATGGTTCGGGAATGCACGTTCACCAATCAATCTGGAAAGATGGCCAAAATCTTTTCATGGGAAATTCTCATGCCAATCTTTCGGAATTAGCATTATATTATATCGGCGGCATCATCAAACATGCCAAAGCAATTAATGCTTTTGCAAATGCTACAACTAATAGTTACAAGCGCTTGGTTGCTGGTTACGAAGCTCCGGTAATGTTGGCTTATTCAGCAAAAAACCGTTCAGCATCAATTCGTATTCCGCATGTTACTAACGAAAAAGCGCGCAGAATTGAAGCTCGTTTCCCAGATCCGGCTTCAAATCCTTATTTAACTTGCGCGGCTCTTTTGATGGCTGGTCTTGATGGTATTAAAAATAAAATTCACCCGGGTGAACCTAGAAATCAGGATCTTTACCACTTGCCAGAAAAAGAATTGAAAAAAATCCCGACAGTGGCTCGTTCACTTCGTGATGCTTTGACTGCTCTTGATAAAGACAGAGGATTCTTGCTTGAAGGCGGCGTGTTTACTAATGATCAAATCGATGCTTACATCGAATTGAAATTGAAAGAAGTTGAACGTTACGAACAAATTCCACATCCAGTAGAATTTGAAATGTATTATAACAACTAGGTAAAAATTCTCAGGTCATCGAGCAAAGCACGAAGTGCGTCGTCGAGATGCTAGCGTGATCATCCAGCTAGCATCTCGACGACGGCCTAACGGCCTTTGCTCGATGACCTAAAATACGATCTCTACTTTTACACCACACTAAAATTAACCAACCATCACCATGGTAGCCAAAGTAAAAACCTTCTCCTTCATCGGAATCGATGTTGCTGTAATTGATGTCCAAGTAAAAATCTCGCCCGGAATGTCGAGCTTCACTATTGTCGGGCTTCCTGATAAAGCTGTGGGTGAATCAAAAGAGCGCGTTCGTGCTGCAATCTCTTCCACCGGGCTTTCCTGGCCTTATAAAAAAATCACCGTCAATTTAGCGCCAGCAGATTTGCAAAAAGAAGGTAGCCATTTTGATTTGGCAATTGCGCTTGGAATTATGATTGAAATTGGAGTTTTATCTCAAGAAAATATCGAGGATTTTTTTGTGCTGGGCGAACTCTCGCTTGATGGAACAATTAATTCTGTAAGCGGAATAATTTCCGCCGCAATCGGTGCTAATCAAAGAAATTCTGGAATTATTTGTCCCAAAGAAAATGGCCGAGAAGCAGCTTGGGCTGGACATTTACCAATTATCGCCGCACCAGATTTAATGACTTTGATTAATCATTTAAAAGGTGAGCAAATTTTAGCCCGTCCCGAAACCAGCAGAATTGTTGAAGAGAAAAATTATCCCGACTTGCTTGATGTTAAAGGCCAAGACATTCCCAAACGAGCTTTAGAAATCGCTGCCGCCGGCGGACATAATCTTTTAATGGTTGGACCACCGGGAACCGGAAAATCAATGTTAGCCTCACGCCTGCCGGGAATTTTACCGGTTTGTGAATTGGAAGAAATTCTCGAAATAAATATGGTTCACAGTGTGAGCGGAAAAATTATCGATGGAAAATTAATTACGGCGCGACCTTATCGCGAAGTTCACCATTCCTGTTCAATGCCGGCGATGGTTGGTGGCGGGACCAAAGCAAAACCGGGTGAAATTTCTTTGGCGCATAATGGAGTTTTATTTTTGGATGAATTAGCCGAATTTCCGCGCCAGGTTTTAGATTCATTGCGCCAGCCTTTGGAAACCGGAAATGTCAGTATTTCGCGGGTTAATTCGCACATAACTTATCCGGCGAATTTTCAATTGGTAACGGCAATGAACCCTTGCCGCTGTGGTTATTTGGGCGATGGAGCGCGTGAGTGTAAAAAAGCGCCGATTTGTGGTGAAGATTATAAAAATAAAATTTCCGGGCCACTTTTAGATCGTATTGATATTTCAATAAATGTGGCGCAGGTTGATATTTTTACGCTCGGGAATTTGAAAAAAGGTGAAAGTTCAAAAGTTATTGCCGCCAGAGTTTTAAAGGCGCGCGAGCTTCAAAGAAAAAGATATGAAAATGAAATTGAAATGCAGAATTCACCAAAAATAAATTCGCGAATTGATGGAAAAATTTTAGAAAAATTTTGTGAACTTGATGATGAGTCGCAAAAAATTTTGCAAAATTCGGTACAGAAAATGCAAAGTTCAATGCGCGGAATAACCAGGATTTTAAGGGTTGCACGAACTATCGCAGATTTGGAAGAATCAGAAAGAATCAATAAAAATCATTTGTTGGAAGCGATTTCTTATCGAAGAAAAATTTAATTGAAAATCTATCCGATCCCTCTAATTAACGAATTTTTCAATCAAAGCCATAATCGTTCCGAGGCTTATGATTGTAGTTAACAGGGCATTTCTGATTTCTTGTCTAAGAAGAGCGATTTCAGATTTTATATCTGATTTTGTTACAAGTTTTTGAGAGGAATTAAGTTGAGCATCTTTAATTTTTTCCGCTAAAGTTTCGGCTACTTTTTTTTGCATTCCGGCTTTCTCCAAATCTCGAGAAAATTCAAGGGTATCGATGATGATCATGGTGGTGGTGTGGTTGTTTTTGATGATGTAGCTTAAAAAAAGCTAAAGACAGTTTTTAAATTATTTTTAACAAGTCAACTTTCTTGGGCAATTTCTTCAGCAATTATTTTTCTTAATTTTTCAACATCACTCAAATGCGGCGCGTGTCCGCAATTATTGAAAATTTCCAAACGAAAATTTTTTATTCTTTCTTTAAAATATTCCGCTTGTGAAGCATGAACAATCATATCGCCTGCGCCTTGAAAGAACAAGGTGCGCGGCATGTTGGAAAAATCTACATCAAAGCAGGAAAAGCGGCTTAATTCTTCGAGCCAGAATTTTAACTGTTCAAAATTTTTATCATTAATATCGAGAGTTTTGGCAATTTCTTTGGCGCTGCGATCATTCATCGCGGTTAAAATTGAAAATTGTTTCAGCGTTTGTGTGGGCGCTTTGACAAAATTTCCGTAAAATTCATCAAAAGCATTTTGCGACATGCCGGCGTGAATGCGGCTGTCTTTTAACATCTGAAAAGGTGGCGCGATTAAAATTAATAATTTGGGAGTGAGGATTTTTTTTTCAATCAAACGCACAGCGAGCTGTCCGCCAAGGCTCCAGCCGATCAGAATTTCAGGATTTAATTTTTGCGTGGCAATTTCGGCAAAAAGTTTTTCAACATTATCAAAGGCAAAATAGTCAAAAGAAGACACAAAAAAAGGGTCAAAAAAAGATTCGCTGAAAATATTTTCCAGCGAATCAAATTTTTGACCCCAGCCCGTTAAACAAAGTATTGGGCGAAGATTGTTTTTAGACAATTTTATTCGGTTTTGGCTTCAGTTTCGGCGTCAGCTTCAGTTTTATTTCCGCCAACAAAATCAAAATTACCAAATTTGCTTTTGAATTTAGTAAGTCTTTCGTTGCTTGCGTTAACGAAATTAAGAGCTTTATCATGCCAAGCTGGGTGATTTTTCGGATCAACGTCTAATTTTAGAGTGTCGCCTTCTTTGCCCCAGGTTGTAAAGATTTGAAACTTGGTTCCATCAGTCATAACAATATTAACTATATGTTGTTTCGGATCAATTCCAGCAGCAGCTGTTTTTGGAAGTTTTGCTTGTGACATAATATTTGTTGATTTGTGTTTTCTTTTATAACTACTCAAATAAGGGGCGCGCAAATTAGGTGGATCAATTTTTTAGTCAATCCCTTAATTTGACAGTTGGGTATAAAAATCTTGACATTGGGGAGCCGGTCCTAACAATGACTCATAGTTTATATTAAATTTTAACGCGGTTAAATCCCGATCAACCCTTACACCTCTAAGCTCACCACATAGCTTACATATTTTAGTAACAACCAAAATTTTGATGAAAAACAGCTATTTTTTGAAGAAAAAAATATCAGCTACGGTTAAGTCTCTTGGTCTTTTTTTAGTAAAAGCATTTGTTAGTTTGTATAAATTTGCTTTTGCCAAAAGAACCATTCTTTTTGTTACCAACAATAAGATCAGAACCTTTACTTTAGGCCCGATTCCGCAAATTTGCGCTTTGCTATTCCTTGTTTGGGTGGGAAATATTTTTGCCCAAACTATGCGTTATGATGATGCTTTAGAAGCCAAAGCCGATGAAATCAGCAAATTAAGATCAGCTAATAACTACTTCGAAGATGAATTTGAAGAAGTGAATGAAAAGTTGAAAAAAATTAATGAATATCTGGTCTCAATCACCGGTAATGCTCAACCGGTAAAAGGTGAAGAGTCGCAATTTAAACAGCCGAAAAATTTCAAGGAAGAAGATTTATCTAGGCGCGACAAGCACACTTTAAATCAAATTAAAGATGTGGAAAATCAGCTTACGACCATTCAATCAATTACCCAAACCAGAATTAAGAGAATCGAAAACGCAATGGCGGTTACTGGTTTAAACATCAAAAAAATTCCACCAAAAGCTTTGCAGAAAAAATCGGAAGTGAAAGAAATTTCGCTTAACGGCAAAAAAGGAATTATCGACAGACAAGGTGGCCCGTTGGATCCAGATAGTCATTCCATGGATTCAATGATTGTTTCAAATGCTTCGGAAGAAAGTTTGGAAGAGCATTTAGAAAATATAAAATTTTCTTCTGAACTCGATTATTTAATGGTGCTGGAAAAAATCGCCAATGTTATGCCATTTGCCAAACCGATGAAAAATTATTATATTTCAAGCGGCTTTGGCGGCAGGGTTGATCCGATTACCGGCAGAATGGCTTCGCATCATGGTCTTGATTTTGTTGGTGTAACTAATGAAAAAATTATCAGCCCATCAAAAGGAAAAGTTATTTTAGCTGGTCAGTTTAGTGGTTATGGCAATGCTATCGTAATTGATCACGGTTTTGGTGTTACAACGCGTTACGGGCATTTATCGGCAGTTAAAGTTGCCGCAGGTCAAATGGTAAAACAAGGTGATGTAATTGCTCTTCAAGGAAGTACGGGACGAAGCACCGGTGCACATTTGCATTATGAAGTGAGATATAAAAATATTCCGCTTAATCCGAGAAGATTTTTAGAAGCTGGCGAATCTTTATTTAATGATGATAAGAGCCCGAAATATGCCAATAGCTGATCTTAAATCCAAATTTTCAATGACTAAAAATAATTCGACTCCAGATAATGCCAGCGTTATTTCAAAGAAGCTGGAATCTATTAGTGCAAATTTCAAATCAACTCCAACAATTATTTCGCGTGATCTGCGCATTGAAGGAGAAATTATCAGCTCGGGATTAATCGAAATTGAAGGCAATATTAAAGGTACAATCAAAGGTAATTCCGTAATCCTGCGCGAAGATGGTGTGGTTGAAGGAGTTATAATTGCAGAAGTTTTAAGTGTTCGCGGCAAGTTTGATGGCACGATTCGCGCCAAGAATTTGAATATCGCAGCTAAAGCCAAAATTACCGGAACGATTGAATATGATCTATTATCCGTTGAAGATGGCGCTTGTATTGATGGGCAGTTTAAGCGTTTAGAGAAATAATTTTATTAGTTCTGCAGGCGCTTCAGAATTTCTTCGCGTTCAATTAAATTCACTAAAAACTTCAATTCCGGTCCATGTTCTTTTCCGCTTAGAGCTAAGCGAATTGGCATGAATAAATCCTTCCCTTTTCTCTCAGTTTTTTTCTTGATTTCATTCAGCCATAAATTCCAGCAATTTTCATCTGCAGTATCTTGAGGAAGTAAAGACGCAGCTTCACGTAAAAATTCTTTGTCTGATTCTTTATTTTCAAAACGAAATTCGTGATTACAAATCGCGATCCATTCTTTTAATTCATGAAGAAAACTGATATTTAATTTAAGCGCATTCCAGAATTTTTCAGAAATTTTTTCTGCAATTCCGATTTCTTTTAAACGCTTTGAAACAGCAGTAAAATCAAGGCTTTGCAGCAATTTTTGATTTATATTTGCCAGTTCGGAAATATCATAATTTGTCGCAGATTTTGAGAATTTTGAAAAGTCAAAATCGCGCACTAATTCATCAAAATCCTTGTGAATTTTTAACTGATCCGAAGTGCCGATTTGAGCAAGTAAATTCACAATCGCCATTGGTTCGTAACCATCACCACGAAGCGATTTAACATCAAATCCACCTTCGCGTTTGGAAATTTTTCCTTCCGATGCTTTCACCAAAGCCAAATGCGAAAAATCAGGAGATTTAGCGCCTAAAGCTTCAAAAATCTGAATCTGAATTGCGGTGTTAGTAATGTGATCTTCGCCGCGAATAATGTCGGTAATTCCATAATCAACATCGTCAACAACTGAGCAAAAAGTATAAGTTGGAACGCCATTATCGCGCACCAAAACCGGGTCGGAAAAATGGCGACCTTCGTAAGTAATTTTGCCTTTAATTTTATCGTCCCAGGAAGTGATTTTATCTTCGAGTAGAAAGCGATAATGTGGTTTTAAACCTTGAGCGCGCAATGATTCTTTTTGTTCCGGATTCAAGTTTAAAGCCGCGCGGTTGTAAATTGGAGAAATGCCGGAAGCAACTTGCGCTTTTCTTTGAAAATTTAAATCTTCAGCCGTTTCAAAACATTCATAAAGTCGGCCATTTGCGATCAATTTATTTTTAGCTTCTTCATATTTTGCCAAACGATCAGATTGCTTGAAAAGCAAGTCATAATGCAAATTTAACCAATTCATGTCAGTTAAAATCATTTCACGATATTCATCACGCACGCGCTCCACATCTGTGTCATCAAGTCTTAAGAAAAATTGTCCGCCGGTTTTTTTGGCATAAAGATAATTAATGATTGCGGCGCGAATATTTCCGACATGTAGAAAACCAGTTGGAGAAGGAGCAAAACGAACTTTTTTAGTCATAATGATTTTTAGATTTAGAAATAATTTTCTACAGTTTGTAAGGAATATTTGGTTTGTCGATCTTCTTTTCCATCGGCTTCAACATTGCCTGGGTTTCATAATTATCGGGCAAAAGAAATGTGCTGCCGCAATAATCGCAATATTTTTTGGGTTTGCGTTTGCGCCACATCGAATAAAAAAAGCCCGGAATTACTAAAGTTGACCAGAGTAAAAATTCAACAAAGGAACTGCCGCGTTTTCCGGTTTCAACCTCGAATTTGGCTTTGCAATCGCCGCAAATTAATTTTTCAGTGCTACTCATTTTTTTTACCGTGAAAGACTCGTGTGTTACAGATAAGATCATGAAGAGCGGTTTTTTCGGCGGTGAAAATTATTGGTAAATAAGCCAGGCCCAAAGTTGCGGCACTCAATAATCCAGCAAGGGCGCGGGCGATTGCTCTGGCGGCGCTTAATTTTGAGCCATCCGGATTTCCCACATAAATTCCCATAATTCTTTTGCCGAAAGTTGCCTGTTTTTTACTCGATAAAAAATAAGCAACATAAGCAATGCTGACCGCATAATTTAGATAATGAAAATAAGGATTATGAGAAGAGGCGTTGAAAGAAGAAAAATTTTGTAAATCGGAGTGAATTTTTATGGATTGGAAATCGTCAATTCCGAAGAAGAAAAACAGGATTACAAAGATTGGCAAAAGAAATGCCATATCAAGCAATCCCGCGAAAACTCGAACCCAGAAACCGGCATATATTGGTTGTTCGTTGGTCATAAATATTAAACCGTAAATTTATTAGTCACCGGATAGCGCCGATCGCGATCGAAAGACATATCGGAAATTTTCGGGCCTAAACAAGATTGCCGACGTTTATATTCACTGCGATAAAAAAGATTGGCGATTTTTTCTACCAATTTTTGTTCAAATCCGAAAGAAATAATTTCCACAACGGAGCGTTTTTCCTCAATTAAATAAAATAAAACCTTATCTAAAACTTCATATTCCGGCAGCGAATCGCTGTCTTTTTGATTTGGTCTTAATTCCGCCGTCGGCGCTTTGGTAATAATATTTTTTGGAATCAAATGCTTGTGAGGAAAAACCGAAATATCCGGTACATTTTCATTACGCCAATTGGCTAATTCGTAAACTCGGGTTTTATATAAATCCTTGATCGGATTAAAAGCGCCGCACATGTCGCCATAAAGCGTAGCATAGCCGCAGGCCAGTTCCGATTTATTGCCGGTTGCAAGCAAAAGTGCGCCGGAATTATTGGAATGCGCCATTAAAATATTGCCGCGAATTCGTGATTGTAAATTTTCTTTTGCTAAATCTGAAATCTCGCCCAGCGTGTAAAGCATTGTGTCAAACGTGCTTTCGATAGAAATAATTTTTAATTCCAAATCTAAATTATGGCCGCAGGTTTTGGCATCAATCATTGAGGTTTCAGAATTGAAGCGGCTTGGCAAAGCGTAAAGTGTGACATTTTCTGGCCCTAAAGCATCAACGGCCATTGTTGCAACTAGCGCCGAATCAATGCCGCCGGACATTCCGAGCAAAACATTTTTGAAATTATTTTTGTGGATATAATCACGTAATCCCAAAACGCAGGCTGAATAATCGCGCTCTTCTTCGCTTGGTAAAATTTCCGCAATCGGGCTTTTTATTTCGCCTTCTTTGTTGATTTCAATAATCGCACCATCTTCGCAAAATCCGTTAAGCTGTAAAACATTTTGGCTTTGAGAATCCATTACAAATGAAGAGCCGTCAAACACTAGAAAATCCTGGCCGCCGACCTGATTTACATAAACCAAAGGCTTGTTTAAAGTTTTAGTAAAATTTTGCGCAGTTTTTTTACGATATTCGTGTTTTTTGGTGGAATAAGGCGAGGCATTAATCGCGATTGCAGCATCAAAAATTTGTTCCTGAAGTAGAAAAATATTTTTTGTATCCCACAGATCTTCACAGATTAAAATTGCTAAAGTTAAACCGCGAAATTCAATGAGAGAAAGAGTGTTGGAAGCCTCGAAATACCTGTTTTCATCGAAGACGCCATTATTAGGTAAAGTTTTTTTATTGATGATTTTTTTAACTTCGCCATTTTCAATTAAATAAGCGGAATTTTGGATTATTTCTTTTTTATTGCGGTTGAAAGTTAGAGTCGGAGCGCCCAATAAAATCGCGCATTTAGAGCTTTGTGAAACTTTGCGGATTTCTAAAATTTTCTTTTCAATTTCCGAAATAAAATATTTTTTTTGCCATAAATCTTCGCACGGATAGCCGCACAGCGCCATTTCCGGGAAAACTATCAAATCACATTGATGCTCAGTTGCCTTCTTAAACTCATGCAAAATTTTTTCACAATTAGCAGAAAGATCGCCAATTGTCGGGTTAATTTGTGCTAGCTGAATTTTTAAATTAGACATTGGGAATTATAAAATTTTTCAACTTCGCCGCGCACATTTTCGGCGCCTTGAGTTACATTTATTTTAGCGCGGAAATCCGCAGAGCCTTTAAGGCCGGAACTATACCAGCCAATATGTTTGCGCGCGAGTGGAATTGCAACTTGTTCGCCATAATGCTCAATCATTTCGGCAAAATGGTTCAAAACAATATTCATTTGTTCTTCGATTGGCGGCGCTGCGGCAACAATTTCACCTTTTAATTCGGCATTGATTTGACTGATAAGCCACGGTTTTCCGTAACAGGCGCGACCAATCATTACGCCGCTGGCACGTGATAATTCTAAAGCTTTTCTGGCATCGGCCGAATTTTTAATATCGCCATTGGCAATTACCGGAATTTTTACGGCGTCGGTAACTTTAGAAATTTGCTCCCAATTGGCATTGCCATTATACATTTGGCAGCGCGTGCGGCCATGAACCGTAAGCATTTTAATGCCGACATCCTCAGCTTTTTTAGCCAGACTTGGTGCATTTAAATTTTCATAATTCCAGCCTAAACGCATTTTCATGGTAACCGGAATTTGTACGGCTTTTACAACTGCTTCCATAATGCGAGTAGCTAAATCTTCATCTTTCATCAAAGCGCTTCCGGCAAAG
Organism: Pseudomonadota bacterium; assembly: GCA_040384945.1. Taxonomy (GTDB): domain Bacteria; phylum Pseudomonadota; class Alphaproteobacteria; order Rickettsiales; family UBA1997; genus UBA2645. The sequence continues at coordinate 13,701 of JAZKII010000012.1, forward strand.
CCATTTACAACTTTTTTTACCGGACATCCGAAATTAATGTCAATTATATCTGCGCCCAAATCCTGATTTAATTTTGCAGCTTCCGCCATAACTTCCGGATCGCAGCCGGCAAGCTGCACTGACATTGGGTAAAGTGCCTCGTCTTTCTGGCATTTTTTCATTGATTCGCGCGTTTGCATAATCATGGCACGCGAAGCGATCATTTCGGAAACGACCAAAGATGCGCCAAATTGTTTTACCAAGCGACGAAAAGGCAAGTCAGTAACTCCTGACATTGGAGCGAGGATTACGTTATCTTGTAATGTGATTTTATCGATTTTTATCATATTAATAATTGGTGTTTGGTGCTCCCGGCATGATTCGAACATGCGCGCATGGTTTAGGAAACCAATGCTCTATCCCCTGAGCTACGGAAGCGTTTACTGTTTCTTCTGTCCAACATGGAAATATTCAAAGCCGGAATCTTGCATTTTTTTCGCATCATGCAAATTACGTAAATCAAGAATCTTTTTCGATTTAGTAGTATGTTTAATTTTTTCTAAATCTAACTCGCGATAATTGTCCCATTCTGTCGCAATTACGATTAAATCCGCGTCTTTCATGGCTTCGTAAGCATCGTCAAAAAATTCGATATTTTTTAATTCAGCAAATTCACGTTTAGAATTTGCAATTGCTTCCGGATCAGTTGCAGAAATTTTGGCACCTTTTTTTAGCAATTCTTTCGCAATCGCAATTGCTGGAGAATAGCGAATATCATCAGTATTTCCTTTAAAGGCCAAACCTAAAAGTGCGATTTTTTTGCCGTCAAGTTTGCCTTCCAAAATATCAGAAATTTTCTGAGTCATTTTAACTTTACGATTACAATTTGAAGTAATTACCGAATCGACAACTGATAAATCAACTTTGTTTTCTTTGGCCACATTTAAAAGTGCCAAAATATCTTTAGGAAAACATGAGCCGCCAAAGCCCGGGCCCGGGTTTAAAAACTTTTCACCAATGCGTGAATCAAGACCAATTGCATGGGAAAGTTGTTTGATATTTCCGCCGACAACTTCGCATAAATCGGCCATTTCATTGATGAAAGCGATCTTGGTTGCGAGGAAAGAATTAGCGGCATATTTAATTAATTCTGCGGTAACAATATCGGTAACAATTAATTTTTCTGCTGCAAAAGCCTGATAAATTTCGGCGAAAATTTGCGCTGATTTTTCATCTTCAACGCCGACAACGATGCGGTCAGGATTCATGAAATCATCAATCGCCGCACCTTCGCGTAAAAATTCTGGATTTGAGGCCACAGAAAATTCAAGTTGTGGATTTGTTTCTGCGACTAGTTTTTTTACTTTCGCGCCGGTTCCGGCTGGAACTGTAGATTTGGTGATAATTAATTTGTAAGAATCAGAAAGTTCAGCAATTTCCTTTGCTGCTGACAAAACATAAGAAAGATCAGCGCTACCATCTTCATCTTGTGGTGTTCCAACTGCGATAAACACAGCTTTTGAATCTTTTAAAGCTTCTTTTAAATCGGTAGTAAAAGAGATTTTTTTTGCTTTAACTGAATTTGCTAAAAGCAATTCTAAACCTGGTTCAAAAATCGGGATTATACTGGATTTTAATTTGGCGATTTTATTTTCATCCTTATCCACGCAAACAACTTCATGGCCAATTTTGGCAAAGCAAATTCCTGAAACTAGGCCTACATAGCCGCTGCCAATTACGGTGATTTTCATTTTGATCTTAAAATTTTAATTAATCTTTCTTCGAGTTCTAAAACATCAACAGTGATATTTCTAAGCTCTATTCTATTTTCTTCGCCGAAGCCTGCGCAATCCAAACGATGATAATTTGCACTCATTTTTTCGGCAATTTCAGCGAAACAGGTTTTTTGCCAACCGATATTTACCAATTCTAATAAATGACAATCGGGCTTGGAAAACATAAAATTTGTTATGCCGGCTCCATGTGGAGCAATAACATATTTAGCAAAATTCATGATCGAAATCTGTTCTAGGAAAGAAAAATTTTCCATATAAACAGTTTTAAAGCCATGATTTGAAAGCATCGCGGTTAATTCTTGTTCATTGGAAATTTGGCGAGCGGTATATTTTTTTGGGTTAGAACGGCTGATATAAATTCTTTCGCCGAAATTGGTTTTTAATTTTTCCAAATAATGCGAAGTCAATATTTTAGACACTTCTTTTGGCTTTAAGAAATTATAATAACCTTGAGAAGTGATGTCGATGCAAGGAATAAAAGCGAGATTTTTTACTCGTAAATGCGATTTATTGGGAATGATTTTGATATTGTTCTTGTTGAATCCAAAGGCTTCTAAAGATTTTATGACAAAGTCAATTTTCAGATATGATTTTGGCAAAACCAAAACCGCTTTTGGAGATTCTTTTTTTAATTTAATCAGTTTTGAAAGCGATTCCCACAGCCAGTGACAATAGTTTTTGGACCATTCGTCGGTGATTAAAATATAAGTTTTTCTCGGATTTGTGAAAATCGGGAAAAAATATTTTAAGCGAAATCCAAGTTTTTGATATTTTTGATATTGAGGTTCAGCCACGCAAGACTCTTTAACCACTTTGCCTTTGTGTAAAATAACGGAGTTATTGGTTATTTTGGCATTTTTTAGCTTATGAATTGCAAAAATTCCGGTCATTTTTGTTCCAAAACTTTTTTGAAATAGTGAATGGTTTTTTCTAAACCTTGCTCAAGCTCAACTTTGGGAGAAAAGTTAATCAAGTTTTTTGCTTTATCGATTACCGGTTTGCGTTGCATTGGGTCGTTTTGAGGTAAGTCTTTGAAAATCATTTTTGATTTTGAACCAGTCATTTGCAGAACTTTTTGGGCTAATTCCAAAATGGTAAATTCGCCCGGATTGCCTAAGTTAATTGGGCCAATTTCATTTCCCGGCAAATTCATGAAATTAATAATTCCGTCAACTAAATCATCCACATAACAAAATGATCTGGTTTGATCGCCTTGGCCGTAAACGGTGATGTCTTCGCCTTGCAACGCTTGAACAATAAAATTCGAAACCACGCGACCATCATTTACCGACATGCGCGGGCCGTAAGTGTTGAAGATGCGGATGATTCTGATTTCAGTGCCATATTGTTTGTGATAATCATAAAACAAAGTTTCGGCAACGCGCTTGCCTTCATCGTAGCAAGATCTCGCGCCCATTGTATTTACGTTACCGAAATATTCTTCAGCTTGCGGATGAACCAAAGGATCGCCGTAAATTTCTGAAGTTGAAGCTTGAATGATTTTAGCATTTACGTTGCGCGCCAATTCCAACATGTTGATTGCGCCCATGACGCAGGTTTTTGTAGTGTGGACAGGATTATGTTGGTAATGCACCGGAGAAGCCGGGCAAGCGAAGTTATAGATTTCGTCAACTTCCAAATGAATTGGTTGTGTAACATCGTGGCGGATTGCTTCAAAACGCGGATTGCTCATTAAATGTTCGATATTTCTTTTGCTGCCGCAGAAATAATTATCGAGCGCGATTACATCATTTCCGGCTGCTAAAAGTCTTTCACATAAAAAAGAGCCAAGGAATCCGGCACCGCCGGTTACTAAAATTCGTTTCATTAAACTGGAATAAAAATTGTTACACGAAGACCGCCAAATGGTGAGTCAGAAAGTTTGATGCGTCCGCCGTGAGAGGTGATAGCATCCATTGCAATTGCTAATCCAAGTCCGGAGCCGCCTCCAGATGTGGATTGGGCAGCTTTTTTATCGAGGTTGCGAGAATTGTCAATGCGATAAAATGGCTTAAATACATTGCTGCGCTCATTTTTTGGAATGCCCGGACCATTATCATCAATTGAAATTATCAGGTTATTATTGGAAAGAGAAGCGGTCAAACTAACCAAACTTCCGTAATTAAAAGCATTGTCGATTAAGTTAACCAGAGCGCGCTTCAAGGCTAGTTTTTTTACTGGTATTTCGAGGTCATCTTTAAGGTTCAAAAAGCCATCAATTCTCTTATTCATTTTGTGGTAATAATTGATGATTTTTTCTTGGAGGAATTTTTTGATCTCAATCATATTGCTTTTTTCCTTGTCGTCGGAGCGGGCGAAATCTAGATATTCATCAACCAACTTTTCCATATCGGAAATATCGTTTTTTAAATCCTCAGTTTCTTCGGATTTCGGCATCATTTCCAATTGTAATTTCATGCGGGTTAAAGGCGTGCGTAAATCGTGGGAAACGCCGGATAACATATCTGTCCGCTGAGTAATTTGGCGCATTACACGTTCTTTCATTTTGATAAAAGAAATTGCCAGTGAGCGAATTTCTTCCGAACCATTTGGCTTAATATTTTCTGCATTTTGACCGCGGCCAAATTTTTCTGCAACGTCGCGTAATTCACGGATCGAGCGAATTTGATTACGCAAGAAAACTATCGAAATAAGGGAAGTTATGAGTGCAGTTAAAATCATCCAGAATGTAAAAACATAAGAACTGGAACTGGTGATTTTTTTGATCGGAACATCGTAAGAAATCAAGCCCTGCTTGGTTTGAACTTTCACAATGATAAAATCATCATCATCTGGGCTTTCAAAAATTTCATAGGGTTTTAAGCCGTGATTATCAAGTTCTGATTTCAAGCGGTTGTAAGGATCAACCAAGGGATCAATATAATCATAAATTTTATTTTGGCGCCAGCTGCTATCGCCGATTTTTTTCTTTTTTAAACGCCGTCTTTCTTCAAAAGAAAAATGCAAACTGACATTTTGGGAAAAATCCTGCAAAAGACTTTCATATTCCGGTTTATTGACTGATTTTTTGATGAAGACCATTTCTTCAACAATGTTGCGAGCCATGTGTTTGCTGATTACGTCGAGATGCGTAAAATAAAAAACGTAAATCGAAACCAGCTGCACGATCAAAATCGGCACTACGATGATCAGCAAAAATCTTCCATAAAGTGAGCGGGGAATGAATTTTTTGAATCGCATCGAAGAAATAAATGTTAATTTAGAAATGAAAAAATATTTTATTTGGCAGTTCTTAAATCTCTTCTACAAATCGCAGTCATGACCAGCAAAATTTCAGCAAAAAATATCAATTTATTCTACGGCCAAAAACAAGCTTTATTTGACATTAATTT
>JAZKII010000013.1:0-59723 GCA_040384945.1 Pseudomonadota bacterium
CTACTTTTTGGGGAAAAGTAGCCTGGCCCCTTTTTCTTATTAATTAATTATTGTGGCACAATTCCTCATTTTCTTGAACAACCTGCTGAACTTCGGGATGAATTACGCAAGATCTCGGTATTTTATTCCACTCTATTGTACTTAAAATCACTTCAACCTCATCCTTAAAATCCCACATATATTCATTTTCAAACAATTGAGGCAATGATTTTTGCAACTCAAAGTAAGTGGCAATTTTAGCTGCCGTCCCTTCGTAATAATGTGGATAATTCTGTAGAATATTTGCTGACAATTGCTGAGATTTTTCTTCTCCTATTGATTCTAAAATTACTTCCCACGCGTCAGATCTTTTAGAACCACCTTTAAACACCTCTTGCAATCCCAGAGCCAGGCCTTTCGGCAAAATATAATTATCATTGATTATGCTACTATCAAAAATTTCCAAACCCATGGCATCAGCTCCCAAAGCATCTTCTTGGCTATCTAAAATCGGAATGGCAATTTTATCGACAAAAATAGAATAAAGATTTTGATCACATTTTTCTGCAAATAAAAATTTTCCGACCGCAATTCCGGTGCTGGTTCCGAGATTAGATACACAACCATCTTTTAATATTTGTCCTACAGAACCGACATATCTATCAATTCCGCCTTCTTCCGAGAAAATCAATGCCAACTTGAATTTATTAGCGGCAAAAGATTTATATAATTTTAACTCATTTTCCTCACTCAGATTAACGGAAGGATCAATTATTTCCTTGATAAAACTTGAAACTTCCTGCGCATTTTGCTGAAGCATCATTCTTCCCAAATTTGCAATTTCCTCCATGTTTTCCTCACCGGCGGAAAAAAGCCCATCTTGAAAATTACTAAAACTCAATAATTCCCGGAATTTCAGGTTAATACGGGCTTTTCTGCTTTCAAAATCCTCACCATCTCCGCGATCGACCAGCAATGCACCGCTATAACCGTCAAAATTAATTTGATAATCATCAATTCTGCCCACAAGATCCAAAACTTTTCTTGATTTGGATTTCAAATAATTTGCCAATATTTCAATCTGCGGCAAATCAATTGGAATCACCGAAGCCAGCTTGCGATTTTCTCTTTTAGTTAAGAAAAGCGCATTATCTTGTGAACAAATTTCTCTCTTTATTTCAGATAACATTTCCGGCTTTAACAATTCTGTAAAAGAGGGATTTAGAGGTCTAACTTCAAGCCTATTTTTGAAATCATAATAGAAAAAAAGCGAAGATAATGTTATTTGTGGTGGTATTTCATCCAACTTAAACATTATTTTTACCTGGGCCAAACCGCGTTCATCTAATGATTCTTGCAAAGAGTGTCGCGAAAGCAATGAGGACAAACAAACATCATAACCGGCTCTAGCATTCGCGATATGAAGAATATCATCTTCTCTACCCTGAAAAGCCTCCCTAATTTTACCAACTTGCAAGGTTAAAATAACCTTCTCTTCATCATTTAAATTATGTACAAAATCCTTGGTTATTTCTACCAATTTATTTGGATTAATATCGGATTTTTCTACAAATTTTAAAAAAAGTTTAGTTCTGGCACCTTCTTTAAAATATAATTCGCGGCATAAATCTGGTATTTTATCTATCGGCAATCCTAGTTTTTGATATCTAAGAACAATGCTTTCATCACGATTAAGTATGCCAAACATCTCTGGCATACTTTCTTTTACGGCATCTTTTGCGATTGTGAGAAAATTATCATATCTTTGCTCATCACTACTACCAGTGTTAATCCAGTCATCTGCTGTATCATTCCACTTTTTTCCGCATAATTCTGACAGAGTTTCTTTTAAAGCTTCGTATTGTGTTGGCATAGCCTAGTTTTAAAAAACCAAGCGAGGCTTAATCAAGCCTGATTACTTAAAACCTCGCTAATTTTGTTAGTGATTTTTTCTGCAATATTATCCGAATTTCCAATCACCTTTAAAGCCTTTTCGGACATCACTTGAACCGCATTTTCATTTTGCAGAAATTCTTTTACTTGTGCCGATAATTGCTCTTTTGAATCAATCATGACGCAAGCATTTTGCGCTTCGAGATTCTCGTAAATTTCTTTAAAATTAAAAACTTTCCGCCCTGAAATTACGGCACATCCGAGTTTGATTGCCTCAAATGGATTATGCCCGCCAATCTCAAGTAAAGAGCCGCCGATAAAAGTAAATTTTGCCAAACGGTAAAAAATACCAAGTTCACCTAAAGTGTCGGCGAGATAGAATTCTGTAGCATTTTCAATGTTTTGTCCTTGGCTGCGCTGTGAAATATTCGCTGATCCAATCAATGATTTAATTTCATCAGCGCGATTCGGATGACGTGGAACTAGAATAGTAAGAAGATCAGGGGAAGTTTTTTTCAACTCACTGTGCGAAAATAATACAGCTTCTTCCTCACCTTTATGAGTGCTGGCAGCAAGCCAGAATTTGCGCGAACCGATTTGTGATTTTATTTTTTCAAGTTCGATAGCATTAAAATCAAGGTTACGCGCTTGGGATTTTAAATTTCCGTAAAATAAAACTTCATTTTTTGTCAATTGTTCCAGACGTTTTTTATCATCATTGGTTTGGGCGAAAATTATCGAAAAAGAATCGAAAATTTTAAAGCCAATCATTCGAGCAATTTTCCATTTTTTTGCTGATTTTTCTGACATTCTGGCATTAACCAAAAATGTTTCTATTCCACGTCGATAAGCGCTGTTAATAAGGTTGGGCCAGATTTCTGATTCTACAAAAATCGCTGCTTTTGGTTGCCAGAAATCGAAGAAATTTTGCACACAGTAATAAGAATCAATTGGCAAAAATTGATGAATCACGCGACCATTAAAATTAGGAATTTTAGATCCGATTATTGAGGCAGAAGTGAGTGTTGTTGTGGTAAAAAGAACTGTCGCCTGTGGAAATTTTTCAAGTAAATCATCCACCAAAACCAAAGAGGAATTTGCTTCACCAACACTAACGGCGTGAAGCCAGATTACATCACCTTCGGGACGGATTTGTTTGGTTTTTCCGAAACGCTCTCTCAAACGCGATTTATCTTCTTTTTTCTTGATAACGCGATAGATGAGATAGAGTTCAAGAACCGGAAAAAGCAGAACTGAAAAAATACGATAAAGAAACATTTGTAACGAATTAAATTTATAGAAAAATTGCGATTCTCAGGTCATCGAGCAAAGCACGTTAGTGCTTTGCTCGATGACCTAAATTATTTTCTTTGCGACAAAAATAAAATAATATCCTCTTAAAACCCACCGGCACTTTTAATAAAAAAGCTTTTTAACTTAGTAAATTTATTTACCAATCCCAATCCCAAGTCACGCGCCACGCCTATTGACAGGCTTTTAGTTTCAAACAAAGAATTTAAAATATCAGTCGCAACCAACATTTTTTTAGCTTCGAATTTGGCTTTTTTATTGTAACCGTTAATCAAGCTTGGACTGGAAATATCAAAGCCACAAAGCAGGTTATTTTTTATTAATTCACAAAGAATATTAATTCCGGAAATTGCCAGATTAAATCCCTGTCCCGCAATTGGATGCACGCCGCATGAAGCGTCGCCGATCAAAAGCATTTTTTCGTGATAGAATTTTTCCGCTTCAATTAAAGTTAGCGGATAAGAAAATTTATCAGAAACCAAATGAGTTTTTCCTAAAGAATTTTCCATTTTTTTGGTTAATTGCTGGATAAAATTTTCTTCATCTAAACTTAAAATTGCTTGTGCCAACTGATCCGGCGCGATCCAAACAATTGAAGATTGATGCGGATTTTTCAGCGGCAAAATTGCCAGCGGACCGCCGGGAAGAAATTTTTCATAAGCAATATTTTCATGAGGTTTTTCATGTTCAATATTGAAAACTATTGCGGTTTGGAAATATTTTTTTTGTGTCGTGTTGATTTGATAAAGCTCACGAAGCCTTGAAAATCGGCCATCGCAAGCAAGTAATAATTTTGAATGCAGAATTTTTCCATCATCAAGTTTTACACTAACCAAATCACCAAACTTAATTTCTTCATAAGAATTAGGAGAAAAAACTGTGATATTTTCACGCTTTAAAACTTGATCACGCAGCGCATTATGAATGTGATAATTTTCAATAATCATACCCAGCTGGCCTTCTGCGGCATCGACCTCGCGCCCAATGAAATCAAGGATAAAAGATGATTTATAGTCGGTGATTTTTATATCAGAAATTTTTCCACCATGCGGCGCAACTTCATCATAAATTCCGATTTCTTTGAATAATTTTAATGAAGCTGCGGAAATTGCATAAGCGCGACCATCGCGTTTTCTGTCTTGGGTTAAAATATCTAATTTTTCAACAATGGCGATTTTCAAATTTGGCGAAACATTACTTAATGCAAGCGCTGTAGTCATGCCAGCAAATGATCCGCCAATGATTGTGATGTCGAAATTTTGTAGCATTAAATTTTTAAAAAATTTTGTTTTTTAGGTCGTCGAGCAAAGCACGAAGTGCGTCGTCGAGACGCTAGCGTGATGATCCAGCTAGCGTCTCGACGACGGCCTAAAGGCCTTTGCTCGACGACCTAAAATTTTTCTTTGCGACTGCTGAAAAACTAAATCATATTTTTCGGATCAACCCATTGATCGAATTGTTCCGATGTAACAAGGCCGGAAGCTAGAGCAGCAGCCTTTAAAGTCGTGCCTTCTTTATGGGCTTTTTTAGCAATTTTAGCCGCATTATCATAACCGATATAAGGATTTAACGCCGTTACCAACATCAAAGACTGATCCAATAATTGCGTAATGCGTTCGCGATTAGCTTCGATTCCAACTAAACATTGATCGATGAAACTGTTAATTCCATCCGACAAAAGATTAATCGATTCCATGATATTTCTGATAATCATTGGACGAAAAACATTTAGTTCGAAATGTCCATTAGAACCCCCAACCGTAACAGCCACATGATTTCCCATAATTTGGCACGCAATCATTGTTAAAGCTTCGCATTGCGTTGGATTTACTTTTCCCGGCATGATTGAAGAACCAGGTTCATTTTCCGGAAGTGAAATTTCACCGAGTCCGGAACGTGGACCGGAAGCTAAAAAGCGAATATCATTAGCGATTTTCATGCAGGAAGTGGCGAGAGAATTTAATGAACCGGAGAAATTCACCAATTCATCATTACAGGCCAAAGCGAAAAATTTATTTTTGCTGGTGACGAAGCTGTCAGCCTGGTTCAGACCTAGTTTTGCAAGGTTAGAATCTTTTACTTTCCAAACTCCATCTGCCAAAGTTGTGCGGCCTAAATCAAGGTTTAAAAGTTTTTGATGTAACTCTTTTAAACCGGAAACTTCGGTAATTTTTTTAGCAAAATTTTCTGCAAATTTTGGATGACAATTTAATCCCGTACCAACTGCCGTACCACCTTGCGCTAAATGAGAGACATAAGAAATTGATTGAGAAATGAAAACTGCCGCAGTTTGAATTTGCACTTTATAGGCCGAAAATTCTTGTCCTAAAGTTACTGGCGTTGCGTCTTGCGTGTGGGTGCGGCCGATTTTGATTATATCATTAAACTCAGCTTCTTTTTTGCCTAATTCATTAGAAAATCTAACCAGAGTCGGAAGCAATTTCTCATACGTTGTAAGTACAGCCGCAACATGCATTGCAGTTGGGAAAGTGTCGTTAGAACTTTGTCCCAAATTCACATGATCATTGGGATGAACCGGAGATTTTCCGCCTTTTTGGCCTGATACTTTTTCATTAGCAACTGAAGCAATAACTTCGTTAGTATTCATGTTGGTTTGAGTACCGGAGCCGGTTTGCCAAACCACTAATGGAAAATGGTTTTCGTAAAACCAATCAAATTTTGCTAAAATTATATCAACAGCATCAACAATTTTATCTGCTAAATCGGGAGAGAATTTTTTGAATTCATCAGATTTTGGATCAGCCGCCATTAAATCTTTATTGGTAAGCGCTGCCGCTTTTTTTACTAACAACATCGCTTTCACAACTTCCTTGGGCATTTTATGGCCCGGATTATCATTGCAGATTGGAAAGTTTTGTACGGAGCGCTGAGTTTGCGCGGCGTAATATGCTTGTGCCGGAACTTTGATTTCACCGAAAGAATCGGATTCGATGCGGAAATTTTCTGTCATGATTTTATAAATTTAGTTAAGAAATACTGATTTTAATAAACTCTTCAACATCAAGGCTAGCTTTGCCCACAAGCAATCCGCTAACACCTTCAATTTCTAAAATTTCTTTGGCATTTTGCGATGTTACTGAGCCGCCATAAAGCATAAAAAATTCTTTGGCGCGGCTGCTAAGTTTTTCATTAAAAATTTTACCAAGTAATTTTGCCATTTCGGCGATCTGCGCTACTGTTGGAGTTTGGCCAGTTCCAATTGACCAAATTGGTTCATAAGCAATTACCAGTTTGGTGAAATTTGCTTCTTCCGGAATTGAAGTTTTGATTTGCTTATAAACAAATTCTAAATGTTTTCCTTCATCTCTGGTTTCTTTGCTTTCGCCAACACAAATGATTGGTGTCAGGCTTTGACTCAAAGCTGCTTGTACTTTTTTTGCGACAATTTCGCTGCTTTCAAAATGAGTTTCGCGACGTTCGGAATGGCCGATAATAACATATTCACAACCAACTTTTTTTAACATTGTCGCGCTGATATCGCCGGTAAATGAACCTGCTAATTCATAATGACAATCTTGCCCACCAAGTTTGATTGGGCGCTGTTCCAACATGATTGCACTTAATTCTTCGGCAGAAAAATCTTCCACTTTTTTATGATCGCGTTTCATGATATCTTCAAGGTCATCGAAAGAATCATCCATCAATTCGCTATCAATATAATCAAGCAAAAAAGCGGGCGGACAAAGCACCATTTCCACTTTTTGCAACTCGTCATATTTAGCAGAATAATTTTTAAAAAAACCGTCCATCCAGGCATCAGCTTCGTCGAAAGCGTGATTCATTTTCCAGTTGGCAGCGATGATTTTTTTCATGATTTTAATTTTTAGAAATTAAGAATTAACTGCTCAAGCTCTTTTCCGAAGAGCTGATAACGCCATCCGCTGGCGATTTTGTCAAAAAGTTTTTTATCGCAAACTGCTTTTTTTAAATCAGAAGCGGTGATCAAAAATTGTTCTTGGAATTTTTCACGACTCGCAATTCCAGCAATAAAATTTTTAGCTTCAGCGTAACAAAGTTTTTGCGATTCACGCATGGCAAAAGTTTTTTCTTCTTTCTTTGGTTTATCCAGCACTTCTTCATTTTCATCAAGAATTTTTTGCGCTTCTGCTTTCATTTCTGCCGTAAAACTTGAAGGAAATTTCTGCGCCATTAGGATTTTCTCAATTGCTTCATCTTTTATAAAATGTTGGCGCGGAACATCCTTTTTCTTGGCCCAACCTTCGCGCCAGGAAATTAAAGCTTTAATTTGAGCAATCTGTTTTTCGTTTTTACCACGGAAAGAATAATCGCGACTCAAACTTTCATCCGATTTAAAAAGGCTTTTATTGATGAAACTTTCCATTTCTTCCAAAAGCCATTCGAAACGGTTTTTTGATTTTAAAACTGTGCAAAGTTCATCGTAAATTTCTTCTAAAAAAAGCACATCTAAAAGCGCATATTCAATTTGTTTGGCGCTAAGCGGTCGTAGTTGCCAATCGCTTCTTTGTTGATCTTTATCAAGTTGCCAATCGCATATTTTATCAACCAAAGGCGAATAGCCGATATTAAAACCATAACCACAAAAATTGGCCATTAATTGTGTGTCAATAATACCTTGCGGTAGCAAGCCAGATTTGTGGTGAAAAATCTGCAAATCCTGAGTGCAGGAATGCAAAATTTTTATGATTTTTGGGTCAGCAATAACTGCAAATAACTCGGTTAAATCAATATCGGTCATGCAATCGACGATAAAAGATTCCTTTTTTTTGGGAGAGGTTTTTACGGCGACTTGTATGATTGACAAAATCGGATAATAAGTTGTTTGGCGCGTGAATTCAGTATCCAGCGCTGCAACTCCTGCTGTCTTAATCAGGCCAACCATACGGTTTAATTCTGCCTGAGAATTGATGTAAAAATTTTCCTGACTAATGATTATTTCCCTCCCACTGTTATTGTGTTATTCTGAAATAAAGGATCTCTGGTTAAAGGCATGGCTTTTGGTTCAGAAATTGCGCCATTTGGAATTTTGGTTTTAGCCAGATCAAGAAGATATTTGGTATCAAGATCTTTCAATCTCTTTTCTAATATTTCACAAATCTGGGTTTCACCTTTATTCTTATCTATACCTTGAGCTACCATTTCCTTCCTTATTTCTGCCAGCTTTTCCGGGGTAGTAAGATTTAATTTTATCGCCGACTGAATTATAAATTTATCATTTAAATCTTTGATCGATTTATCGCATAATTTTTTCTTATCTGCTGCTGATCTTTCTTGACGAAATACGGCTAAATTTTCCGCAAAAGGTTTGGTGCTATCTTGAACTGCACTAAAGAGTAAAAACCGATCCAAAGCTTCTTTTTTGGCATCACTATTTACATCATATAAAATCTCAAAAAACTTCTCCTTGCCACCATTACCCAAAATTTGTGACATTGATTGCGTTGACGGGTTACCAACTTCATCTTTGACCTTGAATTGCAGACCGCCAAATAACGCATCTAATGTCTCAGAATTAGCATTGGAAATAAACTCTACTAACTTTGCATCCAGATTAGCTTCTTTAAGCGTAGCCATTCTTCTATCAGAAAATGCGTTGATTCGCTTTTCAAGTCCGGTATGATGTCCTTTTTCAAATCCTTTGAACACCTCCTCTAAAGCCTTATGTTGGCTTACTTCATAAGCTGAAATTTTTTGCCATTGCGTCATTTCGGCATCAGCACGAAATAATGAATATACGCCAAAAATCATTAATGGAGCTATTGGTGAAAATTGCAGAGGAGCTGCTGCACCAAGCGCATTTTGTACCAAATCATTATCGGTTGCGAAATCAAATATTTCACAAAGATCACTGACTATCGGCATTTTCTCAAAAAATAATTCTATGCCATCATCAATTCTAAAAGCTTCCGCAATTTTACCAAAGGGACCAAGAACATCGCTGGTAGCCATAGCGCCCAAACCTTCACCTAAAGTTTTACCGGCATCAAATAAAGGCCCGATTAATTCCATAAAGGGATCGATATAGCTAAATACATGGCCGGCAATTGAGAATGCTCCAAGCGGCGTGAGCAATAAAAACACCTGCATACAACGATATTTCCACAATCTGTCATCTTCATCAACATGCTTCTGTAAACCTGTGAGCATTGTATCATTCATGTCGTTGAGCTTTTTATTAAAAGCTTCGAATTCGGCTTTAGTCGCAGTATTTTCTACTTTAATTTCATCAGTAATCAGCTTCTGCATTTTTTGGAAAGTTGCCTGATCCATTACATCATCACTTTCAGACAAAGCACTATTTACCTTATTCAAAACCTTAAGATAAAAACTGGCATCTTGCGCATTAGGTCCAGCCTTCCACAGCATGTTGGCAATCAGCTCATTTCTTCTGGTCAAAAAATCTTTATATTTCTGGCTATCTGATGCTTTAGAGCTACTGAGAACACCGCGTCCTGCCCAGTTTGTTAGTTTGTGAACTGAATCACCAAAACTTTCAGCAAGGTTACTGGCTCTGTGCCAAGCCTTACTCCTGGTTTTAATCCCCGCTCTTTCTTGCGGCGTTAAATCTTCACGACCTTCTTCAAGAAAAACTTTGAGCCGGTTATCATTAACTTTTATATCATCGAGAACACTAATCCGACTATCAAAAACAATATTACGATAGGCTCTTGGCGGCATTGAAGTATGAACCACCGGGTAATCACGATATTTAACCCTATCAATCTCAGTCTGACTGCCACCTACAAAACTGTAGGGATTTAGCCCAACCCCTGCTTCACCATCACCATAACCATGATAAGAGCCGACACTAGTTCTGCCACTGGCGTAATCTCCATTTTCATTAAATAATATAGATGTTTTTAAAGCATGTTGAGGAACTCCTCCCGGCCCGCCTATCTGATTTCCATCTTCATCAACAAATGGCATATTGTTGCCCATTTGAGTCATCAAATTACCCAGCTTAACCTGCCCCGGTTTTAACTCAAATCTTCTGATTTCATATTCCTGACGTTTAACATTTGTCCAGCATCTGATATTATCACTTCTTTCATCAAAAATTTTCTTGGCAATTTCAAGTTGTTTTGCAATTGCCTTTGCGTTTGCTTCATTTGATTCCTTGGCTCCATCACCACCACATTTTTTAACAAAATTATCCCGCAATTTTCCCCTGATGAGATCAAGATGTTCTTTTTGATAAAGCTCCGGAATTTTATATAACTGACCATTTCTCTTCTGATTCCTATCTTCATCTGTTACAACAACTGCGTGCTCTTGTTCAAAAAATTGTTTTAGCTTTGCATCAACCAATTCTGCTACAGAAGTTGGTTTATTTGCGGCAGCATTTGGTGGTGAAAGTGGTTGTATTGGTTTAGTCATGATTATATTTAATTTGGGTGTAAAAATTTATCACGTCTTTAAAATAACTTGTAATTTGTCGCACCTGTTTTCTTGACATTAGGTAAGCAAAAAATAAATTCCAAACCGATCTTTTTCAAAAAACTAATTTCCAACAATATTTCGAGGTTGCAATGCTTAAAAAATTCCTAACTTTATCCGCTGTTCTTTTGCTGGTTTCTTGCCAAAGCAAAACTAAAAGCGACGATTTAAGAACTGAGGATAAAGCCGCCACTCAAGTTGACACTAAAGGTTCTTATCAAACTATTGAAGGCGAGCAACAAGCTAATGCTTTAAATCAACAAGTTCCAGTACAAGAAATCGAAGTTCAAGACCGCGTACTTTTTGGTTATGATTCAGCTGATTTAACTGACGATGCTAAAAAAATCCTTGATACCCAAGTTTCTTGGTTAAAAAGCGATGCCGGAATCAAAATCACAATCGAAGGCCATTGCGACGAACGCGGAACCCGCGAATATAACATCGCACTTGGTGAAAAAAGAGCTAATGCTGCTAAAAAATATTTAACTTCCAACGGTGTTGATGCCGCAAGAATTAAAATTATTTCTTACGGTAAAGAACGTCCAGCTTTCTTTGGAACTAGCGAAGAAGTTTTAGCTAAAAATAGAAGAGCAGTAACTGTAGTTAACTAAAAGTATAAAAATGGCTGTAACATTACCTTATTCAAATCCAATTGGTTCTAGTTACAGCCATTTAACCCCCGAAAGACCTCTTCTTACCCGCGAAGAAATCGCCGCAAACAAAAAGCTCGCAAGATATCATCTCACAATAACGCAATCTTTAAATGATGAACAATTTAGAGCAATGGGCGTTCATACTGGATTCAAACAAGAAGAAAGCGCATTTACCCAAGCATTAGAAGTTGGGGGGAAAGTTTCTGGATTAATTCCAGTTCCAGTTGCAAGTCAAATAGCAGAACTAGCTTTCATGAGCGCACATTTTGCATCGGGCAAAGTTGAAGATCACATTAATCAGGTTAAGTCTGATAAAATTTTAGCAATAAATCCTACTCACGATCCGGTTGAATGGAAAAAATTCACTGAAGAATTAGCAATAAAATTAACCAGTGAAAAACAAGATGAAATTAAAGCCTGCGAAGCTCCGGCTAAAGGAGATCATTTTGCTCAACGTATTAAAAACATCCTTTATCCTAACCGAACTCCGAAAGATTCCTCATTAGCCGTAAAATCTTTAGCTGTTAGAGATTGCTCAAAAATGATTCAAACAATTTTAAATAAAGAATTGGATGAAAATGCTCCAGGAATTGAAAATGAAAATAGCAGAAAATCATTAGTTTCAGAGCTAGTATCCTCAACGAAAGCGCCTTCCAAACATATTGAACCAGAAGGAGCAAAAACTGTTTTTGCCTTCAATCATTTAGTTACTTCGCATTAACCCACATTTTCGCAATTTTCTCGCCTAAAGAATTTTGCTCACAGCGATTATGTAAATGCCCAAAATCCAATTTATCCATATTCTGGTCTTGATTGGCACAAGCATAAAAATATTCCTTCTCACCTTTTTCATTCACTCTTTTTTGCAAACATTGCGAACAAACACCTTTCAACATACATTGCATTGGTGCGTTCAAACTAGTGATGGCAATAGGTGCTTCACTAATTGAAGGCACTAAATTTTGATGACGCAACTTGGCAATTTCATGCATCATTTGATCATTTCCAATCGTAAAAATACGATCGATTTTTTTAGGATTTTTCAAAAAGTAATCTGCTAAAACTTCAATAACCGAGCCATTTTCTTCATCAATTGCTATCTGCAAAACATCACAGGATTTTTGCATTTTTTCCAAACGCACAATCTCCGATTTTTTGCGATAACCGGCAAAGAAAATCACTTCGCAACCATTTGTTTTACAAGCTTGCGCAATCGCAGTTAAAGGCTGATTTCCGCGGCCACCACCAACTAAAACTACAGTTTCATTTTTTGGAATTTCTGTTGGCGATCCGCTTGGACCCATAAAAACACAAGGCTCGCCCACTTTAAAATTTTTAATCAAATTAGTTGAAGCTCCAACTTCAACTACAACACCGCTAATAATTCCATTTTCACGATCAATCGAAAGTGCAGTTAATGGAACACCTTCCATAACTTGTAATTGATCGCCAATTTTCTGCGCCAAAGCGTGATAATTTTGTAACCTAAAAATATGCCCGATTTCAGTTTGTTTTGCCAACAGCGGAGCGCGCACCGACACTTCTAACACATAGTCAGAAAGCCTTTCGATTTTTTCGATTTTTACTAAAAATTCAGAATTTATTTTATCTAAAAAACCCTCTGCAAAATTCGCCGGTTTTTGTGCCAGAATTTTCGTAATTTGATCATGTCCTAATTTTGCACTCGCCATCGCCTTCACAACATTTCCTTCAAAATTCGGATGCAAATCACCAAAAAAACTCACAGCTTTTCCTGAATTTTTATCAATTTTCGTAATCACGCTAAACTGCTGCGGACGCGCGCTGTGTGTGGCATCAAAATGTCTTTCCTTTTCATCAATTTCGGAAAAATATTTTCCATCCAATTTAAAATCCAAACCATCTTCCAAAGCCGGCGAAATATTTGGCGTAGTTCCTGCCGCAATCAAAAGCGCTTTGCATTTGAAATTTTTATCATCGGCGCATTTCAGGTTTTTAATATGACCAAATTCATCAATCTCAACTTCCAGCGGCGTAATATTTTCGACAAATTCTACACCTTCTTCAAAAGCTTTATTCAACTCTTGATGATTCAGCCTGTAAGCTGGAGAATCTTGCAATTTTTTGCGGTAAATAATTTTTGCGCCACCCCATTTTTTCAGCAATTCAAAAGCATTATTATTTTTTAATTCTTCAGCATGTTGCAAAAATTCTGCTGCAATAATTTTTTCTTCTTCATTTAAAATTGCCCAAATTTTTTCTTTGCCGATTGCCGCAACTTTCTTGGCAAATTTTTTAATCTGCACTAAATAATAAGCCTGCGCTTCACAAGCTGTATCGACAGCCGTAAGCCCCGCGCCAATTACCAAAATCGGCATACGAACTTGCAGATTGGTAAATAATTCTTCTTTGAAAGCGCCGGTTAATTGCAGCGACATCAAAAAATCTGAAGCTGAACGCACGCCTTTGGCAAAGTTATTTTTTAAATTAATGATGTTGGGCCGACCTGCGCCAATACAAAGTGCAACATGATCAAAACCGTAATTCTCAAAAGCAGTTTTATCAGTAATTGACGAACCAAAACGAATGCCGCCAAACATGCGGAAATTTTTTCGGCGCTCTAAAAGCAAGCGAATAACTTTTAAGAAATTTTTGTCAAAACGCACCGTAATTCCATATTCCGCAACGCCGCCAAAGCCATGAATCAAGCGGCTTGAAAGCGGTTCATAAATTTCATCTAAATATTTGATCGGCTTAAATTTTTGACGATTTCCAAATTCATCGATTCCAGAAATTTGTGAATTTAATGGCTCAATTTTTAAACCATCAATTGCTACAATTTCATGACCGTCATTTAGCAAATGATGCGCTAAAGTATAGCCTGCAGGCCCGAGTCCAGCGATCAAGATTTTTTTACCTGTCTTTTTTTGCGGCAAATTTTTAGCAATATTTAACGGATTCCAGCGCGTTAAAAGTGAATAAATTTCAAAGCCAAACGGCAGAGCTAAAACATCTTTTAAAGTACGCGTTTCAATTTGCGGAATATCAACAGGATCTTGTTTTTGGTAAATGCACGATTTCATGCAATCATTGCAAATACGGTGTCCGGTGCCAGCAATCATTGGATTATCAACCACAGCAACCGCAAAAGCAGCGAGTGAAAAACCTTCAGATTTTAACAAATTCATTTCCGAGATTTTTTCATCTAGCGGACAACCATGAAGTTCAACACCGAGAGGATCAATTTTTAAATTATTACCGGAATTTGCCGGCGTATGTACAGTGTGTGGTGGTGCTTTAATTCCGGTTTTACAGGAATCTTTTTCCTGCTTGTGGCAGAAAATGCAATAATTGGCCTCAGCCAACACACGATTGAGTCCAAAGCCATCATCAGTTAAATTAAAACCATCTCTTTTTGATTTTTCATGAGTTGGATTTAACAGGTTTTGGTGATCGATTTTTTTCGGCAAAATAAAAAGCGCACCATTTTTGTGAAGACGGCGACCTTGCTCTGAATAAAGCGCCCAAACTGAATAAAGCGTTAATTCTTCTAAATTTTTTTCTTGAGAAATTTCTTCGGCGAGTTGTTTTTCCAGATCATCAACATCATCAAAAGGAATATTTAATTTCTTGAGAATGCTTATCCCATCAATATCCGGCGCAATTGTGGTAATTTTTTTTGCCACTTCCCGCTGCACAAATTCGCGGCGAATTTGATAGATTTTCTTTAAATCTTCGTGACGTTTTTTTAAGTCGGAATTTTCTTTTTCAATGTTGAAAAGCTCCGCAATAAAATCTTCTAGAATTCGCGCGACATCAATTAAAACCTGTGATTTCTGTGGATTGGTCATAAATTCCAGACCACTTTCCACTTTTTTTAATGTCAAAAAACGCGCCGCAATTTCCGGGTTTTTTTCGTTTAAATATTCTTCAAATTTTTTGTTTAATTTTTCCAGCCCTTCACGCTCGTAAAGATCTTTAAAAGTAACGCCGAATGTGGGTTTAAGAAAATTTTCTGAGGGCATTTTTTACGATTGATTCTTCATCAAATTCAAATTTTGTAGCACCGATTATCTGATATTTTTCATGTCCTTTTCCGGCCAAAATCAGAATGTCATTGGGCTGCAACATTGCCAGCGCTTTTTCAATTGCGGTTTTACGATTATCAATTTCAACAGTTTTTGCCATGTCGCAATAAGTTAAAATTTCGGCGCGAATATTTTCGGCTTTTTCACTGCGCGGATTATCATCGGTGACAATTACAAAATCCGCCATTTCACTAGCAATTCCGCCCATTATCGGCCTTTTTTTAGCATCACGATCTCCTCCGCAACCAAACAAAACCAACACCCGCGCTTTGCTGATTTCGCGCGCCAATTTTAAAACATTAATTAAAGCATCCGGCGAATGAGCAAAATCGATAAAAACTTGGGCTTTGTTTGGTAAGATTGCGACACGTTGCATTCTTCCCGGCGCGGGCTGCAATTGATCAAAATTTTGGAAAAGATTTTGTAATTCTGCTTCTGTTAAATTGTACTTTGTAAGTACATTTCCTAAAGCACAAAGCGCGTTAAAAGCCTGAAAATCTCCATTTACTGACAATTCAAATTGATAGTTTTTTTGCTGAAATTCAAAAAAAACTTTTTGACCATTTTCAATATGTTCAATTTTTTGCAGCCTTAAATCGCGTGCTTTAAAGCCATATTCGATGATATTATATTTTTTTTCAGTACAGATTTTTTTGATTTCCGCGAACTCTTCTAAATCACTATTTAAAACCGCCGATCCGTTTTTTTGTAGCACATCAGAAAATAAAATCATTTTACAGCGGAAATATTCTGCCATCGATTTGTGATAATCTAAATGATCTTGCGTGAAATTTGTAAAAGCACCGACATCAATTTTTAAACCTGCGATGCGCCCTTGTTCCAAGCCGATCGAGCTCACTTCAATTGCCACATCGTTAACTGCGAATTTTTTCAAATTGTACAGGTTTTTGTACAATGAAACTATATCGGGAGTTGTGAGTGAAGAATTTTGCAAATGATCTTTTATTTCATCATCGCACATTACACCGAGAGTTCCAACTGATGCCGATTTTTTGCCTAAAAATTGTAAAATCTGGCGCGTAAATTCTGCGGTGGATGTTTTGCCGTTAGTGCCGGTAATGGCGTAAATATTGGCTGGAAGCGGTGCGTAAAAAATTTGTAAAAATTCAACAAGGAGCTGAAATGGATTTGAAGATTTTATGGAATTTTCATCATTTTCTGAAATCGCAATTGCGGCACCACTGGCTAAAGCGCTGGCGATAAATTTCGAACCATCATTTATTTTCCCCGGAAGTGCGAAAAAAACTGAATTTTTTTTCACTAAACGTGAATCAATCGCAATATCTTCAATCTCGATTGAGTCAATTAACACGCCATTTGGCACGCTAAAATCAGTTTTAACCTGAGATAGAATTTGTGAAAGTTTCACGAAAAATTGGCAATCAATTGATTAAATTTATGCGCCGCATTTTTGGGATTGGCGTCGCGCGTGATTGGCCTTCCAACCACTAAATGCGAACTGCCATTTGTAAGCGCGGTTTTTACATCGGCAACACGTTTTTGATCATCATTGGCGATTGCTTCAAGCCTGATTCCCGGGCTTACGATTAAAAAATCAGAGCCGAATTTCTGGCGCAAAAGCGGCGCTTCTAAAGCAGAAGCAACAATGCCGTTTAAGCCGGCATTTAAAGCCATTTGGGTTTTTTTAAGAACTAAATTTTCCAGCGAAATATTGGGGTCAAAACCCATTTCATTTAAATCTTTGGCATCGAGATTAGTTAAAACCGTAACGCCGATAATCTGCATTTTACCCTTATTTTCCGCGGCTTGCTGCATGATTTGGTGGCTGGCAGTATGAATTGTGAGTAAATCAATTTCATATTGCGCCAGATTTTTTACGGCGCGGGCAACAGTTTCGGAAATATCGTAAAGTTTGAGATCGGCGAAAACTTTTTTGCCTTTATTTTTGAGCCATTTTACCAATTCAAAATATTGGCCGCCCATCATTAATTCGAGGCCGATTTTATAGAAAATTACTTCGTCACCCAGCTCTTCAACCAGTTTTTTAGCGGCGGAAATATCAGGAACATCGAGGGCAACAATTAATTTTTCTGACATGTCTTATGTTACAATTTTTTTTCTTCGCCGGTGATCAAGCGAATAATATTTTCTTTATGTCTGACCAAAATCAAAATCGATAAAAACCAGCAAAAGCCTATTTGCGAACCAGGAGCGCCGAAAGATGTTGAAATAATAATTGAAGAAAAAATGGCGATTATTGACGAAATTGAAGAAATGCGAAACAAGCAAAATGATAAAATCCAGAAACAAACTACTAAAAATCCGACTGAGGCATCAAGTGCAAATAAAACCGCAATCGCGGTTGCAACACCTTTGCCGCCTTTGAAATTTAGATAGACCGGATAAACGTGACCAAGCACCGCCACTGCTGCGACTAATACTAAAAATAAATGTAAATTTTCCAGATCATAAAAAGCAAAGCGCGCGATAATCACCATAATTGCGCCTTTTAACCCGTCTAAAACCAAAGTTGCAAAACCGAGTTTTTTTCCGATAACGCGGGCAACGTTTGTAGCACCAATATTTTTGGAGCCAAATTCACGAATATCTTTTCCGGCATAAATTTTGGCCAAAACTAAACCGAAAGGAATTGCGGCTATTGCATAGGTCAGACCTAAAAACAAAAGCTGATAGATAATATTCATGAATTGTCGTTGGTATTGTTATTTTGATTCTTGCGGAAGGCATCAAGGGAAATCACTTTTGCCGACAAGTCAATTCCTGCCGCCCCTTTTTCTTTCTTGCCGATTTTATTGGCCTGATTTGACTCACCGAAATCCCCACCTTCGCTTAATTCTTCAATATCGCCATAACTCATGCTGAATTTTAAAGCAAAATTCATTGAAGGATCGGCGAAGGAAGTTACTGCTTTGTAAGGGATTGTGAGTTTTTCATATTTGCCGGCGAAGCTTAGGGAAATCTTGAAGGAATCATGTTCAACCACCAAACTTTTATATTGGTATTGCACAGCGATGGTCATTTCTTCGTGATATTTTTCGAGCAGGGATTTTGGAATGAAAACACCAGGAAAGCGCGTCAGGAAAGTGACAATAAAATAATGTTTACCGGGAAGACCGGTTTTTTCGATTTTTTTTAAAGTTTCATAAATTACCGAACGCATTGAATTTTCGATAATTTCGTCATATCCGATTAAATCTTGCATGAGAATTTTTACTTGAATCCGTTTATGGAAAGTTGCCCGGCTTCTGTTGACAGGCGCCGGGCGGCCCCGATAAAATCACTTATACTAAGCAGCTAATGCCACTGGAGTAAATTCGAAGTTATCATTAGCAAAGTTGTCGTTTGCATTTACTGTTTTGAACGGATATTGCGTAAGGCTTGCGCCTCTAGCAACCGGCAGTTTCTCAACCGGGTAAAATCTAGTCCTTTATCGCATGTCGAAAGCTGTGTCACCCCCCAGGTGCCTAGAACATTCTTTGCCTGCGGCAAAAGAAGATTTTGTAGCGTGGGATGGCCCGCTCCGCCGTCGCCCTTTGGGCTATGGCGGACAGGCAGTCTTCGCCCTAACGATCTCCGTCTAACAGTCCAGGACAAGCCTGGCCTGCCAGCCGAAGCCCGCAAGGGCGAAGGCTGGAGGTGCTGGGTACTGCCCCCAGGTCCATGTACGTTTATTACGAAAAGAGTTTATCACCATATTTGGCGAACGAATCCGCCAACGGGAATTAATTTAATTATAAAAAAATTTTAAACAAGCTTGAGGGTGGTTTATTGTAATAAAAATCTGGTATGGCTCAAATCCTTATGAATCACACCGTGAAGATGGGGTGACAAATTTAGAGTTAGTTGGATGAACTATAATCATTGTCACCGTCGAGAGACCTAGCGCTGGATGGGGTTTGCAACCCCGTCCACATGTTCATGTCATAATTAAAGTTGAACTGAACGTGAAGACGGAGTTACAAACCTCATCTTGCTCAAGTGGGTCTTTATGTAATAATCCAACTTTCTGCGAGAATAAATTAGAAAATAAATTTTCTTTATTTTAATCTAGCCTCAAGAAACAAAATCCATTTTTTAAAATTTCCAAAAAACAGCAAAAATGTCTAACGCCAACCTATCTTCCTGCGAATCAAATCCGACCAACAGAAAAAAAGTTATTATTCTGGGATCAGGCCCCAACCGTATCGGGCAAGGAATTGAATTTGATTATACCTGCGTTCACGCCGCTTTTGCTTTTAAGGCAGTTGGCATTGAAGCGATTATGGTAAATTGCAATCCCGAAACAGTGTCAACAGATTATGACACTTCTGATCGTCTTTATTTTGAACCGCTCACCGCTGAAGATACAATCGAGTTGATCAAAAAAGAAATGAGCAACGGTGAATTGCTTGGTGTAAACGTACAGTTCGGCGGCCAAACGCCTCTAAGCTTGGCGAAGTTCTTGCAAGATGAAAATATTCCAATTATCGGCACTTCTCCCGACATGATTGATTTAGCTGAAGATCGCGATCGCTTCAAAAAACTTTTACAAAAACTGGAATTAAACCAACCCCAAAATTACATCGCTTATTCTGCAAAACAGGTAATCGATCAAGTTAATGAAGTGGGATTTCCGGTTGTAGTTCGCCCTTCTTACGTCCTTGGTGGACGCGGCATGGCGATTGTTTATGATGAAGCTTATTTGATGAAATATTTAGCCGAATATTCTGATGTTTTTGAATCTGGCCCGCTTCTTCTCGATAAATTTTTAACCGATGCAATCGAAGTTGACGTTGATGCTTTATGCGACGGCGAAGAAGTTTTTGTTGCCGGAATTATGCAACATATCGAAGAAGCCGGAATTCACTCAGGCGACTCAGCCTGTTCAATTCCGCCATATTCACTTTCACAAAAAATGATTGATGAAGTAAAAGCTGCAACCGTGAAAATGGCTTTGGCTCTAAATGTAAAAGGCTTGATGAACGTGCAATATGCCATTCAAAATGACAGGCTTTTTGTTTTAGAAGTTAACCCGCGCGCCTCACGCACCGTGCCTTTCGTGGCTAAAGCAACTAACACGCCAATCGCAAAATATGCCTCATTAATTATGATCGGAAAAAAACTTTCCGAGTTTAATTTGAAAGAAAAAAAGTTGGATTATTTCTCAGTAAAAGAAGTGGTTTTCCCTTTCGCGCGCTTTTCAAATACCGATACAATTTTAGGACCGGAAATGAAATCAACCGGCGAAGTTATGGGAATTGACAAAACTTTCCCACTGGCTTTCGCCAAGGCACAAATGGCTGCAGGCGTGAAACTTTTAACTGAAGGTTTGGTGTTTTTGTCAGTTAAAGATTCCGATAAAAAATATTTACCTGAGCTGGCGCAAAAATTAATTAATGTCGGATTTAAAATTGTCGCAACTCGCGGAACCGCGAAATTCCTGGCTGAAAATGATATTGCGGTAACAATCGTAAATAAAATTACCGAAGATAAACCGCATGTTGTTGATATGATTGATCGCAAAGAAATTGCACTAGTTATCAACACAACTGAAGGCGCGCAAGCAACTAAAGACAGCTTCTCAATTCGCAGAACTTCTTTGATGCGCGGCGTGAATTATTCAACCACAATTTCTGGCGCTAGAGCTTTAATTGACGCACTTCAAGCCTATAAAGACCAAGGCTGCAAATTTGAAGTTCGCGCTTTGCAAGATATGAATTCTTAATGTCTTTTTTACAAAAAAATTCGGGGCATTTTTTACTTTATGTAAAAGTTACCCCGAATTCTGCGAAGAATAAAATTGGTGAAAAAGTTATTGATGAAAAAGGTCAGGAATATTTGAAGATTAATGTAACTGCGGTTCCTGAAGATGGTAAAGCCAATGAAGAAGTAATAAAATTTTTGGCAAAAATTTTAAAAATTCCTAAATCGAAAATTGAAATTTTGCGCGGCGAAACTGCGCGGATAAAAGTAGTAAAAATTTGTGCAGAAATTGATGAAAATTTTCTAAAAAATTAAACCTCAATTGTCACTATAACCGGACAATGATCTGAAGCCTTTTCCTGATCTCGCACACCACGATCTTCAATCGCAGTTGCAATAATTTTATCCGCTGCTTGTGGCGAAGTTAAAAGATAATCAATTCGCATTCCTTTATTATGCTGCCATGAACCACCGCGATAATCCCACCAGGAAAATGCCTGGCTGCGCGGGTTTTTAGCGCGATAAGAATCAACAATTCCCATATTTAAAATCGAACGAAATTTTTTGCGCTCATCAGGATGAAAACAAACTGTTCCATTTAAACTTACAGGATCAAAAACATCAATTTCCTCAACCGCAACATTATAATCACCACCAAAAATCTGCATTTCATCAAGCTCGAGAAGCTTAGAAAAATGAGACTTCAAGCGCTCAAGAAACTTCATTTTATAAATAAATTTCTGGCTGTTTTCGCGCGCTTCATCAAGCAATAAATCTCCACCACCATTGGGTACATAAATTGAAGCAATACGAATTGCTGAATTTCCGACTGAAATTACACCTTCAATATAACGCGCTTGCTCATCAACTTCTCCATCCAACATTGGCAAGGCTTTAACTACATCTTCAATTTTAAATTTTGAAAGAATTGCCACGCCATTATAACTTTTTTGTCCTACAACTGCGGCGTTATAACCGGCATCAAATATGGCTTCATAAGGAAATTCCGTTTCCACACATTTTAATTCCTGCAATAAAACTACATCAGGATTGGACATTTTTAACCACTCCAAAAGCCTTGGCAGACGGGCTTTTACAGAGTTTACATTGAAACTAGCAATTTTGATTTGAGGCATTGTTTTTAGTTTATAATTCTACGAAATAACGCAACACCCTCTTGAATTAGCTGCCGATACTGCTGCAGACTCAACCGAAGAACTTGGATGTCTTTCTCTCTCTTGCTCGATCATGAGGTTAATAGTTGCTCTAGCATTAGCTATTCTCTCTGGATTATTGGAGTGGTCATCAGGCTCTAGCTCATTTAGATAACCTTCAATCGCTTCAAGAAAGGTTTCAACCTTCACTTCCAGAGAAACACAATGACTCAATTCTTCTTTTGCGATATTTCCATAGAGTGCATAAAAATCTTGCGAATTCTCATCCATCGGAACAATTCTGATGCCATGCATTTTATCTCTATCCTCAATCTGTAATATCTCTGGATTTTCAGCAAAACTCTGACTATTACCCTCTGTAACTTTAATACCATTATCTAGAAAAATTTTCTTTAGAACCTTGATAACACTACCTCTTCCCATAAGCAATCCATCCTCTACTTCTTTCGGAGTCCAGTGAAAACTAAAGCCACTCTCTTTGTGACGAGGTAAAATTTCACTCTCATAATTTGGCAATAGTTTCATCAATTGCAAAGTTGGTAATTCAGTAGTTTGGCATCCAGCCGCCATTACATGAAAAACCTTTCCATCTTCATCCAAAGATTGCAAAGGCCACAACATAATTGAACCTGGCTTCAGAGAAAAATCTTTGACTAATTTCAAAATGCTACCTTCATTTCTGTAGCCAGAATATATAGGATTTAATTGCAGAATCGAATCGAGATTCTCTGCGGAAATATTGAATTTATATTCGATTACATCGCCTAACTCGCCCGGCTTTATCTCCAAAAAATCTTTTCCACTTAATTTCTTGAATCCCAATTGCCTTGACTGAAACTTCAACTGCTCAACAAAATAGCCCGCCTCAATAGAGCTTATAAAACTATGATTATGATCTGGGTAATAAGATCTGGACTTCTCATAAGTCTCAGTCGAAACAAAAAATGAAACTGAATTATCAGCAAGATTTGAAAGTGCTCGAGGATATTTATTCAGATCCTTATTCTGAACGCCTTCAGTAATAGAACTCACAAATTGATACCATTCACTTCTGTCATCATGAATATTTCTGCGATCCTGCTGATCATTTAAATATTTATATTCAGGATCTAAAATCTTTAACTCAAACTCATTAGCGCCAGCCTGCAATAAAACATCAACCATCTCCTCATCTCTTCTGTCATGTGCAATAACTAATGCCGATTTTCCTTCTCTGTCTAATTCATCAATATCAACTCCCGCTTTCAGTAGCGCTTTGATAACCTTGCTTGCGTTACTTTTTTTTTGCTCGCGCAGAGATTCTTTTGCCTCATCCATAAATTCTTTCTCATCTTCTTCTTTAAATCTTGTCCAAACGCTAATACTACTACCCTCATCACGCACAATCTTTTCAGGAACATCTTCTTCTTTAAACGTTACCTGCTCTCTTTCTATAGTATATGTTCTCACTTGCTCGCCCACAATTTTTCTCTCTCGCTTTGCATCCTGCATTCTCTCGTCTGCATAATGGTAAATCAGGCTATTTACTCTACCAAATAGCTCCATCAAAGCATTGCGCCCTTGAAGATTTTTAATATCGAGATTTGCACCTTGTTCTAGAAGCTGTTCTACATATTTCAAATGCTGCAATTGCACAATTGGTAAATGACCTATTTGGTAATCCGCACCAAATTCCCGACAAGCTCTAATCAGCTTAGTATCACCATTTTCATCGCATTCATTTATATCGCCTACAACCTCTCCGGTAGAGGAAATCAATTTATTTATAAGAAATTTTCTGTCTCTATCTATTAAATAATCATCCGCATATCTAGACATAACTTTTCTCAAATAATTTCTTTCATGAAGTGAAAGCCGCGAATGTGAAAGTCTTCTTTAAAATAGAGAGAATGTGATTTTTTATTTTCGGTGAATGAATCAAGAACCATCTTTTCACAATTTAATTTTTTGCCGATTTTTTCGATTTCGCGCAGGATTTTTTTACCAATTCCAAATCCTCTTTTGTCTTCATCAACAATAAAACTTGAAACCTGAATATAACGGCCGCAATAAAGCATACGTAGCACCCAATAACCGGCAACTCCGATTATTTCATCATTCAAAAAAGCACCGATCATTTTAAAATCATTCATCGCAATCATTTCAGAAATCTGGCTTTGAAAATTTTCCAAAGTCATTTCGCGATATCTTTGCTTGATAATCGAATAAGCCAGCAGCATTTCATCCAAATTATTCAGCTCTTTAATCGTGATTTCTTCCGCAATTTTTTCCATCAAACTAAACTGTTTTTAATTGATCTGCCAAAGCTGCAGCCCAATAAGTTACTGTTCCGGCGCCGGTACAAAATATGATGTCTCCGGAAGAAATTTGTGGTTTCACAATTTTCGCCAAATCTTTTTCGGAAGTTAATTTTATCACATTTTTATGACCGGCTTTAGAAATTCCCGTCACTAAATCATCTTGCGTTGCGCCTATAATTGGCGCTTGTCCTGCTGAATAAACATCAGCGACGATTACACAATCTGCATCAGAAAATGCGCCACAAAATTCGTTAAATAAATCATGCACGCGCGAATATTTATGTGGTTGGAAAACGCAGATAATTTTATGCTTTCCAGCCAATGAACGCGCAGCTTTAAGCGTTGCGGCAATTTCAGTTGGGTGATGGCCATAATCATCAATAATTGCTACACCTTCATATTCACCAACTTTGGTGAAACGACGTTTTACACCGTTAAAAGTGTGAAGCGCTTCTTTGATTTTTTCTTCTTTGATTCCTAAAAAATCACCAATCGCAACTGCCACTAAAGCATTGCTGGCATTGTGTTCGCCATAAATCGGCATTTGGATATCTTGGATTTCGCGACCATCTTTAAACTCAACATCGAACTTAATTCCGCTGACATCCATTTTAATATTTTTGGCCATCAAATCAGCTTTTTTGCTGATGGAATAAGTAACCAGATTTTTCTTTTCTGATTTTAATTTTTCGTAAATTTTTTCAACTTCCGGACTGTCAATACAAACTACACAAATTCCCTCATTTGGAATTTGTTTTACATATCTTTCAAAACAGTCTTTTTGCTTGTCAAAACTTCCGGCATAACCGCTAAATTCAAGATGTTCCGGTTCAATGTTGGTAACCGCGCCAATAAAGCTTGGAAGCTCAACAAAACTGGCATCAGATTCATCAGATTCTGCAACTAAATATTGGCCTTTTCCGATTTTAGAATTGCTGCCGAAATAATGAATTACGCCGCCATTAATCACCGTTGGATCAAGCCCGCCAATTTCAAGCATTAAAGAAACCATGCCGGTAGTGCTGGTTTTGCCATGAGTTCCGGCGATTGTAATGCCTTTATATTCTTTCATAATCAGGCCCAAAAGCTGTGCGCGCGTAATCACGGGAATGTTTCTTTCCTGCGCGACTAAAATTTCCGGATTTTCACTTTTGATGATTGAAGTCTGTACAATCAAAGAAACATCGTCAGAAATATTTTCTCTTTTATGGCCAACAAAATATTCGGCACCTTTATCGCGCAATTTTGGGGTAAGATAATTTTCTGATAAATCTGAGCCTTGAACCGGAATATTTAATTCGCGCAAAACAAACGCCAGCGCGCTCATGCCGATGCCGCCAAGACCAATAAAGTGGACTTTGCTTTGTTTTTTTAGATCCTGAAAATTCATTGGAAATTTTATTTTAAATAAGATGATGCGACCACAAGAGGCGCTTGATTTGGCGCAACGTAAAAGTAATGAGTTTATTTGTAAAACTAAAATTCCAAAAAATGGATAAAAAGAAAATCGATAAAATCTTTGAAATTTGGCAAAAAGCTGAGCCTTATCCTAAAACTGAATTGATTTTTACCAATCATTACACGCTTTTGGTTGCTGTAGTTTTATCGGCGCAAAGTACCGATGTTGGCGTTAATAAAGCGACTAAAGCACTTTTTGCAATTGCCGATACGCCGGAAAAAATGCTGAAACTTGGTGAAGCAAAATTAAAAAAACACATCAATACAATCGGGCTTTATAATGGCAAAGCAGCCAATATTATCAAGCTTTCCCAGATTTTGATCGATAAATTTAATTCAGAAGTTCCTGAGAATTTTGAAGCCTTAAAATCACTTCCCGGTGTTGGACAAAAAACGGCAAATGTGGTTTTAAATTGCGCTTTTGGACATCCGACAATTGCAGTTGATACGCATGTTTTTCGGGTGGGAAACCGCATTGGTTTTATTAATGAAACAACGCCAGAAAAAGCTGAGATTGCTTTATTGAAGGCAATTCCCAAAAAATGGCAAAATCACGCACATCACTGGATGATTCTGCATGGACGCTATATTTGTCAGGCGAGAAAACCTAAATGCAAAGCATGTAATATTGAGAAGTTTTGTGAGTTTGAACATAAAAATTTTAGTTAATGCAATGTATGTACAAAATAAATATTAACCAAAATCCCCAAATATATGAAATTAAAAAATAAAAACCTTTTCATCGAAAAATGTTTTATCAACGGAAAATTGGTGGATAAAAAAGAAAAAATGGCGGTTTTTAATCCATCAAATGAAGCCTTGATTGGCAAGGTTCCAAGCCTTGATGAAACTGATGTCAGAAAGGCAGTTGATGCCGCAGAAAAAGCGATGCCGAAATGGGCAAAATTAACCGGAAAAGAACGCAGCAAAATTCTTCGCGAATGGTATGATTTAATTCTAAAAAATCAGGATGATTTAGCAGTAATTTTAACCACAGAACAAGGAAAACCACTTGAAGAAGCACGTGGTGAAATCATTTACGGCGCTTCGTTTATTGAATGGTTTGCCGAAGAAGCAAAACGCGTTTTAGGCGATGTAATTTTAGCACCAAAAACTGATCAAAAAATTATCACAACTTTGGAACCGGTGGGAATTGTTGCAGCAATTACGCCCTGGAATTTTCCTAATGCCATGATAACCAGAAAAGCTTCTGCTGCTTTGGCTGCGGGCTGCGCCGTAATTTTAAAACCTTCAGAATTAACGCCTTTTTCGGCACTGGCTTTAGCGGTTTTAGCGAAAGAAGCGGGAATTCCTGACGGTATTTTCAATGTACTTACAGGTGATGCACAAACTATTGGCGCTGAATTTTGTGAAAATAAAAAAATCCGTAAATTAAGTTTTACCGGCTCAACAAAAGTTGGAAAATTACTCAGCAAACAAAGTTCGGAAGATTTAAAGCGCGTCTCGCTTGAACTTGGCGGCAACGCGCCTTTCATCGTTTTTGCTGATGCCGATTTGGATAAAGCTGTTGAAGGTCTGATTCATGGCAAATTCAGAAATGCCGGACAGGCTTGCACTTGCGTTAACCGTATTTTAGTTGATGAAAAAATTTATAAAAAATTCCTCGCTAAATTTTTGGTTGAAGCAAAAAAATTAAAAGTTGGCGATGGTTTTGATAAATCATCAAAACTTGGCCCACTTATTTCCAAACCAGCTCTGGATAAGGTTGAACGCCTGGTTGCAAATGCCATAAAACTTGGCGCAAAATGTGAAATCGGTGGCAAAAAAATGAAGGGAACTTTTTATCCGGTTACAGTTTTAAGCAATACAACTCATGAAATGGATTTAGCCAAAGAAGAAATTTTCGGGCCAGTTGCCGCTTTTTATAAATTCAAAACTGAAGCAGAGGCAATTGAACTTTCCAACAGCACGATTTACGGGCTTGGTTCATATCTTTACAGCAATGATAATGGCACAATCTGGCGCGTTTCCAGCGCTTTAAAATTTGGAATGGTAGCAATTAATAATGCTTCTTTTGCGACTGAAGTTGCGCCATTTGGTGGAATAAAACATTCGGGATATGGCCGCGAAGGTTCGCATTTGGGAATTGAAGAATTCTGCCAGGTTAAGGCGTTACATTTGAGTTATTAATTTTCTTTAAGAACACAAAACCCCCCGATGGTTTTAAAGCCAGTTTTAAAGCCATTGGGGGGTTTTATTTAACCCACTTTATTCACGCCGTTAATTAGTATAACGAACAATCACAATTCCAGATCCTCCCGCTGCTGCTCCTCCTCCAGGACCACCTGCGGCAGCACCGCCGCCACCACCCGTGTTAGCAGTTCCAGCAACTGCAGCAGAATTTGAAGCAGCACCGCCTCCAGCACCGCCGCCGCCGGAGCCACCGGCTGCTATATTATTTGCACCCTGATTTGAACCGCCACCGCCACCAGCATAAGTTAGAGTTGTTCCACTAATTGAATTTGTAGCACCATCACCTCCGGCACCTCCCAACTCAGAAGCTGCACTACCATTTCCGAATCCCCTTACACCAGCACCGCCAGCACCGCCGCCGCCGCCGCCGCCATCCCAGCCAACACCCATACCACCACCACCAACATTACCTGAAGAAACTCCACCCACCCCGGCAATTACAGCTCCTCCAGTTGTCATGTTATAATCACGACTAGCACCACCACCAGAACCACCTGCCATTGGCAATACATTTGTTGCACCACCACTACCTCCTCCATAAGCAATTATCGCAGTATCAAAAGATGAATTGCCTCCACTACTTCCTGCTCCACTACTTCCACCACCAGCACCACCGGCACCTACTGTGATTGCATAAGATTGCGCAGTTAGAGAATAAGAAGAATTATAAACAAATCCGCCACCGCCTCCGCCTCCGCCAAACCAACTACCACCACCACCACCAGCTACCACCAATATTTGTGCGTTAGTATTTTGACTGCAGGTAAGTGTTTGAGTTGATGTAAATACATGAATTATTTCTCCAGCAACAGTATACATCGTGGTGTTACCTCCACTACATTTAGGATTTACACAAACTCCACCAAGTAAATAATATCCGGTGTCACAGGCACACATAGTCGGGGAAGCTGAAAGGACAAGGGTTCCAGCTGAACAGCCTAATGTTACAGTTCCAACATAACCTGTTCCGCAAGTCCCGGTTACACCGCTTGCTCCTTGTGTTACTATCGATGGAGAAGAAAGACCAACTACACTCGCTGTTGAACAATCCATTGTGCAGCCATCTGTTGTCACAATACCATTAATGCAAGAGCCACTCGCATTTGAAGTTCTATTTACTTTAGTAGAGTATTTTTTACCCAAATAATCTTCCGTGGTTTTTCTTTCATCAGATTTTAAAGCTCTGGTGAAAATAGCAATTTCTCCGATTTCGCCAGTGTAACCTTTACCAATAGCCAGTGTTGTTATATTTGACAGTTTTGTAGTATCAGAGTTTTGAGCAGCGAGAATGCCGTTAATGTAAGTTTTTTTACCATTTACGGAATCAGAAACAAAAGTGAAAATTCTTGGAGTATCAGTTGATGAACTGTAAGTACTTATGCTCGAAGTATAAGCATTCCCAGTTCCCTGAGAATGGGAAATTTGAGCATCGGCTGTGTAACCTAATAATAAGGTTTGGTTCGCTGTTGATACTGTACTATCACCAATAAAATACCCAGCTGAGGCGCTTTGGCGCTTTTCTAAAACTACAATCGTGTAATCGGTGTTATTTAAAAAACTTGCGTCAGAAACTTGTAAATAATTGGCAGCACTACCACTGAACTTTACAGAGTGAATATAATTAATCGTATTGGAATAAGTTGGACCAGTCCCTACTGCAACTATAGTAGATTTATTAACCGCATTCTTTTGGTCATACCAAGTTGTTACAGCATCTCCAGTAGAAGTTTCTGCATCTTTAAAACTTTCTTCTAAGCTACTTTCTAACCAGATAGCATTGTCCTGAATTCCAGCAATTGGAGAGGTTTTAGTTAAATTTTGAGCTGCGGTAATCTTGGATTTTTTTACTAACCCAGTAGCTCCCATTATACCGGCAATTAAAATTCCGATGATTACGATTACAGCGGAAAGTTCGATTAGGGTGAAAGCAGAAGGCGTTTTTTTAATCATTTAGAAAAAAGGGTTTTTCTTAAAAAATTAAGATAAAATTTATTAATAACTAAAATTGCTATTCATCATTAAAACAAAACCATGTCAAGAATTAGTCTTGGCATTTAAGATAATTATCCCTTGAAGCACAATTATTAGATATTTATTTTTCAAATCAATAAATCTTCTATCAACATCTGCACTTTTTCAACACCCATCCAACTGTTGATATTCAAGGTTCCAACTAGATTTAATGGTTTGGTGAATTTCGGATCCAGTAAAATTTCTCCCAGTGGAGTATTAGTACTTCGAAAAGCAACTGCCTGAATTTGTCCGGTAAAACCTACTGCGGATTTTGTACAAAAAATACCACTAATATGTTCACCGGTTTTTCCGATTATATTGGCTTTTACTTTTTGCACATCGCGCAAAATAAATTTTGGCCGTGCATTGCCAACACCAAATGGTTCTAGCTTAGAAAGCTCTTTTAATAGTTCGATATTTACCTGCGGCAAATCAAGAGCAATATCAAATTCCATTTTCTTATGAGCTGAAAGTTCCATAATTTTTTCACCTAAATTTTGGTTAAAAAATTGGTGAAGCTCAGAAATTTTCTCCGGTAAAACTGAAAATCCACCCGCCATTGCGTGACCACCGCCTTCAAGCAACAATCCTTCCAAACGCGCTTTTAAAATTTCTCCGCCAAAATCAATTCCGGAAATTGAACGACATGAAGCCTTGCCTTTCTTACCTTCATCATCAATTGCGATTACTGCGACCGGCTTGTTGTACAAATCTTTTAAGCGCGATGCCACAATTCCGATCACGCCTTGATGCCAATATTTTGAAACCGCAAAAATCACCGGATCTGTAGTTTTAAAGCCACCAACACCTGATTCTAAAGCTTTCACCGCCTCTTCTAAAACCTGCACTTCAATTTCTTTTCTTTGTTTATTTAAAATTTCCAACTGCGCTGCAATTTCTTTTACCTCACCTTCATCTTCACTTGATAAAATTCTGGCACCTAAATCTGATTTTCCGACACGCCCTCCAGCATTGATTCGCGGGCCAATTATAAATCCTAAATGATAAGCACTTGGCTCTTCATCAAGACCCGCCAAATCACAAATTTCGCGCAGTCCTAAATTTTTTCGCTGCTTTAAAATTTTTAAGCCCGCACTTACGAAAGCACGATTTAAGCCGGTTAAAGACATTACGTCGCACACAGTTCCAAGCGCAACGAGATCTAAAAGATTTAATAAATTCGGTTCTTTTCTTTGCGCATAATAATTTTCTTCACGAAGTTTTTTATTAATCGCCACCGCGAATAAAAATGAAACTCCGGCAGCACAAAGATTTTTATGAGGAAAAATTTCATTTAAAAGATTGGGATTGATAACCGCGATGGCATCAGGCTTTTCAAGCACTCCCAAATGATGGTCAATTACAATTATTTCTAAACCAACCGCCGCGGCATCTTCTAAAGGCTTGAAAGCAACGGTTCCGCAATCAACTGTAATTACAAGGTCAGTACCGTTTTTTTTGAGGTTTAAAAGCGCTTGCGAATTGGGGCCATATCCTTCCAAAACACGGTCAGGAATGTAAATTCCGACATCAATTCCAACTTCACGAAAAAAGCGTTTTAGCGTTGCAGCAGAGGTTGCGCCATCAACGTCATAATCAGCAAAAATGGTGATTTTTTTATTCTTTTTAACTGCTTCAATAACGTGAGCGACAGCTTTATCCATATCGCCTAATTCAAAAGGATTGGGCAGCGCGGTTTTGATTTTTGGTTCTAAAAAATTTTCAATTTCATCTAAAGAAATTTCGCGACTGGAAAGTAAGTTACTTAAAACTTCAGAAAGTTGAAAACGCTGATAAATAGTGCTGGCGTGGCGTTCATCAAAAGTTTTTTGTTGCCAGTTGAGACCGAGAATTGAGGTTTTTTGTTGGGTCATTTTGATGTTTTGTAATTGTGTTAGCCGTATATTATTTTAGGTCTTAAGCAAGACGGGGTTTGTAACCCCGTCTTCACATTCATGTCAAAATTTAATTGAACTGAACATGTGGACTGGGTTACAAACCCAGTCCAGCGCGGACCTCAAAAATTTCCTAAATTTTATCGTAAGAAATTTTTTCTTTTTTCGCACCAGGATGAGTAACCGCACCAAGTCTGGCATTACCTACAGTTTGCGCATATTTCCACAACGCACCGCTTTGGTAATCATTTTCTCTTGGCTTCCACGCCGCTTTACGCGCCGCAATTTCAGACTCACTTAAAGCAACATCAATTGTACCTTTAATCGCATCAATCGTAATTTGATCACCATCTTTTAAAAGCGCGATCATGCCGCCAACCGCGGCTTCCGGGCTTACGTGGCCGATGCAAAATCCTCTGGTTCCGCCAGAAAATCTGCCGTCAGTAATTAAAGCGACTTTACCGCCCATCCCTTGTCCGTAAATTGCCGCAGTTGTTGCTAACATTTCGCGCATTCCAGGTCCGCCGCGTGGGCCTTCGTAGCGAATAATTAAAACATCACCGGCTTTATATTTTTTATGCTCAACGGCACTAAAACATTCTTCTTCCGAATCAAAACACAAAGCGCTGCCAGTGAAAACCAAGGCATCATTTTGCATTCCGGCAACTTTTACAACTGCGCCGTCTTCAGCTAAATTACCGCGCAAAACTACAACGCCGCCACTTTTGGAAAGTGGTTTTTCCGGACGATAAACTACATCTTGATCTTCGTTGAATTTTATATCGGCTAAATTTTCGGCCATGGTTTTGCCGGTTACAGTTAAGCAATCACCGTGGATGTAGCCCGCATCAAGCAAAACTTTTAGAATCATTTGCACGCCACCAACTTCAAATAAATCTTTGGCGACATATTTTCCGCCTGGTTTCATATCGGCGATATAAGGAGTTTTTTTGAAAATTTTCTCGATTTCAAAAATATCAAAATCAATTCCGCATTCATTAGCCATTGCCGGCAAATGTAGAACAGCATTGGTTGAGCCGCCAGTTGCCGCAACAATCGCCGCAGCATTTTCCAAAGATTTACGAGTCACGATGTCGCGAGGTTTAATGCCTTTTGCGATCAAATTCATCACCGCTTTTCCTGATTGGTAAGCATATTCATCACGCGATTCATAAGGAGCCGGAGCGCCTGAAGAACCAGGAAGCGCCAGGCCGATTGCCTCGCTTACACAGGCCATAGTGTTAGCGGTGAATTGACCGCCACATGCGCCAGCGCTTGGACAAGCAGCTTTAGTTAAAATTTTCAAATCTTCTTCTGACATTTTTCCGGCATCTCTTTGGCCTACGGCTTCAAATACATCAACGATTGTCACATCTTTTCCTTTAAATCTGCCCGGCAAAATTGAACCGCCATACATAAAAACAGATGGCACATTTAAACGACACATTGCCATCATCATTCCCGGTAATGATTTATCGCAACCTGCTATTCCGACTAGTGCGTCATAGCAATGTCCGCGCACTGTCACTTCAATTGAATCTGCGATAACTTCGCGCGAAACTAATGAAGATTTCATGCCTTGATGACCGTTGGCAATGCCATCTGTAACTGTGATTGTAGTGAATTCGCGTGGCGTTCCGCCTGCATCTTTAACCCCTTTTTTAGCTGGTTGGGCTTGACGTTGTAAAGCGATATTACACGGCGCTGCTTCATTCCAGGCGCTTACAACGCCAACGAATGGTGATGATAAATCTTCATCATTCAAACCTTGCGGATAAAGGTCTGTTTTGATGTTATAAAGCATGGTTTTACGACCTTCGCAACCGTGAGAATTGGTAACATAACGCGATGGCAATTTTGATTTATCGAATTTTGGCATGAGAATTTTTAAAAATTTGGGAAGAAAGAGTTAGAATAAAAATAAAAATTATGAAAACAAACATGCTTTGCATTTTGTTACGTAACCAAACAAAACTTTTGTAAAACAAAATTAGATCAACTTAAAAAGAATCATCTTTTCTAAAATAAATTTCAAAACCATGAATTCCAAAAAAGCCTATTCTTTATTTGAAACTTCATTAGCCATAGTAATTCTCGCCATTGTGATTGGAGGCACTATACAAGGCAGTCGCCTGGTTGCTCTGTATCGCCTGCAAACTGCGCAAAGCCTAACTCAAAGTTCACCGGTTAGTGCAATGAAAAATCTTGTTACCTGGCTGGAAGCAACATCGGAAACCAGTCTTGATGATGAAGAAGAAATAGATGGCTCTAAGATCACCAATTGGTATGATCTAAACCAGCAAACAAATGTAAAAAATAATGCGGTAAATAATTCTGCCACCGTAAGCGACCATCCAACTTATAAAAGCAAATGCATCAACAACCTTCCCTGCCTTCAGTTTAACGGCACTTCGCAATATATGGATATAACACAAAATGCCGGTTATACTAATGAATTAACCATATTTGTGGTGTTTCTTTCATCCAATGATGCTTCTGACTTCCATACCATTATCGGAGCAGATGGCACATGGAGCAGCGGCATCAGTTTTCGGTTTAAGCGTTCTACCG
Source organism: Pseudomonadota bacterium (assembly GCA_040384945.1). Taxonomy (GTDB): domain Bacteria; phylum Pseudomonadota; class Alphaproteobacteria; order Rickettsiales; family UBA1997; genus UBA2645. The sequence goes on from JAZKII010000013.1 coordinate 34,652, forward strand.
CTGTAAATTATCAAACTCCGGATTTCAATAATGACACCTCAACTGGCGCACTTTTAGCCAATAAAAATTATATAGCTGCTGTAGTCGATGGCTCTAGCACTATTACCAATTACCTAAATGGAACTGCGGGCACAACCACAACCGTACTGCCCGCCAACCGCCTGACAAAACGCTTATCTGCGCTTAACATTGCATCTTCAACAATGGGCACTCGCAGTAATTTCTTCGACGGCAATATTGGCGAAATAATAATTTTTGATCGTGCTTTGAAAAATTATGAAAGACAAAATGTTGAAAAATATCTAAGCCAAAAATGGCAGATTCCGCTTTCTTAAATCTATATTTTTAACGCCACTTTACCAAAATTAATCACGATTTTATCCGCCAGTTCCAACTGCACCAAGGCAATATTTACCAGTTTAGTCGGAATTTGCAGCTGGTTAATAATTTCATCAATCGCGATTGGTGCTACACTTAGTTTTGAAAAAATTTCCTGACGTATTTTTTTCACATCATCATCGCTTGGTAATTTTGCAATTGGAGCTACGAATTCTTCCAAATCAGGTTCACGCAATATCCTAGAACTTCGCAATCGTGATTTTAATTTTGGCAATTCATCTAAAATATCAGTAATCGATTCAATCATTTTCGCCCCATCTTTTATCAAGCGATTTGTGCCGTGACAGCGCGGATCAAAGGGCGAACCTGGCATGGCAAAAACTTCGCGGCCTTGTTCTTGAGCAAATCTGGCCGTAATCAAACTTCCGGAACGCAAGCCAGCTTCCAGCACAATTACACCAAGTGAAAGCCCGGAAATTATGCGATTACGCTGCACAAAATTTCCTCCTTTTGGTGGCATGCCAAAAGCATTTTCCGAAACCAGCAAACCATGTTTCAAAATTTCGCTGTAAAGATGTTCATTTTCTTTGGGATAAATATGATTAATTCCACCCGCAATCACCGCAATTGTGCCACTTAAAATCGAAGCTTCGTGCGCTGCAGAATCAACGCCACGCGCCATTCCCGAAACTGTAACGATAGAATTTTGTCCCAACTCTAATGCTAGTTTTTTGGCAAAAGTAATTGCATTAAATGAAGCATTTCTTGGGCCCACAATAGCAATTGTATCGCGGTTAAAAAACTCGACATCACCATGCACAGTTAGAACTGGCGCCGGATCAGGAATTTTTTGCAATAATTTGGGATATTTTTCTTCAGAAAAAATCAGGATTTCGGCGCCGAAATTTTCGGTATTTATCATCTCATTTTCAGCATCTTCAATCGTGCAAACCTTGATTTTGCGTTTTAATCCTCCCGCCGCCGCATAATCAGCAACTTGCTCGAGAGCATTTTCAACTGAGCCGAAAATTTCAATTAAACGGAAAAAAGTTGATTTGCCGATATTTTCACTGCGGGCAAGACGCAGCCAGTTTATTTTATTCATGGTGTTGGTTTAATTTTTGGTGAAAATTTAAAACTTTTTAGCTTTTGATTCTGTAACCTTTTTTGATCAGGAAATATAGAATAATTCCTAAAATCAGGTTAATGCTGACAATGTAGATAATACCTGTCAACAAATTTCCGTCATGATGTCCGGTTAAACCAAAACGAAATCCGTCAATCATGTAGAAAAAAGGATTAAAATGCGAAACGCCGCGCCAAAATTCCGGCAAAGCATTGGTTGAATAAAAAGTTCCGGAAAGGAAGGTTAAAGGCGTGATTACATAGCTGGTCATCGCCGACATGTGATCGAAAGTTTCCGACATAACGCCGCATAAAACACCGAGCAAACCAAGAAACATGCAGGCGGCAAAAAGATAGAAAAAGGCGTAGGAAAATGAATAAAAACTCAGCGGCACAAAAATCAGAATTGCTAAAAATGCTACAATGCCAACGCAAATTCCACGCAGAATCGCGCCAAAAGTAAAAGCAAAAAGCAGTTCAAAAGCGCCGAGCGGCGGAATTAAATAATCAATCAAATGCCCCATAACTTTTCCCATCACAAAAGAGGAAGAAGAATTGGCAAAAGCATTTTGCATTGATGCCATCATGATTAGACCTGCAGCCATGAAAACAGCGAATGGAACACCTTCAATCTCGGCAATATGATTGCCCACTGAAAGTGAAAAAACCGCTAAAAAAAGAATGATATTTACTACCGGCGAAAATAAAGTTTGATGATAAACTTTCAAAAAACGCCATACTTCTTTTTTCAACAGCGTAAAGGCTCCAAACCAATTTATTGACATAGAATTGTTGTTAAGTTTTGATTAGAGGTTCAATTCAATTTTCAGATTTTTAAATCATGACCAACTTAGAAACACTTTTATCCGATTTCAATTCGCAAATTTCAAAAATTGAAAACAAGCAGCAATTAGAAGAAATCCGCATTAATTTTTTAGGCAAAAAAGGTTTTGTTACCGAACTTTTTTCGCAGTTAAAGAACGTTGCCAATGAAGAGAAAAAAGCTTTTGGTGCAGCGATTAATCAGGTTCGCGATGAAGTTACCAAAAAAATCGATGCCGCAAAAAACGATTTTGAAAATGCTGAATTAAATGAAAAATTATCCGGTGAAAAAATTGATTTAAGCGCGCCAACACGTAAGCAAAATCAAGGATTGATTCACCCAATCAATAAAGTGATGCAGGAAATTGAAGAAATTTTCGGTGAGCTTGGATTTGATTTTGCCCAAGGCCCGGAAATTGAAGATGATTTTCATAATTTCACGGCGCTGAATATGCCGAAAGACCATCCGGCGCGCCAAATGCAGGATACTTTTTATCTGGAAAATTCTGAACTTTTACTTCGTACGCACACTTCAAATACGCAAATCAGGAAAATGTTAAATTCGCAACCGCCTTTGAAAGTTGCGGCTTTAGGTCGAGTTTTCCGTCGCGATTCTGATCAAACTCACACGCCGATGTTTCATCAATTTGAAGGTTTTGTAGTTGATGAAAATGTGAATATGGGTCACTTGAAATGGACCTTGGAAAATTTTTTAGAAAAGTTTTTTGAAGTGAAAAATGTGGAATTGCGTTTTAGACCGAGCTTCTTTCCTTTTACCGAGCCGTCAGCGGAAGTTGATATAAATTATTCGGTGGAAAATGGTCGTATTAAGATTGGCAAAGGAGATAAGTTTATGGAAATTTTAGGCTGCGGAATGATTCATCCAAATGTTCTAAAAAACTGCAATATTGATCCGGAAAAATATCAGGGCTTCGCCTTTGGAATCGGGATTGAACGCCTTGCGATGTTAAAATATGGCATCACCGATTTACGCATGTTTTTTGAAAATGATGTCAGGTTTTTGAAGCATTACGGGTTTTAGTTTTTTTTAGTATCGAGCGCGCACTTGCGCTGGACTGGGTTTGTAACCCAGTCCACACGTTCAGTTCATTTTAATTAGGCATGAACGTGAGGACGGGATTACAAATCCCGTCCTGCTCCGAGTCCACTTCCGACCTACTGCCGACTTATTCTAAAACATCTGTTTCACCTTTGCCGCCATATAATGCGATTGAAAAGTTGCCCTTTTTTCGAAACCATATTCCAAACTAAAAATTATATCTTCCACATGATGTGCTTCGATTTCCGCGCCAAGTTTTAAACTGCTGCGATCAACGTGGTAAATTTGTGTAGTGAAGTTTGTTGTTTGTCCATCAAAGCTACTTACTGTAACCGGTGCATCATTTATAAAACTATAGCCGTAAGAAATTTTCAAAAGCGAATCTACTTTATTTAACTCGGGAAATTCCGGAATTTTTGTGGTTACAAAACCTAAATTCGTACCAATTCTGCCTTCTAAAAAATTCGCCGAAATATTTTTTACACTTAAATTCAAACTATCCGCACCTTTCTCGCTGTAGCCTTGAATATTAGTTCGAACAAAACTCATCGCAACTTCCGGGCCAAAATTAAAACCATGTTTTAGCTTCTGCGAAAACCCAGCTTTGGTTTTGGCGATATAAGTTTGACCATTAAATTTTGCTGTCGCATTTGCATCAACCGCAGTAATTGAACGATTAGAATTATATTGATTCCAGGCAATACCAGCAAGGCTGTCGAAGAAATATTTATTAAAATTACAACCGCTGTAAAAATTAATTTGGTAAGTATCAATGACATTATTTTTTGATGAATCGAGTGATTTTAAATTTGAGCGTGCATAGCTTAAAGCCGCGCCGATTGTGCTTGAATTAGAAAGTTCGCGATCTGCACCAACAGACAATCCGATTGTATTTACTTTGTAACCCTCATCATCTTCTATCGCATTTTGGGTTGCAGAATTGCCAAAAGCCTGAGTCCAAATTCCACTTTTTAAATCGGTATTGGCATGAATTTTCCGCAGTCGGGTTTCAGCGGTTTTTATGGAATTTGTGGCAAGATTGATATTATTGGCGATCATTGCCTTGCTTGATTGTGGAGCTAATTGATTTAGTGATTTTGTGATTTCATCACTACTTCCCAAATATTCCTGAAATGCCAATAATTGACCCGTAGAATCAACCCCAATTTCATTAAGATTTTGGTAAATATTTTGGGAATTTTTATTACTCGTAACTTCAGAAGCCGCAAGTCGATCAATGTTTAAAATCAAATTATTGGCGCTTGATTGTGTGGTGAATTTTAACAAGCCGTAAATATTTGAACTTGCTCCATTTACTGAAATATTTGCATCATTAATTGCATTTATTGATCCACTTCCAGCACTTATGATTGTAAGCTGTGTGCCATCTGCAATATATCCTTGATCGGCACTTGTAGTAATTTCTAAATTGGAATTTGAATCAATATTTGCCGCACCTAAAACTGTAAAATTTCCGACAGCATTTTCTTTTAATGTAACTGATAAAGTATCACCACTTAATAAAGAAAAATCGCCGCTGATTATTTGATTATTGGAACCAATATTAATCACTCCCGAACCACTGCCAGAAAGGCTTCCAAAAATTTCTAAATTATCAGTCGCAGAAAAATCAAAATCTCCACCAACTAAAATATTATCGGCATAAATATTGTCAGAATATGTCAAAGAAGAGCCGGAATTTATATTTAAATTAGCGAGAGAATTTCCTGAAATTCCAAGTGAATTGGTAGACGTAAAATCAATTCCTGAAATATTTAAAGTTCCATTAGAATCAGATAGGCCTTGAATTGCGGCGCTAACGGAAGAACCATCACTTAAAGTTAATGTAGAATTTGCATCAAGAAAAACTGTCGCAACTTCAATTTCATTTTCTGAATTTAAAGTTGCGCCGGAAGTTACGGTTAAATTTGTTAAATCAGAAAATACTGAAGTTTGATTAAAATCTGCAGCGATATTTACATTTCCTAAATCGCCTACAACCTCGCCACTTATACTTCCGCCGTAAATGTTTAAAGTGCCACCACCCAAATGAATGCCGCCGTTTAAAGTGCCGGAATTATTAATTATTGAATTGGCACCGGAATTATAAATCGCATATTTCGTCGCAGTTATCGTGCCGGAATTGGTGATTGCTGAATTGTCGCCTTCTGTAATTATTCCGTAAATACTTGTGCTGCTTTCCGGCGTGATTGCGCCTGAATTCGTAATTTGAGTGTAATTATCTTTGGCATAAATTCCATGCGAATTGCTGGTAATTGTTCCGGAATTATTGACAGTGCTAAAATTTGTGGAACTAGCGCCGGAGCCACTTCCGGCGCTAACATAAATTCCGTAAGTTTGCGAAGTTGTAATCGAACCGGAATTGGTAACTGAGTTATTATCGCCATTTAAATATATGCCGTAAGATGTGCTATTTACTGTAGAAATTATACCGGAATTATTGGCGGAATTACTATTGCCACCCAAATAAATTCCATAAGAAGTTGTGCCTTGCGTGCTGATGTTTCCTGCATTTATGACATCCGAAAAATTACCAACACTAATGCCACGCCCTGAACTTCCGGTAGTTAAAATTGTGGCGCCGGAAGAATTTGTAATTTGGTTGTAATTGCCGCTCGACCTAATGCCATAAGCGCTGGAAGTGGCTCCGGAATTTCCGGTTGTGATGGTGAAACTGTTAGTGATTTTATTGAAAGATGAACTGGTTCCAACGAGAGAACTGATGATTCCGCTGGCACTGGTGGTGATGTCGGAAGGAGTTGTATAATCAGTTTGGCCGGAAGTTAGAGTAACGGCTCTTGCAGAGTTAGTAATAAATAGCAGACAGCAAAATGCTGAAAAGCGGTGACTTTTTTTAGGCATGGGTTTTCGGGTTTTTGTTGTGTGATGTTTGGTATTGCGGGGCGGTTTTTAAGAAAGGTTTTTAGAAAATGCTAGTAAATTTTATTTTGAGTTTGGCTCAAAAACTCAACTTCACCTCGAACTAACAAAACTCCGGCTGCTCAGTTTCAATTTTCAGCTTCTTGCCAAAATAATCATCGATCTCAACTTTATAAGCATGTAAGCAAAGTCGTTTACAAATATCTTTGCGTAAAACTTCTTTTCCACCATATTTCACATCATTAATAATCGCATGGCCGATTTCTTTGCAATGAACTCGCAATTGGTGTGTACGGCCAGTTAATGGTTTTAATTCGAGCAGAGAATGATCAAAAAAACTGCGCAATAATTTATAATCAGTAATCGCTTCTTTTCCTTCCGCAAAATCGGGTTGAACTTTTTCATTTTTGCCCAAAAGTTTTTTGCGCAACGGAATATTAATTGTGCCTTCCGGTTTTTTTACAATGCCGCGAACTAGCGCCAGATAAGTCTTTTTGATGGTTTTATTTTTGAAAGCATCAGTCAAAAATTCGGCGGCTTTAGCATTTTTGGCAATTAGTAAAATGCCGCTAGTATCTTTATCCAAACGATGAACCAATTGTAATTCAGTACCAGCTAAAAAATCATCAACCGAAATTTCAATTCCGCTACCACCTTGAGTAGCAAGGCCCGATGGCTTATTGATGGCGATTAAATTTTCATCTTGAAAAATTATCCAGGAAGAAAATTTCTTTAATTTTTCTGAGGAAACTTTCGGTTTTTTGTTTTCCGTGGCGTATCTTTTATTTAATTCGGTGAAAACTTCAATCTGGTCTGCTTCATGAGTTTTGTAGGCTGCATCGACTCTCGCGCCGTTTACTTTTATTTTTTTTTCGCGAATTACTTTTTGCGCCAGCCCAAAAGAAATATCGAATTTTTTGCAAAGATATTTATCAAGACGAAGTCCGGCGAGATCTTTTGTTACCTGAAATAAAGACACTTTATGAAATGATTAATTTTGTTGAATAAAAGCCAAAAAATAAGGCCATGATTGAGATTGTGACTGATGCAAATGCATAAAGCAAAGCCTGAGAATATTGTCCGGCGCTGGCGAGGCGGAAAAAGTCTAAAGAAAAAGCAGAAAAAGTTGTGAAACCGCCGAGGAAGCCGACGAATAAAAATGCTTTTAATCGTGGGTCGAAATTATCGAAATTTTTAATGACGAAATAATAGAGAATACCGGCGATCATTGAGCCGAGGACGTTGACAAAAAAAACTCCCCAAGGAAATTTTGCGACTAAAGAATTGTTGGTTTTGACGAGGGAAGTTATGGCCTCACAAGAAAGATAACGGGCGATGGAACCAAGAGCGCCGCCGATTGCGATTAAAAGAAGGTTCATAATTTAATGAAGTTTGTGATTTAAGGATCTATCCTACTCGAAAAAAATTACGCCAGTTTTTTTAACTGCTCAGCTAAATCAGTTTTTTCCCATGAAAAACCGCCATCTGCATCAGGAGTTCTGCCGAAGTGGCCGTAGGTTGCAGTGCGTTTATAAATCGGGCGGTTTAAAGCCAAATGATTTCTGATTCCACGCGGACTTAAATCAACTAATTCATTAATAATTTTCACTAAATCTTCACCGGCAACACCGGTTTTGTGATTATTGACATAAAGTGATAAAGGCTTGGAAACGCCGATTGCGTAAGCGATTTGAATTGTGCAACGCTCAGCTAAACCTGCTGCGACCACATTCTTCGCCAAATAGCGCGCCATGTAAGCTGCGGAGCGATCAACTTTAGTCGGATCTTTTCCGGAAAATGCACCGCCACCATGTGGAGCTGCGCCGCCGTAAGTATCAACGATAATTTTTCTTCCGGTTAAACCAGCATCGCCGTCGGGTCCACCAATTACGAATTTTCCAGTCGGATTAACCAAAAACTTTTCTTCATCGCACATCCAACCTTTCGGCAAAGATTTTTCAACATAAGGACGGATTAATTCACGCACTTGCTGCTGCGTAACGCCTTCTTTGTGCTGGATTGAAACTAACACCGTTTCAGCGCGAATCGGCAAACCATTTTCATACCATAAAGTCACCTGGCTTTTAGCATCTGAACCCAAGCCTTTAAGCTCACCAGATCTAACTGCATCCATGATATTGTGTAAAATGCGGTGGGCATAATAAATTGCCGCTGGCATTAAAACTTCAGTTTCGCGGCAGGCATATCCAAACATAATTCCCTGATCTCCGGCCCCTTCATCTTTAGCGCCTGCAGCATCAACACCGATTGCAATATCAGGAGATTGACCATGAATTAAATTGGTAATTTCTAACTTGTCATAATGAAAACCATCTTGCTCATAACCGATTTCTTTAACGGCGCGGCGAATAATATTTTCGACATCTTTTTTTAAAATTTCCGGAGCGCGAATTTCGCCGCCAATTATGACACGATTAGTTGTAGCAAAGGTTTCAATGGCTAAACGGGAATAAGGATCTTTGGCTAAATAAGCATCAACTAGGGCATCTGAAATTTGATCGCAGATTTTGTCAGGATGGCCTTCCGAAACTGATTCCGAAGTAAATAAAAAGTTTTTTGGCATTGCTTGTAACGAACTTAGATATTTCGGAAGGCTTTCCTAAAAAGATAAATAATTTTGAAATCCTTAAAAGGCTTTCATGTAACCAATACGAACCGTTGTCAATTGGGCATTTAACAAACCCATTCTGCCGGCGTATTTTTGGAAACTTAAACGAATTGCATCGTCTGACATTGGACATGGTTTAAATTGTAAACCAAGACCATAAACCATTTTGGTTTCGTGAGCTTTGTAGCTTGCACCAACTCCGACTGCTGTGGCATAATGCAATCTGGAATTAATATCTGCAACCCCAAGTTCAGCAAAAGCTTCAAAAGCTTCACTCAATGGCACATAACCAAGAGCGGTTAAATTAATTTGGTTCATTTTAAAACGCGCTTCTTGCGACAAAGCGCCGATATTTTGCAAAGTATCATTTTTCAACTCGGTTTTAGCCCAGTTCAAATTGAAACCTAAATTTTTATGAACACGAAGACTGCCACCGATGGCGATATTTTCAAAATGTCTTAATTGCTGACCAAAATTATTGGTTTCAAATTCGGAATTAGTGCCGCCATTCGTGATAGTTGGCGCACTATATTCAATAGTTGCGAATGGTTTTAGATAAAAATTATCTGAAACTTTAGCTAAAGCCGGAGATGAAAAAAGTGATAAAATCGCGGCGCAATAAGTAACTTTTTTTAATATTTTCATATGAGTATTTATTGGTTGTTAAGGGATTCTTAAAACTTACTTCATAGAACTTTTAGGAGATATTTTTCCCAAATTAAGTTTTGGAAATAACATAATCAATTCTTCTTTCCACTTCTGATTTTCCTAAAATTTCAATCACGTCAAAAATCCCGCCAGCTGAGGCTTGGGAGAAAGTTAGAATGATGCGCAAAAGCGGGCCGAAATCTTTAATTTTTAAATTTTTCTGCGTCGCAAATTCATTTAAAGAATTTTTAATTCCGTCGTGGCTCCAATCATTTAAATCAGCAAAAACTTTTTTCAGATCGGAAATTAATAATTTTTTTTCTGTGATTATTTTTTGGTTTTCTTCATCAAATTCACCGCAAAAATTATCAAAATAAATTTCCAGATTTGTCGCTAATTCATTTAAAACAGAAGCTCTTTCTTTCACGAATTTCAAGGCACGCGCGATTTTAATTTCTTCTGCAGCTGATGGTTTTTTACTAAAAAATTCTTCAACTAATTTTAATAATTCCGCTTCGTCTTTTTCTTTGATGTAATGTTTATTAACTGATTTCAGTTTAGTAAAATCAAAACGCGACGGCGATTTTCCGACTTTGTCAAGTGAAAACCATTCAATTGCCTGCGCATCAGAAATCAGTTCAGAATCGCCATGCGACCAGCCCAAACGCAGTAAATAATTACGCATTGCTTCCGGCAAATATCCCATTTCCTTATATTCAATTACCGAAGTTGCACCGTGGCGTTTGGAAAGTTTTGAGCCGTCAGGTCCGTGAATTAGCGGGATATGTGCAAATTCAGGAACTTTCCAACCCATCGCTTCATAAATAACTTTCTGGCGGAAAGCATTGGTTAAATGATCGTCACCACGAATAATATGCGAAACATTCATGTCATAATCATCAACTACAACCGCTAGCATGTAGGTTGGAGTTCCATCACCGCGCAGCATCACCAAATCATCCAGTTCCGAATTTTTGACGCGAATTTCACCTTGCACTAAATCACGAATTACCATGTCACCTTCAAGCGGCGCTTTAATGCGGATTACCGGTTTTACATTTGAAGATTGCGATTGCGCTTTGTCACGCCATTCACTTTTAAAACGAAAAACTTCTTTTTTAGCTTCAGCTTTTTCGCGCAAGTCCGCCAACTCTTCCGCCGCAGTATAACATAAATAAGCCTGATTTTTTTCGAGCAATTTTTCGGCAACTTCTTTATGACGCGCTAAATTTTTTGACTGCAAAATAAAATCGCCATCATGTTTTAATTCTAACCAATTTAGACCTTGTAAAATTGCATCGATCGCTTCCTTGGTCGATCTTTTTTCGTCGGTATCTTCAATTCTCAGTAAAAATTTTCCGCCCATATTTTTGGCAAAAAGATAATTGAACAGCGCAGTTCTAGCGCCGCCAATATGTAAATATCCGGTTGGAGATGGTGCAAAACGAGTAACTATAGACATAAGATTAAATTATTGAGTTTGCTTTCTTGACAATGAAACAAGCCAAAACATGATTTGGAAATGATTTAAAAATCAATCTTACTTCAAGACAATCAAAAAGACTGAAAAAATAAAAGATGGTAACATCATCAGCTAATGTCGATATTGGCGCTCGACTCATAGAAAAGAAGGTTATCTCCGAAGATCAACTAACCATTGCCCTAAAGGAACAAGCGCGTCTGAAAGGCGCGAAGACCGTTGGTGCTATCTTGGTCGAAATGGGATTTATCTCCGAGGGTGCGCTAGGAGAAATTTTAAATGAATCAACCGGTATCAAAAAATTTGATATTAAGGCTTCGATCATTGATGCAAAATTAGTAAAAAAAGTTCCTAAAGAATTCGCCGTTCACAATAAATTAATTCCGGTTTCATACACTCACGATTCAATCACTCTCGGCATGTCCGACGTTTTTGATATTGTAGCGATTGATCAAGTACGTCGTTATTTCCCGCCAAATTTCCGCATTAATCCGGTTTACGTTGCCGAAGTAGATATCTTGCAAGCGATCGATCAATATTACGATTACGAGATGTCGATCGAAGGTATTTTAAAAGAGATCGAAGGCAGTGCCGGTAAAACTAATATTAATGACGAAACGCAACTTCGCGGTGACTATAAATCCCCGATGGTACGTTTAGTAGATGCGATTTTAACTGACGCGGTACACCGTGGCGCATCGGATTTACACTTTGAGCCGGAAAATCTTTTCCTTAGAATTCGTTACAGAATTGACGGAAAAATGGTGCAAGTGCGTTCGGTTCACAAAGATTATTGGTCAGCAATTGCGGTTCGTATTAAAATCATGTCGGGCATGAACATCGCAGAAAGCCGCAAAGCACAAGATGGCCGTATCAACTCAGAAATTTTGGGCAGAAAAATCGACTTTCGTGTTTCAACTCAGCCCACAATTTATAGTGAAAATATCGTAATGCGTATTTTGGATGAAAAATCGTCCATTTTGTCGCTCGATAAACTTGGTTTTTCGGAACATAGTATCAATTTGTTAAAGAAAGTGGTGCAACGTCCAGAAGGCGTAATCATTCTTACCGGTCCGACAGGTTCTGGTAAAACCACTACTCTTTACACGATTTTAAATCACATCAACTCGATCGATAAAAATATCATGACTTTGGAAGATCCGGTGGAATATCACATTCCCCTGATTCGCCAGTCAAATATCAGAACTGACGTGGGTATGGATTTCGCATCAGGTATCAAAGCCTTGCTACGTCAAGATCCCGACGTAATTCTAGTCGGTGAGATTCGTGATAAAGATACCGCAATCGCCGCAATTCAAGCTGCGATGACTGGTCACCAAGTATATAGCTCGCTGCACACTAACGACGCTTTAGCAGCAATTCCGCGTTTGATGAATATCGGTGTACCAAATTATTTAATGGCCGGATCCTTGATTTGTATAGTTGGACAACGTCTTGCTAGAAAATTATGTCCACATTGTAAAAAAGAACATCCTCTTGATAGTTTCGAAAAAAGACTTTTAGGTCCAAAACACAGTAATATTGATAAAATCTTTAAAGCCGTGGGCTGCGAAAAATGTCGCGGTGGTTATAAAGGTCGTATAGTAGTTTGCGAACTCCTGCCTTTTGACCGCGAACTCGACGAACTAGTTGTAAACGAAGCCAGTCGTAAAGAATTGTTAACTCATGCTTTGAAAGAAGGCTTTGTACCAATGGTTGAAGACGGTATTCAAAAAGTACTAGCCGGAATTACTGATTTAAAAGAATTGATGAGGGTGGTTGATATGACGGATAGGATGAACTAAATAATATCCGTATTCTTCTTTAAAAATTCAAAATTCCAAAAATGACCAGACTTTCAAAATCTAATAAACCTCTCGAAGAAAAATTTTCTGACTTCTCAAAAACATTCATCGGCAAGCCTTATGTTGCAAGAACTGATGACATTATCGTTACAGTTTGGCCGGAATTTATCGACAGCAAATCCAGCATAATCGGCGATCTTTATATTTGGGCTTATCATGTGCGCCTCGACAATAAAAGAACTGAGTCAGTTAAATTAACCAGCCGCTATTGGCGCATTATTGATGAGCAAGGTATTGTACAAGAAGTTAATGGTGAAGGTGTTGTCGGCGAACAGCCTACAATCGCTCCGGGCGCTTCTTACCAATATTCCAGCGGCGTACATTTGCGTTGCCCTTCTGGAATCATGACCGGAACTTATCAAATGCAAAAAAATAACCTCGAAAATTTTGAAGTTAAAATTCCGACTTTTTCTTTGGATGTTCCAAGCGTTAAAAGCGTAATCAATTAATTTTGTGACCCTGATTCTAGCCTTTGATACCAGCGCTTCCGGCTTTTCTGTTGCTTTGCTTGCGGATAAAAAAATCCTGTCCAAAACTGTAATTTCTGAAAGTGGAAAACAAGCAGAATTATTAATTCCGGAAATCGAAAAAATTCTGCTTAAAAATAAAATCTGGTATCAGGATTTAGATTTAATCGCTACAACCAACGGTCCCGGCAGTTTCACCGGCACCAGAATTGGCCTTTCCGCCGCCCGCACTTTAAAACTTTCAACCAATCTGCCTTTAATTTTAGTAAATTCCTGCGCGGCAATTGCTTATAAATATCGTGAAAAAAGTGAGAAAGTTTTTGTGTTGCTTGACGCAAAAGCCGGTGATTTTTTTTACTCAAGATATGGAGAACATCCTAGTCTGGCAAGGTTCGAAGATTTAGCACAAATATTTCCCCAAGAAAAATTCTTTCTTTGCGGTTCCGGTAAAAAAATCGCCGCCGAAATTTTAGAAAAAGAAAATTTCGATTTTGAAATGTCGGATGAAACAGATGAAATTGAAGCTGATTTAATTGCACTTTTGGCGTTAGAAAAATTTACCGAAAATCAAAAAGATTCGGAAAGTTTAGAACCAATTTACCTTAGAGCGCCAAGAGTTACGGAGAGGAAGAAATAAAAGAAGTGGAGGCCGGGGTCGGAATCGAACCGACGGATAAAAGCTTTGCAGGCTCTTGCATTACCACTTTGCTACCCAGCCACTTTTGAAATGGAGATTTTTTTGTAAAACGAAGAAAAGACAATCTAAGAATCAATTCCAAGATTACAAGTTCTTCACTTTAAAAAGTTCAAAAGTAAAAATGCTGCATCAATTTATAAAATAAAAATAAATCCTAAATGGCTCACAATTTATACTCGCAATCTTTCAAAAATATTTCTGCGGCGAAAAATTTAAAAAAATTTGAAACTGCCTGCAAAAAACCAACCGAGGTTTTACGCAGTGAAATCAAGGCTTCGAAGCTGGCTTCAATTGATGTTATTTTTGATAAAAACGATTTACAACAATTTACAAAATTCTCTAAACAAATTTCCTCTTACAAAAAAATCCTTGTTTTAGGTGTAGGCGGATCAAGCTTGGGCGGCAAAACTTTAAGTGCGCTAAAATTTCAAAATAAACTGGAATTTCTGGAATCAATTGATTCGACAACCGTTAAAAACTGCCTGACTAAAATTGATTTAAGAAATACATTTTTTTTGGTTATCAGCAAGTCTGGTGAAACCATCGAAACTATCTGCCAAACCTTGATAATATTGGATGAAATCAAAAAAGCCAAAATACAAAACTTCGCTTCCCAATTTTTATTTATCACCGAATCTGAAACCAATTCTTTAGCTAAAATTGCCAAAAAAATCGGCGCTGAAATTACTTCCCATTCCAACAAAATCGGCGGCAGATATTCTTGTTTCTCAATCGTCGGCCTTTTACCGGCACTTCTTGCCGGACTTGATGCTAAAAAAATCAGAACTGGCGCTAAAAAAGTTTTAGAAGATTTTTTGAATCACAATGAAATCAGCAATTCCTGCGCCATTCAATTAGACCTTTATGAGCAAGGCTTCACCAATAATGTTATCATGCCTTACATCGATAATTTAAAAAATTTCACCGATTGGTATCGCCAACTTTGGGCCGAATCTTTAGGAAAAAATAATTTTGGTTCAGTTCCGATTAATTCAATGGGAACCATTGACCAGCATAGTCAATTACAACTTTATCTCGAAGGCCCGAAAGATAAATTTTTCACTTTTTTAACTGAAAAAAATTCTCCTCATAATTTTGCGATCAAGGATTTACCAGGTTGCGGAACCTTGTTTGGCGGCAAAAAATTAAGTGACATTGTGAAAGTTGAACAAGAAACCACGATTGAAGTTTTAAACCGCAAAAAATTACCGATTCGGATTTTTGAAATTGAAAATCTCGATGAAGAAGTGTTGGGCGGATTGATGATGCAAATGTTTTTGGAAACGATTTTGATTGCTTACGTAAAAGAAATTAATCCATTTGACCAGCCAGCGGTGGAGTTGCGTAAGGAATTAGCGAAGAAGATTTTGGATAAATAACGAATAGTTTAGCAGGACGGAATTTGTAATCCCGTCCTCACGTTCATGTCAAAAATAATTTGAACTGAACATGTGGACTGGGTTACAAACCCAGTCCAGCAGGAGATCCAGCATAGATCAAACAAAAAATTTAGATCATCAAGCAAATGAAAAATATAAAAAAAGAACCACTATTATTTCTTTTATTAGGCTCAATTTTTGCCCTCACTTTCGCCTACATCTCGCAATATGTTTTCGATTACCAGCCTTGCATTTTATGTCTTTACCAACGCAAACCTTTTTTCGCTGTAATCGCTCTGAGCCTTATCACGCTTACTTTCCTAAAAACCAAACAAGCAAAAAAAATCTCATTTTTCTGCTGCATAATTTTTCTGTTAATTAATTGCTGCATCGCTTTCTACCACGTCGGAGTTGAGAAAAAAATATTCCGTGGCCCAACTACTTGCTCATCAGCAGAAAATTTAAATGAAATCGACAATCTGCAAGACTTAGAAAAAGCCTTGCTAAAAACCAAAGCCATCAGATGCGATCAACCCAGCTTTGTATTTCTTAGCCTTTCAATGGCAGCGTGGAATTTTATTTACTGCCTGGCGTTGATTCTATTAGGTTTAACTTTTTATCGATCACTTGTTTCGGCTTCGCCAAAGTTGTACAAGAACGTTTCGAACAATCAGTAAGCAAGGCATTAACCGTTGTTTCAAAAAGCTGAAAAATATCGCCGCTATTAGCTCCAGCGCCAACTGTGAAAGGCAGCCAAACCACTCTGATTTTTGTTCGATCTCTTATCCAAAGTAATGTTTGTTTATCTTCATATCCTCCAAAAATTATCGCCTCAACCGGATTAGTTTTAAGATTTTTAATCACTTCATTTAAAGCAACCTGATTAGGTTTAGCGCCGGTTGTAGCGTCGCGAAGCGTGATTATTTTTAGCCCCAGCCATTCTGCTAAAGTTGACCATGAATTATCATTAGCGATAAAACTTAAGCCTTTAAGTGGCTCAGCTTTTAACTCCCATCTTAAAATCGCCTTGTCCCATTTTTTTATGAAACTGTCATAATTAGTTTGATAGGCTATGGAATTGAGCGGATCAATAATCTTGATGCGACGCGTAAATTCAGCAGCAATTAACGCAATATAATGCGGATTTAAATGTACGCGCTCGCCTTTCCACAAATAGCCTAATTGATTAGGACGATCGACCACCATTCCTTTCGGAATCTGCTTCTTTCCCACATAATCAGCTGCATAAAACATAGTAATTTCACCCGACAAAAATTTTAAATTAGCACTGCTTTTTATCAAATAAGTAAGCCATTTTGATTCCAAATCATTGCCACTGCAAAACATCATGTCGGCATCACGCGCAATCGCAACCAATGGCGGTTTAACCAATAATTTTTGGGGATTTTGGCTCGAATTTGTGGCGATTACAACATCGGCTTTGGTCTTGACAATTTGCTTGGCGACGCCCGCCCATTCTGGCTCGCAGGCTAAAATCGTCACTCTCGCTTCGGCATTGGCGCAGACCAAAATAAAGCCCAAAATTAAAAGAATTTTTTTCATCTATTCTACCGAAAAATTAACTCGAATATCTTGCGTAGAATTAGTTGTGCTAGTTGCAAATTTCCAATTCTTCAAGCTCTTTAAAAGCAAGTGGTTGAGTCTGGGATTGGCGCAGGGCTTGATTAATTCAACCCGCAAAACCTGGCCGTCATTTGCAATGTAAAACCGCGCCACGGCGCTGCTTGCAAAGGCTTCTTGCCGCAAATCATCAGGAATTTGCGGCAAGGGATTATAGATTGGCACAACTTTTTGCGAAGCCGCGTCACGTGAATCTTGCGCCGCTTTTTCATGAAAATGCAGCAAAGTTTCTTTCTGGTTTTTTTGCGGTTTTAAATCGTGATGTTTAGTTGATTTTTTTTCCTGCGCCGCCTGATCAAGATTGATGACATTTATAACCGACACCGGTGGAATTTCAGTTTTTTTGGCCAACGAAAAAAACAGCGCCGCAAAAAGCAGCGCATGAATTATCAATGCCGATAAAAAACTGAAAAAATTATTTCGCATTATCAAAATGATTTTGAAGCAATTAAATAAAGCGTGCGTCTTGGCCCATATTGCGAAGCAGCAACACCAATTCCGGAACCATCGTGAAGCTGATAAACTTGATCAAACAAATTTACCACCGCAACTCGAACATTAAATTTCCCGGCCGCAAATAAATTTATATCACGCGCCGCACTGAAATTTACCTGCAAGTAAGATGGCATTGCATTCAAATTATTATCTCCGGTACGAAGCCCCGAACCGTAAATTGCATCAGCGCTATATTTAGTTCCTAAAAATAAATAAGAAGCGCCGGCAGAAGCGGTGTAGCTTTGCGAGTGATCGAGTTTTACCCAATTATTGGCGATATAATTTAACTCATCATTTCCCAGTAAATATTGGCCGGAAACTACGTTTTTGCCGTAAGCTTCCTGCGCTGCAAAATTGAAAAAAGATGAAAAATTATCGCGCTGATAATCTGCTGTAAATTCAACGCCGTAAGCCTTTCCCTGCTGATAATTAAATGGTGTATAAATTACAGCATTGCCAAATTGGCCTTCATCTAAAAGGTTACGAATCTGCTTGTAATAAGCATCCACGCCCAAATTTAAATGTGACGTAACTTTATGCGAAACACCCAAATCATAATAACTGGTGCGCTCGGATTTCACTTTTCCATTAGTTAAATTTTCTGACGCATTGGTAGTATTTTGAAAATTACTCAAAGTCGTTGATGAAATTAAGGCAGTTGGCGGCGGCGTAAAATAACGCGAAAATCCGGCATGAATTTTGGTTTTTTCACTTAAATCATAAACCGCGCCAAACCTTGGGCTGAGCTGTTTCTCACTAACATAAGATTTCGAAACATCAAAACGCGCACCGTAATTTATGGTTAATTTTTTAAGTACTTTCCATTCATTTTGTATGTACGCACCATAAAGCTGGGAATGTTTGCTGCTGCTTTCATAAATACGAAATGGATCACTGGAAAGCTGTGTCCCATCAGTATCGGCAGCAAAAACTGCATTATTGCTTTGGCGTTTTGTGGCATCATCGCTGAAGAAAAAACCGGAACGTAAAATATTTTTTTCATTGAGATTGTAACTGAAATCACCTTGAAAACCATTGGCGAAACTACTGCGGTCAATGTCGGAAGCCAGACCATTAAACATTAAATCTCCCGCATAATCCGAACGAAATTTCATGTCGCTGTAACGCGTGAAAGCTGAAACTTGATAATCAACATCGGAGCTGGAAACACCTTGCAGCGAAACAACTGCGTATTTATTGGATTCACTTTGCTTCTCATTTAAAGCCGCAGAATTAAATCCATCAAAACCATTCAAAGTATAATTTGTTGATTGATTTGGATTGTTCGGAATTTGGAAACGATTATCCGCATTAGCCACAATCACGTTCAAACGAGTTGTCGCATCCAGCAAATAAGAAAAATAACCAAATAATTTATCTTGGCCGGTATCGTCGTGAATTGGATTTCTGCCCGCTGTTGGCGATTCAATGCCGCGGTTATTTTGTAAGTACGAAGCACTGACATAGTAATTTAAATTTCCGCTGGCACCGCTTACTTGCTGGTTTAAACCTAGAGTATCATTTCCTCCAACCATAATTTCTGACCTGCCGCCTTTTTGAAAAGCGCCGCTTTTGGTTTTGATGTCAACCACACCTGCAGTTCTAAAACCATATTGCGCCGGCATTGCGCCGGTTAGAAAATCAATTTTATCGGCAAAATGCGTATCCAACGCCTGACCAAAACCAGAAACACCTTCAGGCAACATTACACCATTAATGCGATATTGCAGATTGGCGTGATCGCCGCGCACGTGAAGCTGTCCGTAAGAATTTTGCACAACGCCGGGAGCGCGCAATAACACTTGATTTAGCGAAGTCATTTGACCTTGCGGCAAATTTTCAACGTCTTTTTGATTGAAAGAAAATGAACTTCCTCCTGTTGCGGGAGATAGATTATTGCGGGAATTATCGAGTTTTTTTGCGGTAACTTCGTAGTTCCAAACATCGTCGGAACTAAATGCTGCTGTGGCTAAAAAGCCAAAAAAAGAGGCGAGAATAAATAATTTTTTCATGAGTTATTTCTTAAATTTAAAGAAGAAATCTTGCGGCAAAAAACCGAAAAGATTTATTTTGACTTATTTAAGAAATAACAGGAGGAGCGCGCGGGGCTTTGGAGGCTAAAAGATAAGAAAGTTTTACGCGGTTAAATTTGCGTAAAGCAAAAACCATGAAAAAAAACGCCGTATAAAATGCTAACTTCGGCGCTAAAGAAATTTGGTTTTGAAAAGAGGAAAAACTGCACAAATAACAATCATGTGCTTTGCCAGAGGTTTTTTCATGCGAAACAACATCACTTTGGTGCGAAAAACTATGCACAAGCGAAATGCTTCCACCTGCTATAAAAATAGCGAGGAAGAAAAAAGCGCAGAGTTTTGTAAATTTGGATTGGATTTTTAACTTAAACATCAAAGCTGATTAAAATTATACCAATGTCAAAATCAATATAAAATTATGCCTGCTCAAATTCTCACCCTTTTAGAAAAAGTCGGACATTTCACTTTGTCTAATTTAGCAAAGCTCGGCGAGATGGTTTTATTCATGCTCAACGCGGTTCGCCACTGTTTTACGCCACCATTTTATCCGCGATTAATTTTGCGCCAGTTTTTACAAATCGGTTATTTTTCTTTGCCAGTTGTTGGTTTAACCGCGATTTTTTCCGGCGCGGTTTTGGCGCTGCAAAGCTATTCCGGATTCTCGCGCTTTAACGCTGAAAGCACGATTGCAACAGTTGTAGTTCTTTCAATTACAAGAGAACTTGGACCGGTATTAGCCGGACTAATGGTCGCCGGAAGAGTTGGCGCTTCAATGGCCGCGGAAATCGGAACTATGAAAGTTACCGAACAAATTGATGCGCTGCGCACTCTTTCCACTAATCCTTTCAAATATTTAGTAGCACCGCGCGTAATCGCCGGAATTTTAATGTTGCCATTCTTAGTTTTAATTGCCGACATTATCGGCGTAATGGGCGGCTATTTGGTCAGCGTTCATTCTTTAGGATTTTCACCCGGGCCTTACATCAGCAACACTTTAAAATTTTTAGAAACAATCGACGTAGTTTCCGGCTTAGTAAAAGCAGCATTTTTTGGATTTGTAATTTCAATTATGGGCTGTTATTTCGGCTATAATTCCAAAGGTGGCGCCGAAGGAGTTGGTATTGCTACAACCAATGCTGTCGTGGCTGCATCAATTGTGATTCTGCTTTTAAATTATATAATCACCGGCGTGTTTTTTGGATAGTTCATGAC
Source organism: Pseudomonadota bacterium (assembly GCA_040384945.1). Lineage (GTDB taxonomy): Bacteria > Pseudomonadota > Alphaproteobacteria > Rickettsiales > UBA1997 > UBA2645. Next base: position 55,445 of record JAZKII010000013.1, read on the forward strand.
AAACGCAAAAAAACAAAAAAACGTCAGCTTCAATCCTGAAGTTCAGAATGAGAAGAAAAGTGAACCCTTAAAAACAGAATATAAAGAATCTTGGAAAAAGCGTCACCAAGTCCTGCTAGATAGGACAGAGTTTTCTGCAGAGTACTTAGATTTACAAACACAATACGCCAAAATCACCAAGGAACTTCGTCAAGAAAATAAAGCAGAAGATCACAAAAGATTTGAGGAAGAAACTAAAAATGAACCAAAAATAAAACTTTCCAGAAATAAAACTTATAACAATCTTACAGGAATAAACCAAACACCAAACGCGGAAACTTCTCCTAATTGTTTCTACAGATTATGCACAACAATCGTTTCTCTCTTTAATAAGTAATCATTCACGATGAATTATCACCACATCTACCACGCCGGAAATTTTGCTGATGTTTTTAAGCATGTAATTCTCACACTTTGTTTGGAAAAAATGCATGAAAAACCGGCCTCTTTTTTTGCGCTCGATACTCACGCCGGCATTGGAAAATATGATCTTTTTGATGAGAAATCGCTGAAAACTTTTGAAGCTGATGAAGGCATAAAAAAACTTTTAGCCCAGAAAAATTTTGCTGATTTTTTGCCAACACGTTTTTTGCATATTTTAGCCAAAATTAATCGCTGTGAAATTTCGGAATTGCCAGAAAAACTTAAGGTTTACGCGGGTTCGCCGGTTTTAATTAAAGATTATTTACGTCGCGACGATAGCGCGATTTTTAACGAATTAAACCGCGAAGATTTTTACCAATTGCGTAAAAGTTTCGCCGGAAGCGAGCGTTTTTCTTTATTTAATCTTGATGGTTTTTCGCTGTTAAAATCAAAACTTCCACCACTTGAAAAACGGGGATTAATCGTGATTGATCCCGCTTTTGAAAAAGACCAAAATAAAATTTCCGATGATTATCAAAAAATTGTCGAGAACTTAGAAGAAGCTTACAAACGCTTTGCTCACGGCACTTATTTAATTTGGTATCCGATCATAAAAACTGATGGTGAAGTTTTAGCGAAATTTCACAAAGCGATGGGAAATTTAAAATTTGAGAAAATTTTACACGCCACTTTTGATATTGGACAAAAAGAAGATGAAACTAAAATGCATGCCTGCGGAATGTTTATTTTCAATGCTCCGTGGCAATTAGATGAAAAGCTAAATTTTTGTTTCCCGCAGATTTTGAAGATTTTGAAAAAAAGCGAAGCGGCGAATTTTGAAGTGAAGTGGATTAAGAATTCTTAATTATATTTAAACTACAGCCCCGTTCTCTCATCAATCTTCAAGACATCAACAATATCAAAAAGCAAGCTAATCTGCTCGATAATTTTTTTACATTCTCCCGCCACATCCATTTTTTTCAGCAGCGAATTCGGCTCAAATAAATTTTTACTGCCGTGAAATATTAAAAGCAGGCTGCCTTGATGAAAACTGGCCTCAACTTTCTTACTTTCAAAATGGCAGGATAATTTTTTCAGACGCTCCATAAAGGCGGTTGTAAGGAGATAACGCGCTTCAATTTGGTCACTGGAATAAACCTGAAACATTTTTTCAAACTCCGGATCTTCTAATTCAACCTGCGATAAATTGCCGAAATCATCACTATGCGAAGTTTTTTGGATCATATTTCCTAAGAAACCTTTATCATCTTTGACCAAAGTGTGACCCTTAAAATTTTTGTTAAAATCAAAAATCACCACTGCACCGCGAAAAACCTGTTTGATGTTTTTTCTGCCTTTTAGGTCTCTTGTTTCAACGGTAGCGCACAATTCAGAAAATCCCAAATCAACATTTTTATATTTCCCCAAAACCAAATCCTGCGAAATTACCTTATCATAATAAGGCAAAATATTAAAACGCGGCAGAGCCCAACGATCAGCCTTTCCTTCCGGATCAAAAGAGAATTGAAAAAAACTGAAAATATTAATGAATAATCCTGATTTTATTTTGCTTTTAAACTCGCTCCAAGCCCGATAAGGCATGTAAAAAAAACCGACGGAAATAATGCAGCAAAAACCAAAAAGATATTGATTAGCTTTGTTGCCGTAATTTGCTTGAAATGAACTTTTTTCAACATGATAAAATGCAATCCAGACAATAGCCGAAGCAATAGTTGCGATCGGCATCCAAATCAGAAAATTTTTGCGATATTTAAGGCGGATTTTTTCTAAATCTAAAGCGGCAGGCCTGATTTTTTCATCATAAAATTTGGCAAAACCGGCATCTCTTACGCCGGTTTCCACAAATTCTGCATCTATTGCGCAATCCTTGTTTTTACTATTCCCAAAAGAGAAAAATTTCATTTTTTACAGAAAATTCTTCGCATCAACCGGCTGTTTGGCAGCTTCAGTTGCTTCATAAAGTGGCATGGTTTTTACACCGGCAATTGCGGCAATTATATTGCCCGGGAAAATCTGAATTGAATTTCTAAGTGAAGCCACTGCTGAATTATAAAATCTTCTTGATGCCGCAATTTGTGCCTCAACTTCATTATAAGTTTGTTGAGCCTGAAGCATGTTCTGACTTGATTTTAGCTCAGGATAATTTTCAGCACGCAACATAAAATTATTCATTTTTTGCGACAATTCCGCTGCAAGTTCTAAATGTTTTTTTAGCTCTGCCGGATTTTTGGAATCATAATTTTGTGATAATTGTTCACGTAATTTAGTTACTTCGGTAAATATTTTTTCTTCATGCTCCATGAATTTTTTAGCGATGGTTAAAATATTCGGGATTAATTCCAAACGGTTTTGCAATTGCACATCAACACCAGCTAAAGCTTCTAAAGCCTTGTTACGTCTGCTTATAACGATAGTATACCAGAAATAAAATACCGCCAGAATCGCAATTATCAAAATCAAATTTACACTCATGTTACTACCAAAAAAATTAATGAGAAAAATCTTCTAGATTCAGGCGCGAGCCCAAATCAAAAAACATTTCATCGTGAGTTACTATAATTACCAAACCATTTTCTTTGATCCTAGTTTGAATCAGGCCATGAAGCATTTCCTTTCCGGCCTTGTCAAGATTATTGGAAGGTTCATCCAAAATCCAGACAGTTGCCGGACAGCATAACAGCTTGGCCAACATTACGCGTTTTTGCCAACCGGCGGAAAGATTTTTTACTTTTTCATTTGTTAAATTTGTGAGCTGGAAAAAACTTAAAGCGGAAGAAAGTGCTGCTTCAGTGGCAGAAAGTTTGGCGTAGAATTTTAGGTTTTCTGCAACTGTTAATTCCGGTTTGAGGAAATTTTTATGACCTAAAAACTGGCTGTCGCCGTTAAAATCATCGCGGAAATTTTCAATATTATTGCCACCCCATAAAATTTCGCCCTGCTTGGCCTTAGAAATTCCGGCGATAATTTTTAACAAACTGCTTTTGCCGCAACCATTGCGGCCAGTGATTATCAAGGCTGAACCAATGCCCACCGAAAAACCTAAATCGGAAAAAATTTTCTTGTGATCTTTGAAAAACGAAAGATTATTGACAGTAAGCATATCCCTTTGGAACCCCTGATTTTACTGATTATTTTCAACTATGTCGAACCTGAAATTTTACGAATATTCTGATGTCAAAGATCCCAAATATCTAGTGGTTTTCTTGCATGGCTACGGCGCAAATGGTGAAAACTTGCTCGATCTTTCTTACGAATTTAAAAAGATTTTACCCGATGCTCACTTTATTTCTCCCAACGCGATTGAACCTTGGGAAGGCGGATTTCCGCATGCTTACCAATGGTTTTCATTAAGCGCTGGAATGGAGCGCAGAAGCCTTAATGTAATGGCAGATTCAGTAAAAAATGCCAATAAAACTTTACAGCATTTTATTAATTCGCAACTTGAGCGTTTTAAACTGACAGCTGAAAATCTTTTTTTGGTTGGCTTCTCGCAAGGCGCGATGATGGCGCTTTATCAGGGTTTTATTCAGGCCAAGAAACCTGCAGGCGTAATTTCATTTTCCGGCAAATTGGTTTTACCGGAAATGGTAAATGAAAAAACTTTATCCAAACCAGAAATTTGCCTGATTCACGGCGAATCTGATTCTGTCGTGCCTTTCTCAAGCCTTGCTGAAGCTGAGGCGACGCTTAAAGAAAATAATATTTCTTTTGAAGCCCATCCAATTCCAAATCTCGATCATTCGATTGATATTCATGCAATTCGCATCGCGCAAAATTTTATCAAGAAACAAATTTCTTAGATTTAGTAATTCAGATCATCGAGCAAAGCACGAAGTGCGTCGTCGAGATGCTGGCT